>NZ_CEXBBO010000028.1:0-66400 GCF_982611455.1 Stutzerimonas sp.
GAAGCTGGAAGCTGGAAGCTGGAAGCTGGAAGCTGGAAGCTGGAAGCTGGAAGCATGGGTTGGATCGGAGGACCGTCAAGCCTTGCGTTGCTTCCAGCTTCTCGCTTAAAGCTTACCGCTGCCTTTATTAATGAGCAGTAGCCGGAGCGTCGCCTGCCTGCTGCACGCGCGCCATTTCCTGAGCGTAGAGCGCATCGAAGTTCACCGGCGCCAGCATCAATGCCGGAAATGAACCGCGAGTGACCAGACTGTCCAACGTCTCGCGAGCATAGGGGAACAGGATGTTCGGGCAGAACGCGCCAAGGGTATGGCTCATGGCCTGCGCTTCGAGCCCCTTGATCAGGAAAATGCCGGCCTGCTGAACCTCAGCGATAAAGGCCACTTCTTCACCGGTCTTGACCGTAACAGACAACGTAAGCACGACCTCATGAAAATCGCCTTCGAGGGACTTCTGCTTGGTGTTCAGATCCAGCGCAACGCTTGGATTCCACTCCTGACGGAAAATCTCAGGGCTCTTGGGTGCCTCGAACGAAAGGTCACGAACATAGATCCGCTGCAGGGAAAACTGTGCACCCTGCTCTTCCTGAGCCGCGGCAGCGCCATTGTTTGCTTGTTCAGTCATGTGAAGCCTTCTTGTTATGCGTGTCGTTGTGAGTCGCCCTGGGGCGCCGGCTCTTACCGGCGCCTCAGCAGGTTCCGTTAAATCGAATCAAGCCTGCAGCATCGCATCCAGTCTACCGGCCCGCTCCAGCGCATGCAGCTCGTCGCAGCCGCCGACATGCTCGTCGCCGATCCATATCTGCGGAACCGACGTACGCCCGGCCTTGCTTGCCATTTCCGAGCGCAACGCGGGTTTGCCGTCTACGGCAATTTCTTCGTAATTGACGCCCTTACGATCGAGCAGGCTCTTCGCTCGAACACAGAATGGGCACCAGGCGGTGGTATAGAGGACGACTTTAGGCATAGTTACTTGACCACTGGCAGATTCTCGCCGCGCCAGCTGGAAATCCCTCCGGACAGCTTGGCGGCTGTGAAGCCCGCCTTCTGTAGCTCACGGCAGGCCGTTCCGGCGTGCTGGCCCATGGCATCGACGACAACGATCGTCTTGCCCTTGTGCTTTTCCAGCTCGCCCAGTCGGCTGACCAGTTTCTCGTAGGGAATGTTCAATGAATCGACGATGTGGCCGGCGTCGAACTCCTTCTTCGCCCGCACGTCCAAGACCACGCCTTCTTCGCGGTTGACCAGGCCGGTCAGCTCGCGATTGCTCAGGCTCTTGCCGCCCTTTCGCGCCTCGGTAAAGGCCAGAAGGGCCAACAGCACCAGAAAGATGCTGACCAGAACATAGTGGTTAGAGACAAATTCAATCAGGTTAGCGACCATCAACAGGGTACCCAGGGGATAAAATGCGGGCCAGTATACACAGCCCACCCCTTTAGGCTGAACCCTAGCGAATCGTGACGCCAAACCGGCTTGCCAGTAGACTCGCCGCCATTTTACGCGCCCCCGTGCAAGGAGCCAGACACATGCCTGCCGCGCCCAAACCCCTGGTATTGATCATCCTCGACGGCTTCGGACATAGCGATAGCCCGGAGTTCAACGCTATTCACGCCGCCAACAAGCCCGTCTACGACCGCTTGTGCGCCACTCAGCCGCACGGACTGGTCTCCGGTAGTGGCATGGACGTGGGTCTGCCGGACGGGCAGATGGGCAATTCCGAGGTCGGTCACATGAACCTGGGCGCAGGCCGTGTGGTGTATCAGGATTTCACCAGGGTGACGAAATCCATTCGCGATGGCGATTTCTTCGAGAACCCGAACATCTGCGCCGCGGTCGACAAGGCCGCCGGCGCCGACAAGGCGGTGCATATCCTCGGTTTGCTGTCCGATGGTGGCGTGCACAGCCATCAGGACCATCTGGTTGCCATGGCGGAACTGGCTGCCAAGCGCGGCGCCGAAAAAATCTATCTGCACGCCTTTCTCGACGGACGCGATACGCCACCAAAAAGCGCACAGCACTCCATCGAGCTGATGCAGGCCACGTTCACTCGCCTGGGCAAGGGTCGTGTCGCCAGCCTGATCGGCCGCTACTTCGCTATGGATCGCGACAACCGCTGGGATCGCGTCGAGCAGGCGTACCACTTGATCGTCGACGGCAACGCCGATTACCACTCCGATTACGCGGTCGATGGCCTGATTGCCGCCTATGAGCGCGGTGAGAGCGACGAATTCGTCAAGGCCACCACCATCGGCGAACCGGTGCGAGTGGAAGACGGCGATGCCGTAGTGTTCATGAACTTCCGCGCCGATCGCGCGCGCGAGCTGACCCGCTGCTTCGTCGAGCCCGGCTTCAGCGAGTTCCAACGCGCCCGCGTGCCGCAGCTGGCCGGCTTCGTCATGCTCACTCAGTACGCTGCGAGCATTCCAGCTCCGAGCGCCTTCACGCCGCAGGCGCTGACCAACGTGCTGGGCGAATACCTGTCCAACAATGGCAAGACTCAACTTCGCATCGCCGAAACCGAGAAGTACGCCCATGTCACCTTCTTCTTCTCGGGTGGTCGCGAGGAGCCCTTCGCTGGAGAAGAGCGCATTCTCATCCCATCTCCGCAGGTTGCTACTTATGACATGCAGCCGGAAATGAGCGCGCCAGAGGTCACCGATCGCATCGTCGACGCTATCGAAAATCAGCGGTACGACGTCATCATCGTCAATTACGCCAACGGCGACATGGTCGGCCACACGGGGGTCTTCGAGGCAGCAGTGAAAGCTGTGGAATGTCTGGACGCGTGCGTTGGCCGCATCGTCGAGGCGCTGGCGAAGGTGGGCGGCGAAGCGCTGATCACTGCCGACCACGGAAACGTCGAGCAGATGGAAGACGCCATGACCGGCCAGGCGCACACCGCACACACCTGCGAACCGGTACCCTTCATCTATGTCGGCAAGCGCCCGCTGAAAATCCGCGAAGGTGGCGTACTCGCCGATGTAGCCCCAACCATGCTGACCCTGCTGGGCTTGCCGGTACCTGCAGAAATGACCGGCCGCTCGATTGTCGAATTAGAACGCTAACGCTGGAGGCTGGAGACTGGAGACTGGAGACTGGAGACTGGAGAAATCTTAGAGCGGGTGAAACCCTCGAGACGCGCGGGACGCCAGCTCCGTTTCGACGGGTTGCAACCCACCCTAATTCTGCCCGCCGCCTGCCGCTGCTTTTCGTCCGGCCTTCACGCCTCAAGCTTCCAGCTGGATTTTTAGGCATACTACGACGGTCGTTGAACTCTCGGTTACGCCCTCCCATGCCTCGTATTCTTCTCGCATTCGCGCTGCTCTGCCTGCTTGGCCCGGCCATGGCCGACGAGCGCACCGATGCCCGCAAACAGATCGAAGCGGCACGCAAGGACGTAGCCGAATTGCAGAAGCTGCTCAAGCAGATCGAACAGGAGAAGTCTGCCGTTCAGAAGCAGCTACAGACCACCGAAAGCGAGATGGGCCAGCTTGAAAAACAGGCCGATTCACTGCAGCAGGAAATTGATCGCAGCGAAGCGGAGCTCGAACGTCTCAACGAAGAGAAGACTACGCTCGAAGGTGCCCGCATCGAGCAGCAGCGCTTGATTGGCATCCAGGCACGCGCCGCCTACCAAAGCGGCCGGCAAGAATATCTGAAGCTACTGCTCAACCAGCAGAACCCGGAAAAATTCAGCCGCACCCTGACCTACTACGACTACCTCAGCAAGGCGCGCTTCGAGCAGGTCGAGAGTTTTAACGAAACGCTGAGCCAGCTGTCCAATGTCGAAGCGGGCATCGAGGCGCAACAGGCCACACTCGCTGAGCAGCAGGATGGTTTGAAGGAGCGCCGCGCCCAACTCGCCGAAGTAAGCAAGGAACGTCAGCTGACACTGGCCAAGCTCGACCGGGACATTTCCAGTCGTGATCAGAAAATCAAAGCCCGCAAGCAAGAACAGGCGCAATTCGAGCGGGTCCTCAAAACCATCGAGGAAACCCTAGCCCGCCAGGCACGCGAAGCCGAACAGGAACGGCAGCGAGCCTTGGCCCTTGCGCGTGAGCAGCAGACGCGCCAGCAGCGTTCCGACAGTACCGCTTCGGCACCTTCCGGCCCGTTGGTATCGAGTGCGGGCGGCAGCTTCGGCGGCCCCTTCGCCACGGCCAAAGGCAAGCTGCCCTGGCCGGTGGATGGAAGATTGGTGGCTCGCTACGGCACTCCACGCGGCGGCGACGCTCGAACCAAGTGGGACGGCGTCCTGATCGGCGCTGACATCGGCACTCAGGTTCATGCGGTGCATGGCGGCCGGGTGGTATTTGCCGACTGGCTGCGTGGCGCCGGTCTGCTGGTCATTCTCGACCACGGCAATGGTTACCTGAGCCTGTATGGCCACAACCAAAGCCTGCTGCGCGACGCAGGAGAAATCGTCAAGGCGGGCGACCCGATCGCCACCGTAGGAAACAGTGGCGGGCAGGAATCTGCCGCACTGTATTTCGCCATTCGCCAACAGGGCCGCCCGAGCGACCCGGCACAATGGTGTCGTGCGCAAGGATAGGCCGGTTCGGCTGCTAGCGCGCCCCTCACAACTGGAGTCAGACATGCTGCACCTGTGCCGTTTCGCCCATCCATCCGCCCTAGCCCTGGCCGTCATGCTGGGGTTGTACGGTAGCGCCTGGGCCCAGCAACCACCGGCAGAGCTGGCACCAGAGCCGATCACGCTGGACACCCCGACCAACAAGGCACCGCTGCCACTGGAAGAGCTGCGCACCTTCGCCGAGGTGCTGGACCGGATCAAGGCCGCGTATGTCGAGCCGGTCGACGACAAGACCCTGCTGGAAAACGCCATCAAGGGCATGCTCAGCAACCTCGATCCGCACTCCGCCTATCTCGAACCCGAAGCCTTCGCCGAGCTGCAGGAAAGCACCAGCGGCGAGTTCGGCGGCCTCGGCATCGAGGTCGGCATCGAAGACGGCTTCATTAAAGTCGTTTCTCCGATAGACGATACGCCGGCATCCAAGGCCGGCATCGAGGCTGGCGACCTGATCGTCAAGATCGATGGCAAGCCGACCAAGGGCATGTCGATGATGGACGCGGTCGGCATGATGCGTGGCAAGCCCGGCAGCGACATCTCGCTGGCGCTGGTGCGCGAGGGCGGCAAGCCCTTCACGGTCAAGCTCACCCGCGCGGTAATCAAGGTCAACAGCGTCAAGAGCCAACTGCTCGAACCCGGCTACGGCTATTTGCGCGTCACGCAGTTCCAGATCAATACCGGCGAGGAAGTCGGCAAAGCGCTCGCGCGGCTACGCAAGGAAAACGGTAAAAAGCTCAACGGACTGGTGCTCGACCTGCGCAACAACCCCGGCGGCGTGCTTCAGGCGGCGGTGGAGGTGTCCGATCATTTCCTCACCGACGGCCTGATCGTCTATACAAAAGGCCGCATCGCCAACTCCGAATTGCGCTTCAATGCCGATCCCGCCGATGCCAGCGAAGGTGTTTCGCTGGTGGTGCTGATCAATGGTGGCAGCGCCTCCGCATCGGAAATCGTTGCCGGCGCCCTGCAGGACCAGAAGCGCGGCGTGGTGATGGGCACCGATAGCTTCGGCAAAGGCTCGGTGCAAACCGTACTGCCGCTGAATAACGACCGCGCGCTGAAACTCACCACGGCCCTTTATTACACCCCCAACGGCCGCTCCATCCAGGCCCAGGGCATCGAGCCGGATATCGAAGTGACCCGCGCCAAGCTCACCCGCGAACAGACGGCCGAAGGCGTTCGCGAGGCGGATCTCGCCGGCCATCTGGGCAACGGCAATGGCGGCCCGGAACGCCCTACCAGCACCCAGATCGCCAGCGATTCTCCGCGCCCTCAGGATGAGGATTTCCAACTCGGCCAGGCGCTGAATCTGCTCAAGGGATTGAATCTCACCCGCGGCCAATAACGGATGTACCGGCTTGCAGGTCTGCTAGTGGGTATCCTGTCGCCGTTATTCGTAGCTGGCGCTCCGGGGGGCGCCAGCGACCCCACGGGACCGCGACACGCTGATACGGAACGCCTGGCGGCAGTATCGAGAATGCCGAAACTGGCCTTGGTGATCGACGATCTGGGCCAGAACCCCACCCGGGACGGACGCGTTCTGGCGTTGCCAGGTCCGGTGGCGATGGCGATTCTGCCGGACACCCGTCACGCCACCGCACTGGCTGAACGAGCCAACGCGGCAGGCAAGACTGTCATGCTGCATCTGCCGATGGCTCCCGCCGACGGCCCCTACGCCTGGCAGCCCCAACTGCAGCCAGGGGAGCTGGCGCGGCGCCTGGACAGGGCGCTATCGAAGGTTCCTCATGCCAGCGGTGTAAACAATCACATGGGCAGCCAGATGACCAATCGGCAGCAGCCCATGGCATCGCTGATGACCGAGCTGCAGCAGCGTCACCTGTTCTTTCTCGACAGCCGCACCGGCACCGGCACGGTCGCAGCGGCCGTCGCGCAACGCGTCGGATTGGCCAGCCTGTCCCGCGATATCTTTCTAGATGACGACCCCAGCCCCGCCGCCGTTGCCGCGCAGTTTCACGCGGCCGTGAAACTGGCGCGCAAACAGGGTTCAGTGGTGATCATTGGACATCCTCACGCCAGCACGCTGGCGCTTCTTGAACGCGAGCTGCCGCGCCTGCAAGCGGCGGGAGTCGACTGGGTGGACATCGGTCAGATGATCGCCACGCGGGGCAATCGAGCAATGCTCGCTCACGGCGCGGGCGGTATCTACCGCTGAGTGATCCCTCAGAGATAGCGGCCCAGAAGGACGTCTACAGAGCCGTCACTCTTCATCTCGCTCAAAACCTGCTGCGTGAACGGCTTGGCGGCGTTCTCGTGGTCACGCAGCGAGTTGAGCGGTTTTAGTGGTTCGCGCTCCGACGTTTAGGTCGTGGAGAAGAGATCTAAACAGCCAAGGCGGGCGGGACTCAACGCATCACGATGCCGCAGCTGGCCATATAGGCCTTGGCTTCGGGCACGGTGTATTCGCCAAAATGGAAAATGCTTGCCGCCAAAACCGCATCGGCCTTGCCTTCGATGACGCCGTCGGCCAAATGCTGAAGGTTGCCGACACCGCCGGAGGCGATCACCGGAATATGCACCGCTTCGCTGATGGCGCGGGTCACACCGAGGTCGTAGCCGCTCTTGACGCCGTCCTGATCCATGCTGGTCAGCAGGATTTCGCCGGCACCCAATGCTTCCATCTTTTGCGCCCAGAGCACCGCGTCCAGCCCGGTGGGCTTGCGGCCGCCATGGGTGAAGATTTCCCAGCGCGGCGCTTCGCCCGGCTTGGAAACCCGCTTGGCATCGATGGCGACGACGATGCACTGAGAGCCGAAACGCTCAGCCGCCTCGCCGACGAATTCCGGTGTGAACACCGCAGCGGTGTTGATCGAGACCTTGTCAGCGCCGGCGTTGAGCAGGTTGCGGATATCCTGCACGCTGCGCACGCCCCCACCCACGGTCAACGGAATGAACACCTGGCTGGCCATGCGCTCGACGGTGTGCAGCGTGGTGTCGCGGTTGTCCACGCTGGCGGTGATGTCGAGAAAGGTAATCTCGTCAGCGCCCTGCTCGTCGTAGCGACGGGCAATTTCCACCGGATCACCAGCGTCACGAATGTTCTCGAACTGGACGCCCTTGACCACGCGGCCGTTGTCCACGTCGAGGCAGGGGATGATGCGTTTGGCGAGGGCCATGCGGCCTCCTACATAAAAACCGCTGGAGGCTGAAGGCTGGAGGCTGGACGAAAAGGCAGCTCGGTAATCGTCCAGCTTCCAGCCTTCAGCGCTTTTATTCGTCTTTGAACTTCAGGTCGCAGAGCGCCTGCGCCTCGGCCACGTCGAGGGTGCCCTCGTAGATCGCGCGGCCAGTGATAGCGCCGACAATGCCGGGCGTGTTGGTATCGAGCAGCTTTTGGATGTCGCCGATATTGTGGATGCCGCCGGAGGCGATCACCGGAATGCGGCTGGCGTTGGCCAGGGCCACCGTGGCTTCGATGTTGCAGCCCTGCATCATGCCGTCCTTGGCGATGTCGGTGTAGACGATCGCCGAGACGCCATCGGCCTCGAAGCGGCGCGCCAGATCAACGGCCTGCACGCTGCTGACTTCCGCCCAGCCGTCGGTTGCGACGAACCCATCCTTGGCATCCAGACCGACGATGACCTTGCCCGGAAACGCACGGCACGCTTCGCCGACGAATTCCGGCTGTTTGACCGCCTTGGTGCCAATGATCACGTAGCTGACGCCGGCGCGGACGTAATGCTCGATGGTTTCCAGCGAGCGAATGCCGCCGCCGATCTGGATCGGCAGATTCGGGTAGCGCTTGGCAATCGCCGTGACTACTTCACCATTGACTGGCTGGCCCTCGAAGGCGCCATTGAGGTCGACCAGGTGCAGGCGGCGGCAGCCGGCCTCGACCCATTTGGCGGCCATTGCTACCGGATCATCGGAAAACACCGTGGCGTCGTCCATCAGGCCCTGACGCAGACGCACGCAGGCGCCGTCCTTGAGATCGATCGCGGGAATAATCAGCATGGTTCGAACCTGTTCAAATCGGTGTCGGTTAAAAGGTCAGCTTTTTTCGAGCGCCCACAAGTCGCTTTCGATGCTTTCGAACCTTTCTTTCAGGTGAGTCTGCACATCGAAAATCGCTTTGTTGTAGTAAAGCGGAGCAATTTCACGGGCGAACAGATCAAGCACTTCCTGCGCCTCGAAAGAGCCGAGTTCCAGCTCGAAGCGATCTTCCAGAAAGCGCTTGATGATCTGCTGCGCAGCCTGCTCCTGAGCGGTATCCAGCGTCAGGACAGGTGCCTTGAGCTTGGCCCGACTCATTACCATCGGCCATCCCAAGCGGCGAAGTTCTGCAGTAACTGCAGCCCGTGGGTGTGGCTCTTCTCGGGATGGAACTGCACGGCGAAGCGCGAGCCGTCAGCCAGAGCCGCCGCGAAGTCTTTGCCATAACGGCCGCGACCGACTACCTGGCGCGGGTTGCCCGCCTCGATGTAATAGCTGTGCACGAAATAAAAGCGGCCATCGGCAGGAATGTTGTGCCACAACGGGTGGCTAATCGCTTGCTCCATCTCGTTCCAGCCCATGTGCGGGACCTTGAGGCGCTCGCCATTTTCTTCCAAGTCCTTGCCGAAGAAGCGCACCTGGCCAGGAAACAATCCGATGCAATCGACACCGCCATTCTCCTCGCTGCGCTCCATTAGCGCCTGCATGCCAACGCAGATACCGAGGAAGGGACGGTCGACGCTGACTTCACGCACCAGCTCGTCGAAGCCCAGGCGACGAATTTCGGCCATGCAATCGCGGATCGCACCGACGCCGGGGAACACCACGCGGTCAGCCTCGCGAATCACCTGGGCATCGCTGGTGATCAACACCCGGCCGGCGCCGACGTGCTCGAGCGCTTTGCCGACCGAGTGCAGATTGCCCATGCCGTAATCGATGACAGCGACGGTCTGCATTACAGGCAACCCTTGGTCGATGGCATCTGTCCGGCCATGCGCTCATCCAGCGTCACCGCCATGCGCAACGCGCGGCCGAATGCCTTGAACACGGTTTCGATCTGATGATGGGTGTTGTGTCCGCGCAGGTTGTCGATGTGCAAGGTCACCAAGGCATGGTTGACGAAGCCCTGAAAGAATTCCTGGAACAGATCGACGTCGAAACCGCCGACGGTCGCACGGGTGTAGGGAACATGCATCTGCAATCCCGGGCGCCCGGAGAAATCGATCACCACGCGCGACAGCGCCTCGTCCAGCGGCACGTAGGAATGCCCGTAACGGGTCATGCCTTTCTTGTCGCCGACGGCCTTGGCGAATGCCTGGCCGAGGGTGATGCCGACGTCCTCGACAGTGTGGTGATCATCGATATGCAGGTCGCCCTTGCACTCGATATCCAGATCGATCAAGCCGTGGCGGGCGATCTGATCGAGCATGTGCTCGAGAAAAGGCACGCCGATGGCGAAGCGGCTCTTGCCGGTACCGTCCAGGTTGATGGTGGCCTTGACCTGGGTTTCCAGGGTATTGCGCTCTACGCATGCCGTACGTTCGGACATCGACAGCTCCGCTGATCGTGGGGCTAAAAAAGAGGCGCATTATAGGCTCAAACCCTCCAGCGGGGATACGCGCCCGCCGTTCGGCGTGCGTCCGGAAGCTGACACTATTTGCCGGTGCGTTGCGCATCGAACTTAAATCCAGACTCTGCCCAACGGGCGCCCGAAAGCTTGGCGAACTGGGACGCCAATCGAGTCGGGGTGTCGTGCGCTTGCAAACAGGCACGGTTATGCTTGTCGGCACCCATGAAGAGCACTAGGTCAGCATGCCTGTATTCGTCGAAACGCTCACCGAGCCCAGCCAGCAGGATCGCATCGATCTGGCGAAGATTTTCGCTGATGCCCCTGCTTGGCTCCTGGCGCCCTATGCCGATGCCGCAGCGCTGATCGAGGCGGCATTGGCCAATGGCAACCTGATTGCCGGTCGCTTCAACGATCGCCTGCTCGGCGCGGCCCTGCTGCAACGCGGCGAGCAGCATTGGCGCCTGTCACACCTGTGCGTACGCAAGATCACACGCCGTCGTGGTGTAGGCAAACGCATCCTTGAGGAAAGCCAGCGCCTGGCAGGCGAAGCCGGCAAGATGCTGCATCTGGCAGCGCCGCCGGAACAGCTCGAAGCCCAGGCACTGGCGGCGCGGATGCACTTGCCGCTGGATCCGCTGTAGCGCTATCCGATCATCGGCGTAGCCGCGCCTGCCGGAGTTTGAGAACGCATCGGTCACCGCGCAGGAACCACAGCCACAGGCGCCACTCAAACGGCAGCTGCCACGTAAGCCATGGCTCGCGGCGCTATACTCGCTGCTTTTGAACGCCAAACACAAAGGACCTGTCCATGAAAGCGCTCGGCAAGATCCTGGGCCTGGTAATTCTCGGATTGCTGCTGCTCCTCGTCGCATTGGGCTTCGCCCTGACGCATCTGTTCGACCCCAACGATTACAAAGACGAGATCCGCGAGCTCGCCCGCAACAAGGCCGGGCTTGAGCTGAATATCGCGGGCGATATCGGCTGGAGTCTGTTTCCCTGGCTCGGCCTGGAACTGCACGACACCACCCTGGCCAGTGCGCGCACACCGCAGCAGCCCTTCGCCGACCTGCGCATGCTTGGCCTCTCGGTACGGGTCCTGCCACTGTTCAGCCGCGAAGTGCAAATGAGCGACATTACCCTCAACGGCCTCAACCTGACCCTAGCGCGCGACGAAAACGGCAAGGGCAACTGGGAAGGCGTAGGCCAGCCGGCCGCTAGCGACGAACAGCCCGATGAGACACCGCCAGCGGAGCAGACCGAGCCCCTTGCCGACGAGCAGGAGCCGGACAGACCCAGCCGTCCGCTGCGCCTCGACATTGATAGCCTGACTGTCAGCGATGCGCGGGTGGCCTACCATGACGCGCGGAGCGGTCAGCAATTCAGCGCCGAAGGTATCGAGCTGACGACTGGTGCGATTCGCGAAGCTACATCGATTCCGGTCAAGCTCAACGCATTCTTCGGCAGCAACAAACCAGTGATGCGTGCACGTACCGAACTACAAGGGGCGCTGCGCTTCGATAACAAACTGCAGCGTTACCAGCTCGAAAATCTGCGCCTGAGCGGCGAGGCCTCCGGCGAGCCATTGCAAGGCAAGACCTTATCCTTCAGTGCTCAGGGACAGCTGTTGGTCGACCTGGCGGCCGATATCGCTGAGTGGACCAGCCTCAAGTTCACCGCCAACCAGTTGCGCGGTCTTGGCGAGCTGAAAGCACGCGACCTGCAGGATCAGCCGAAGATTGCCGGCACCCTGTCGATCGCCGAGCTCAACCTGCGCGCATTCCTCGACGGCCTCGGCCAGCAGCTCCCGGCAATGGCCGACACTACTGCCTTGAGCAAAGCCGAACTGGTCACCCGTCTGGCCGGCACCTCGACCAGCCTGACGTTCGAAGAGCTCAATCTGAAGCTGGACGACAGTACCTTCACCGGCCAGGTCGGCATCAGCGATTTCACCAAGCAGGCACTGCGGGTCAATCTCAAGGGCGATCGACTCAACCTCGACCGTTATCTGCCGCCGCCAAGTGCGGACGACTCGGCCGGCGCCGCACGCCAGAGCGAGGTAGACGCCACCGAAGCAGCCGTAATTGGCACTGGCACCACACCTTTACCGGACAAGCCCACCCAGCAGGCCTGGAGCGAGGCCTCGGTGCTGCCGATCGGCGCGCTGCGCAGCCTGGACACGCAAGTCAATCTGGACATCGACAGCCTCACGGCAATGAAACTGCCGCTCGACGGCTTTTCACTCAAGGCCCGCACCGCGGGCGGCCTGCTGGCGCTGGAAGAAATGCGCGGCGGTATCTACAACGGCCGGATGGAAGCCTCGGCCAGCCTCGATGTAAGACCCGAGGTACCTCTGATCACCGCCCAGGCGCGCCTCGCTCGCGTGCCGGTCGAGCGCCTGCTCGAAAGCCAGGACGAAAAGGTGGTGATCAAGGGCCTGCTCAATCTGGACAGCGACATTCGCACCCAGGGCAATAGCCAGAAGGCCTGGATCGACAACCTCAACGGCAAGATCGGCTTCATCGTCGACAACGGAATCCTCGTCGATGCCAACCTCGAACAACAGCTCTGCCGCGCCATAGCCACGCTCAACCGCAAGCCGCTTACCAGCGAGCCGCGCAGCAAAGACACCCCTTTCCGCGAGCTGAAGGGCAATCTCACCCTGCGCAACGGCGTGGCCAGCAACCCCGACCTCAAGGCGAGCATCCCCGGCCTGACCGTGAACGGCAACGGCGATGTCGATCTACCCGTGCTGGGCATGGACTACCGCGTCGGCATCGTCATCGAGGGCGACAACGGTGCGATGCCCGACCCGGCCTGCGAAGTAAACGATCGTTATGTCGGTATCGAATGGCCGCTGCGCTGCCGAGGCCCGCTGGAACTGGGCGCCAAGGCATGCCGCTTCGACAAGGACGGCCTCGGCAAGATCGCCGCCAGGCTCGCCGGAGATAAACTCAACGAGACGATCGAGGAGAAGCTCGGCGACAAGGTCAGCCCAGAGCTGAAAGACGCATTGAAGGGCCTGTTCAACCGATGAATGCGGAACCAATGAATTCAGAGCAGTTCGGCGCAGCCGTTCTCGACTGGTACGACCGTCACGGCCGCAAGGATCTGCCCTGGCAGCAACGCATCACACCGTACCGGGTCTGGGTTTCGGAGATCATGCTGCAACAGACCCAGGTCAGCACCGTACTCGGCTATTTCGATCGTTTCATGGACGCCCTGCCCACGGTCGAAGCATTGGCCGGCGCCGCTGAAGACGAAGTGCTGCATCTTTGGACCGGACTCGGCTACTACAGCCGTGCACGCAACCTGCACAAGACAGCCAAACTGGTCGTCGCCGAGCATGGCGGTGAATTCCCGAAATGTGTGGATCAACTGGCAGAGTTGCCGGGCATCGGCCGCTCCACCGCCGGCGCGATCGCCAGCCTGAGCATGGGCTTGCGCGCCCCGATTCTCGACGGCAACGTCAAACGCGTGCTCGCCCGCTATATGGCCCAGAATGGCTATCCGGGCGAACCCAAAGTCGCCAGGCAGCTATGGGATGTCGCCGAGCGCCTTACCCCTCGGGAACGGGTCAACCACTACACCCAGGCCATGATGGATCTGGGCGCGACGCTCTGCACGCGCAGCAAACCCAGCTGCCTGCTCTGTCCTCTGAAAGCCGGCTGTCGCGCCCATCTGCTCGGTCGCGAAACCGAATTTCCGATACCCAAACCCCGCAAGGCGCTGCCGCAGAAGCGCACCCTGATGCCGCTGCTGGCCAACCATGAGGGCGCCATCCTGCTTTATCGCCGTCCTTCGACCGGCCTCTGGGGCGGGCTCTGGAGCCTGCCGGAGCTGGACGATCTCGCCGCCCTCGACCCGCTCGCCGAACGTCACGCCCTGCAGGTGCAGGATCGTCGCGAGCTACCTGGCCTGAGCCATACCTTCAGCCATTTTCAACTGGCCATAGAGCCTTGGCTGATTCAGGTTCAGTCCAGGGCCGGTGCCGTGGCCGAGGCGGACTGGCTCTGGTATAACCTCGCCACCCCGCCGCGACTGGGACTTCCCGCCCCGGTAAAGACGCTGCTCAAGCGCGCCGCCGCTGAATTGAACGCAGGAGAAATGTCATGACTCGCACCGTGAACTGCCGCAAATACAAAGAAGAACTCCCCGGCCTCGACCGCCCACCGTATCCGGGACCAAAGGGCGAGGATATCTACAACAACGTATCGAAGAAGGCCTGGGATGACTGGCAAAAGCACCAGACTATGCTGATCAACGAACGTCGCCTGAACATGATGAATACCGAGGATCGCAAGTTCCTGCAGGCCGAGATGGACAAATTCTTCTCCGGTGACGATTACGCCCAGGCCGAAGGTTACGTACCGCCAAGCGAATAAGCCGTCGTAGCCAAAGCGCACGGCGCTCTGTCATGCCCGCCTTCCCCGAGACCTACCGGAAGCGGCTGATAAAGACCGAGCACAGCGCTAAACGCCCGTTCTGGCTAAATATTTTCCCGGCCGCGCTTGACAGGCAAAAGCCAAATCCGTCTAATAGCGCCCCGTTGCCCAGGTAGCTCAGTCGGTAGAGCAGGGGATTGAAAATCCCCGTGTCGGCGGTTCGATTCCGTCCCTGGGCACCACCTTTCGTTTTCAGGTGGTGTCAGCATCACCCGAAAGCCCACAAGAAGCCCGCCTAGTGCGGGTTTTTTGTTGTCTATACTTCCCGTGGAAACCCTTGTAAGCCCCAATCTTTAGGGGCATTCTTTGGGGCATGGCCGGTTCGGTCAAATTTATGCCCCTACGAGGTGCGCCCCATGCCACGGAAAGCCACGCCGCTGACGGACAGCGCGATCAAGGTAGCCAAGCCCAAGGACAGTCCCTACAAGCTGACCGACGGCCAAGGGCTATATCTGGAGGTCACGCCCAACGGCTCGAAGCTGTGGCGCCTCAAGTACCGTTTCGATGGCAAGGAAAAGCGGCTGGCCTTGGGCGCTTACCCTGCCGTGTCTCTACAGCAAGCCCGCCAGAGGCGCACAGACGCACGCGAGCTGCTGGCCCAAGGGGCTGACCCCAGCGCAGAGAAAAAAGCCGCCAAACAAGCGCAACGGGCCGATGGCATGACATTCGAGACGTTGGCGCGAGAGTGGTACGCCTACAACGCGCCACGCTGGGCCGAAAGCACCGCCTACAAGGCGAAGCTGTACATGGAAAACGACCTGATACCCGGCATCGGCGCGCGCCCGGTTAAAGCTATCAGCCGCCCGGAGCTGGTCGAGCTGGTGCGCAAGGTCGAAGCGCGCGGCACCTTGAACGCCGCTGGCAAGATTCGCCAATGGCTACACCAGATATTCCGCTTCGGTCTGGCTAGTGGCGTGGTCGAAGCCAACCCGGCCACCGATCTGGACGTGGTAGCCGCACCGCCAAAAGCCACCCGGCACCATCCGCACGTTGCCTTTGCCGAACTGCCCGAGCTGCTGGGCAAGATCGAATCGACCACGCTTAACACCCTGACCCGCTGCGCCATCCGCTTGCTGGTGCTGACAGTCGTTCGGCCTGGAGAGCTACGCCAGGCGCCCTGGTCGGAGTTCGATCTGGACGGCGCCACCTGGACCATTCCGAAAGCGCGCATGAAAGCCCGCCGCCCGCATGTGGTGCCCCTGCCCCGCCAAGCCGTTGCCATCCTGCGCCAGCTCAAGGAAATCACGGGCGATTACCCGCTAGTGTTCGCAGGCCAGCAAAACCCCGACCGGCCAATGAGCGAGAACACGATTAACAAGGCGCTGCGCCTGATGGGCTACGAGGGCCGCCAGACCGGCCACGGCTTCCGCCACCTGCTGAGTACCGAACTCAACGGGCGCGGCTATAACCGGGACTGGATCGAGCGCCAGCTAGCCCACGGCGACAACGACGAAATCCGCGACACCTACAACCACGCGACCTACCTGGAGCAGCGCCGGGAAATGATGCAAGCCTGGGCTGATTCGATAGACGCGCAATGTGGCGGCACCAACGTGGTGAGTATCAAGCGCAAGGCTTAATGGTTTTGGCTGGCCTAGCTCGACGGAGCGAAAAGCGGACTTCCCACCCGCCTGACCAGCCGATCTATTCAGGACGTGGGGCGCCTGGGAGGGCATGGTATTGGCAAAGATCGAAACGCTTGCACAGCTACCGGAGTGGTTCCGGTTGGAGAAATACCGCGAGTGTGAGTCGTTTAACGCTGCGCGATGGGCAAACAATCTGGAAACCCGCTCCGTAATCCTAGACTGCTTCGGCGTGATGGAAAACCACCGTCTTCCGATGGAGCTTTATCCGCAGATCCACGAGTGGCTTCCTGCTGTTTTGGAGGCATTGCGAAGTTCACCAATCGAGGAGGGAGTGTGCGGCCATTCAATGCCGATACGTCCATTGATATTCCAAGATCTAGCTTGGCAAGCGCAGCATGATAGAGGCGACGAGAGCCGAACTTGTTTATGGGAGCACGTCGCAGCGGGCAACTGTGATAATTGGGCTCTTGAAGCACGCGTAGGCACGATAACGAGGCTCTTTGATTCTGCCTATCCAGTAATGGTCGACCTCCAAGCCTCTGACCCTGTGCTGATTGAAGCTTTTGCCGACTGGCTCAGAACTGCCCGCGCCGAGCGACCGAGCGGTACTAGCAAGAGGGAGCGCCCCGCATATAAGGACTGGGGGCGTTACGGCCTATTGCCTTATCTCGATCTCTTCATCTGGGCGAAGGAAACGGGCAACCAAATTTCTCATCATCTAATGGCAGAGGCTGTTGGCTACCGCAAAGGTGGTGACAGTTTCCGGAAAACAGTGCCTAAGCTGGCCGCAGAATTAATGGATAGCCTCGCGGAACTGGAGGCTCTTGCAAGTATCGAGGCGCAGTCGGAATAACCCGTCCGACGACTCTTTCCGGAACAACTCGACGGCTAAATCTCGGCATGGTGCAAGGCCCCTTCGGTGTATTCAATACCAATCGTGTTCAACAAAGCCCAAGAGGCAACACGATATGGCCGCACATACCAACCCCGCCCAACTTCCCCGCCGCTTTATCAAGCTGGCCACGGTGAAGGAGTACACGAGCCTTTCCACGTCTGAAATCTACCGGCGAATTGCTGCCGGAACCTTTCCGAAGCAGGTCAAGTTAGGTCCGAAATCAAGCTGTTTTGTCGAGGCTGAAATCTTGGCTTGGTGCGATGAAATGGCCGCACAGCGGGAGGTAGCCTGAAATGAAAAAGGCGACCCGTCCCGAAGAACAAAGCCGCCCGCGCAAGGCAAATGCTACCACCGAAGGCCCGAGCAAGATTGCTCGCATTCTGGCGCACATGCTGAGCGGCGCCAGCGTTAACCGTTTCGAAGCCGAGCGCATCGGCGATCACTGTTTGCCTAGCACCATTGCAGTTCTGGCGAATCGCTACGGGCTGGCAATCGAGCGCAAACAAGAGCGCGTCCCGAACCGCTGGGGCGCCCCTTGCGCCGTGACCCGCTACAGTCTGCCGCCGAGCCAGCACAAGCGCGCCCGCGCCGTTCTGGTGGCCCTGACCTGCAAGCCGAAGGGGGTGGCCGCATGATCGCCTTTGCACTTGCCAGCCAGCACCAGCAGCGCTATGGTTCGCCCGTTGCTGCAAATTCAGCGACCGGGTTTGGCGACCCGAACTATCCAAGGCGCACAAGCGCCGCACCGCAGACAGCTGGCGCTTTTTTTGTGCCCGCAGTCCGTTATGGCGGCTGTGCGTGGGAGACCGAAAGGTCTGCCGGTTCCCTTGGATGCCGGTTCGCCAACCCGCGTACAGCTGCCACCCCTAATCGTTTGGCGACGGTTCGTGGCAGCTCCACAATCCAAGGAGCACCACCCATGCAAACCACCCGCAATCCGTCCACCCATGCCGCCGCCTGGAAGGCCCGCGCCTTCGCTGCGCTGCGTTCCGATTCGTCCCTGTCCGTCCGCCTGCGCCGCTACAACGAAGCGATGGCCCGCGCCCGTTCCCTGGAAACCGTAGGGGGTGTGCAATGAGCAGTCGCCTCGCCGCTATGGCCAGCGTCGCAGACGACGCAATCGAACAGGTCCGTTATGGGAAGGAGCACGCCCGATGGCTCGCCGCCCTGATGACTGCGATTCACCGGGAGCTTGAGCCAAGCCCCGCACTGCTGGAGGCACGCGCAAGCCGTGTGCAGGATTTGGCCAGCTTGGGGCAGTACCTGGCCGACGATCTGGCTAACTACATGGATTGCCGCGCCAGTGAGCTGCAAGAGAAGGCCGACGCCGTAGGGGGTGCCCAATGAGCGCCGTCTGCTGGAGTCACCTGCTGCCCGATCCTTTGCGCATGGGCCGTCTGTCCACTGATGATCTGGACGCCATCGAGCGCACAGCTGAATGCGAGGCGCTGACCGTGGCGCACGGCATTTCCGCTATCGGTGAGCTGCTGGCCTGGACTGCCGACGCTGGCGAGCTATCCAACGATACCGCCCGCAATATCGGCTGGCTTATCAACTCGCTGGGCACCCTGTCCGGCAGGCTCGTGGACGTTGCGAACGGCGCCGAGTACGAGCTGGAGCGCCGCAAGGCCGCCTCACCGAACCCGACCGCAGAGGGCTAACCATGACCATTCAAAACGGCGCCCGCGCGCCGAGGGGATCGGCTTGCCTGGAGAAAGCCGAACTGGCCTTCCGCGACGCCCTGCAAGCCACGTTCGGACCGCTGGATTGGCTGCCTGTGGCAGACGGCACCATTCACCGCTTCCGCGTGCCAGACGACAAGGCCGGCACACTCAACGGCTGGTACGTCTTACACCTGGACGGCATCGCATCGGGTGCGTTCGGTAGTTGGAAGGCGGGAGGTTCTAGCACCTGGAGCAGCCGCAAACCCGCCGACCCGATGGAAGCCGAATTGATCCGCCAGCGCGTCGAGCAGGCACGGGAGCAACGCGAAGCCGACCAGACCCGGCGCCAGATTGCGACAGCCAGCTATGCGGGCACGCTATGGAGCGAGGCCCGACCGGCTGCCCCCGAGCACCCCTACCTGACCCGCAAGCGCATTGCCCCGCATCGCATGCGCCAACGTGGTGACGTTCTGCTGGTGCCGCTGTATGCCGATGGCTACCTGTGCAACCTGCAACGCATAGCAGCGGACGGCAGTAAGCGTTTCCTATCTGGAGGCCGGGTAAAGGGTGCCTATTCGCCTATTGGCGTATTGGAGCCAGGCCAGCCGCTGTATGTCTGCGAAGGCTGGGCAACCGGGGCGACCATCCATGCCGAAACCGGCGCCGCCGTGGCCTGCGCCATGAATGCGGGCAACCTGCTTGAAGTCGGGCGCCAGCTTCAACGGCACCACCCGGACAGCCCGTTGATTATCGCGGGGGATGACGACCGCCAGACCGAAGCCGAGGGCAAGGGGAACCCCGGGCGCGCCGCAGCCACCCAAGCCGCCGCCGTACTGGGCTGTGGGCTGGTACTGCCACCCTTTCCCGCTGATGCCCCGCTGGAGCTTTCGGACTTCAACGATCTAGCCAACTGGAGGGCCGCACAATGAGCGCAGCCATCGTCACCCCGATTGTGCCGGAAGCCGTCGCGCCAGCCATCGAGCGCCCCTGCTACCGGGTGTATGAACACGCCATCACACTGGACGGCGTGAAGCTGCGCCCCGGCGTCTGGTATCACGGGCAAAGCCTGGACAAGCAAAGCGGCGAGTATCTGCCGTTCGATGAATGGCTGTGCGGGCCTTTGCATGTCGAAGCCGTCACCCGCAACGAAGGCCAGGACGGCGATTACGGGCGCCTGCTGCGATTCCGCAACGCCGACCGCCGCGAACTGACCTGGGCAATGCCCAACGAGCTATTGGCGGGCAAGCCCGATTCGATCCTGTCCGTTCTGCTGGGCATGGGCCTGGACGTTGATTACCAGCGCCGCGCCAAGGTCTGCCAGTACATCGCCGCGCAATACCCAAAGGACCGCGTGATAGCGGCCACGTCTACCGGCTGGCACACCCGCGAACTTTTCATCATGCCGCGCCAGAACATAGGCAAGGGCAAAGCGATCTTCCAGAGCGAAGCCGCCAACGGTGACGACTACCGCCAAGGCGGGACCCTGGAAGGCTGGCAAGACAGCATCGGCGCCAAGTGCGAGGGCAACCCGTTGCTGGTGCTGAGCGTGTGCGCTTCTCTTGCCGGGCCGCTGCTGTACCACGTCCAACGGCAAGGCGGGGGCTTTCACATCGTCGGCGATTCCAGCACCGGCAAGAGTTCCGCCATTCTGGCCGGGGCTTCGGTATGGGGGCACGGTGAAGACTTCAAGCGCACTTGGCGCGCTACTGGCAACGGGCTGGAAGGCATTGCCAGCCAACGCAATGACACGCTGCTGGCGCTGGATGAGATAGGCGAGGCCGACCCACGGGAGATAGGCGCCGTGGTCTACGCGATGGCGAACGGCACCGGCAAGGCCAGAGCCAGCCGCAACGGTTCGGCACGGGCTGCGAAGCGCTGGCGCGTCATGCTGTTTTCATCTGGTGAGCTGGGGCTATCGGCGCTGATGGCCGAAGGCGGCAAGCGCAGCCGGGCCGGACAGGAAATCCGCCTGCTGGATATACCCGCCCGACGCGCCTTCGGCGCCTGGGACAACTTGCACGGCATGACCGGGGGCCGGGAGTTCTCCGACGCGATACAGCGCGCCAGCGTGACGCACTACGGGCACGCCGGGCCGCAGTTTATCCGCAAGCTGCTGGAGCTTGGCGAGCAGGACGACTTGCCCGCGCTGCTGGCGCAACTCTGCAACCAGTACCCGAGCACCAGCGGGCAGGAAAGCCGCGCTGCCGAACGCTTCGCCCTGGTGGCTATGGCGGGGGAACTGGCTATCAGCTTTGGCATTCTCCCCCTTCCGACTGGCGCAGCCCGCGACGCAATGTTGGGGCTGTTTGAGGTATGGCGAGCAGGCCGGGGGCAAGGCCCAAGCGAGGATCGGCAGATATTGCGCGCAATCGCTGACTTCATCGCCCGCCACGGCGACACCCGGTTTTCATCCGCCGATGACCCCGAAGGCGAAGCCAGGGACCGCGCCGGGTATTGGGAGGACAGCCCGACCGGGCGCCTGTACCTATTCAACCGCCCCGGCCTGGAGGAAGCCGCCAAAGGTTACGACCTGGGGCGCGTGGTGCTGGCACTGGAGTCGGTCGGAGCAATTGCCAAGCGTGAACCGGGCCGTGCCCAAGCCACCAAGCGGCTGCCCAGCGGGCGCAAGGAAAAACTGTACTGGATCGACGCCGCCAGGCTGGAGCCGGAACAGTAAACGAACCTTGCATTTCCTACTGGGGACAGTGGGGACAGCGGGGGCGCCCTAGTGCCGCAAGGGCTAGAGCTGCCCCCACCCGCTGCAAAGGCAAGGGGACAGTGGGGACAGGCCGGACAATTTGCCCCCTTTGCCCCCACCCAGTGACAGGCATAGGGGACAGCTACAGCCCGCGCCGTTACTGGCTGCCCCCTTTGTCCCCTCTGTCCCCACGGCAAAACACAAAAGGAAAAGCGAAATGAGCGCACTTGCACAGCTTGCCGAGCACCTGGGGCTATCGAACGATCCGCGACCAGCACCAGCTACCGCACCTGTTCAACCCGCCGCAAACGATCCGCAGCAGCCGACCAGCGCACCAGCACGACCAACCGCACCAGAGGCCACCAGCGAGCCGAAGCGCGCCGCCTGGAGGATCACCCGAGCAGGCCAGCCGATTGGTTACATGGTCGGACAGCCAATGACCTATTCCGAAGCCTTTGCCGCCGCTCGCTGGCGCTGGGCTGATGCCGAACTAGACGGCGCACCAAAGGAGCCGAACCCATGAAAGCCAGCCAGATTCGAGCACTCGCCAACATAGCCGACAAGCCAGGCGCCAGCGTGAGCACGCAACTGATCGCCACGCGCCGGATATGTCGCCTTTTTTGTCATGAGCGCGCAACGATCCACCAAGAACGGCGCGCACTGAGACGCAAAGCCGCGAAACTGAAAGCCTTTCTGCCATTCACTGCCGCAGCCGTTGCCGACCTGGAGCAGCAAGCCAGCGACCATCTAGCCGAATCGCTGGAAGGTATGAACCGGGCGCTGATCGGGATAGGCCGGGCCGTCATCCTGCAAAGCACCAGCACCACGGCGGCACTTGGCTTTGGCCGGCTGTGCGATCTGCTGAGCGTGAACCCGGCGCATCGAGCACAAGCGATCCGCGACGGCGACACCGGGCTACACGAGCTGGTGCTTATTGCCTGCCTGGAGGACAGCGCAACAGGCCACGGCGCAGCCTGGGGCGACGGCGGGCCGCTGTATCAAGCCTGCCTACTGGCTATGGCTGACTTCATCCGCAACGCACCAGAGGGAGCGCTACCCGATCCGTTCGCACCCGGCGCCCCCTCCGGGCCGAAGCTGCCGCCCGTGCTGCGCGTGGTTTGATCGCAGGCGCCACGGATGGCGCTCCACATCGAGACGGAAGCGCGGCTTGGTTGGCGGCAGCGACAGGCAAGCCGCCCCATCAATACTGGACAGATACACAGCAAAAACTTGTGATAAGCACGGTCTTTGCTAGCATGTAAACTTACACGACATGTATTTCTCAGCTACTCATTACAGGACGCTAACGATGGCCTTCTCAGAAGATCAGCAACCAAACAAACGGCGGGGTCGCGCAAGGGATTTGACCAAGCACGAAGTAGAGGCGGCCCGAAATCGGCTTCGCGATGCCGCCGCTGCGGGCGACATTCAAGCCTGCGCCGCGTTAATTGCCTTGGCAGAAAGGCTTTTGCCGCCAGCGGAGGCCATAGCCGCATGAAAATGCTCACCCCTCTAAACGAGGAAGAAGAATTCGAGTTTCGCGCCCGGCTTGAGCAAGAATCTAGCCGGCCAGATCCGAGCACAGTCATTTGGGACGAGGCTCCCAAAAGGCCCGCTATCGACCCTGCTTCGATTGTATGGGACGAACCCGAACCATCAATGCTCCAGTCTGTTGGCCAGGGGGCCGGCAATCTGCTGGCGGGCGCCGTGCGCGGTGCTGGCTCCATTGGTTCGACCATCCTTGCGCCTTACGACATGGCCAAAGACGCGCTGGCCGGCAAAGGGCTGTCGCTCGAGTCCAACCGCGAGCGACGCGCAGGCATCGATGGCGGTCTGCGCGAGATGGGCGCGCAGCCTGATTCCATGCTCTACAAAACCGGCAAGATTGCTGGCGAGATCGCCGGGACCGCAGGCGCCGGACCGGCTCTGGCTGGCGGCGCGCGCGCGGCAGGCGCTGCTCCGTCACTGGCCAGCGCGCTGTCGTCTGGCGGACTCAACGTGGCAGGTAAAACTGGCCTTGCAGGCTTGGCCACTCGTGGCGCTGGCGGAGCGATAACGGGAGCAGCCGCCGCAGGGCTCATTAACCCGGAGGACGCGGGGCTAGGCGCACTGATGGGCGGAGCGCTGCCTGTTGGTATCAGCGGAGTGCGTCATGCCGGCCGTGCCATTCGTGGCAGCGTCGCGCCCGAGGTTGTCGCATTGGCTGACCGGGCCAAGGCGCTCGGCGTGCAAATCCCTGCAGACCGCATTGCCAACAGCAAACCACTGAATGCCCTGGCGGCCTCGCTGGAATACATGCCGCTGAGCGGTCGCGCAGCAACGCAGGAGCGTATGACGAGCCAGCTCAACCGCGCCTTGTCGCGCACGTTCGGGCAGGACTCGGACAACGTGACCATGGCACTGCGAAAGGCCGGCGCCGAGCTTGGCAGTAAGTTCGATGACGTGCTGAGGAACAACCGCGTGCGCGTCGACCAGACGTTCCTTGACGACTTGGCAGAGCATGCAAACCGTGCTTCTCGAGAGCTTGGCAGCGATGGCGAGCGGATAATCAAGAGCCAGATAGACGACATTATTGCCAAGGCGGCGTCCGGCGAGATTGACGGGCAAGCGGCATACAACATCAAGCGCACTCTGGATCGAATCGGCAAGCGCAACTCGCCCGAGGCGTATTACGCGCTTGACCTGAAAAAGTCGCTAATGGGCGCCTTGGATCGCAGCCTTGGCCCGGAAGAGGCAGCCAAGTTTGCAGCGACTCGCCAGCAGTACGGCAACATGCTTAAGCTGGAGAAGATCGCCAAGAACGGCGCGGAGGGTGATATCTCCATCGCTCGTCTAGCGAACATGAAGAACGTCAATAGCCCTGACCTGCAGGAGCTGGCGGACATTGCGGCACAGTTCATGGTCACTCGCGAGAGCCCTCACGGCGCACTTCAGCGGTTGATTATCGGATCTACCGGTATTGGTGTCGGGGCGGGGGCAGGTGGCATTCCTATCGGCATAGGTCTGTTGGGCGCTGGCAGGGCGGCAAACTCTGCGCTGAACAGTGGTTTGCTGCGCTCTGCTGTGCTCGGTCAAGGCAACAGCCCCGGCACACAGCAGGCGGTCCAAAAAGGGCTTCTAGGCATAACCAAGGCCGCGCCAGTTCTTATGGCGCAGTAAGAACGCCAGAACTGGTCGCATGCTTGCGAACTGCTGGAGCGATAGCGAGCGTGCCTTGGCGCAAGGTCAGGGTGCGCTTAGCTATGATGGCAAACAATATCTACGCGACAGGAAGTCCCATGAAGAAACTACTACTTCTCATTGTTCTCTGCCTTAGCGGCGCGGCAGCGGCCGAAGATTGGCCAAAGCTAGTCGATTTAGATGGCGGCGCGGTGCTCCATGGAAAGCCTGGCTCAGCGAGCTTGGGGCGGGACGAGCACAACAGACTCATTGTTACCGCTGATACCCGTTTCACCGCTGCAGATGGAAAGTCCGTATCGCTATATGAAATGAGTATCGGCATTTCTGATTGCATCAAAGAGAAGGGCAAGCTGACCATGACTAGCCCCGACGGCAAGCACAACGGAGACGCTCCATTTATGTTTGGTAGCGGAACCGGGTTTTCGGTTGTCGCGGAGATATTTTGCAGCATTGCTCTTGAACAGCTAAGGGAGTCGGGCGAGCCGAGCGCCGTTAGTGCGCCATAGCGCAGACTAGAACCTAGAATACCGCGCACGATGGCGCGGGCATGGCCACTATGGACGGGAGGACTCCCCTTAGGTTCTCCCCCGCCCCCGGCACCGTCACGGGTGATTCGCGCCCCGCCTTTTCGCTTCATACCGACTTTTCCGGGCTGACCCCGCTTCCGGTTCCGCCTTCCGCTGGAAGCCCCGCCAGCAAGCCCGCAACGATTACCAGCCACGCGGAAACGACCGGCGCAAGTTGGCCTATTGCCCAGCACCAGCGCCCGACCTGCGAAGCCTGGAGCGAGACAACGAAACAACAACCAACCCACCAGCCAGCGCCGTATATAGCGAACGGTCACGGCACGAATCACCCGCAGCCCTACGGCCCCACCGGGAGAACCTATAAGGGGGGTGGCTCAAGAGTTCACGCGACTGGCAGCCCGAACGAAGGGGGAGCCACATTCTTGTTTCCCCAAAATCCGCATTCCGGCATGGCCCGCTAAGCCGACCACGGCAGGGCTGTGCAATGTTCGCGCTATTGGTTCGCAGTCCTGGTGCGCAAGCTGGTACGCACGGAAGTGCGCACGTTCACGCGCACTTTTCACGCACTACCCCGTTTCGGGGCATCAACCCCATGAAAGCCGGTTTAGTGACCAGTACGCGCGCGAGGCCAGAAGGGTGATATCAGGGTGAGGCGGACGGTAAGATTAGGGAAAGGCGCTGGGGCGATATTGGGCGAGATGAACAACAAGATCGCAACAAGGCGACACAGCAAGGTTAGTGCAAGGGTGACGGGGTGATTACGGGGAGGCACCCCAAGGTTGCCCCAAGGGGTGAGGCTGAAAAACAATCAACGTATATCAAGCGCCCCCACGGTTTCCAAAGTAGATCGGTTTAGATTCCGATCACCTGACAGCAGGCCGGAGCAGGCAGGCCAGTGAAGCACTAAGACCACACGGTAACGTCACGATACGCCTGGAGGGGGTGGAAATCTGAGCCAGTCCGTTGCGACACCGGTCCCGCCCTACGGATTGAACGCTAACCCGGTTTCCTCGTTGCGCGTGCGTGAGGCTGGCAGGCGTAGGCACTGGTAGGTAAGATTCTGACCCGAAACCGGGGCATTTTTTGTTTTAGGGGCATTTTTAGGGGCACCGACCAGTTTACGAATCGGTCGAAGCCAGAAACTGCAAGGGGTACAGACGACGGTTCGATTCCGTCCCTGGCACCACTAATACCGAGAAACCCCAAGCGAATTAACCTCCTTGGGGTTTTTTATTGCCTGCGATTTGTGCCAGCGGCCCGCTATGTTCGGGAGACGATCCGGCCAACATAGCCCGAGGCCCCTACAGGGCGCTCTCAGACAAGCAGGAAGCGTTTCTTGACTTCGTACCTTGGCAGTACGTGAAGGACCTCAGGTGGGAATGGCGCTACTCGGCTGCGGTCAGCCTGTCGTTCACCCGGAGCTGGAAGCTTGGCTGGTTGCGCTTCTTGTGCGCCTTCCATAAACAAGGCCTCGGACCCGCCATATACACGTTGGATTTTTTCTGTCGACGCCACGATATTCTGGTCTAGGCTGCCATTTAGCCGAATATGACATATAAAGGTCTCAGTTTATTCAGGACGGCAGATAGCTAGGATGGCCGGTCAGGCAGGAGCACAAGCAGTGCGGACGTTCCCCTCGATTTTACTGATCTGGCTAATGCTTAGCGTCCAGGCGAAAGCGGCAGATTGGACGTTTGTCACCGAGGATTTCCCACCCTTCACTTATGCGGTCGAGGGCTTCAGCCAAACCGATTCCGAAATACATCAGGCAAATGGCCCGCTGGTGGAAATCGTGCAAGCGGTCTGCGAGCGTCTACGCCAAGGATGCTCGATTGTCGTTCACCCATGGCGGCGGGCGCTGCGCCTGGCCGAACAGGGCGAAGTCGATGGCATCTTCACCGTGGTTCGCTCACCGCAGCGCGAGCGCGAATTTCATATTACCCGCATGCTGGTAACGTCACGCTACAGTGTCTTCGCCCGCGAGGGCAGTTCCTTCGTATTCAGCCAGCCGAGCGATCTGGCCGGTCGGATTATTGGCGTCTACGGCCCATCCGGCACTTCCTTCGTGCTGTCCGAACGCCTCAAATCGGTTGCCGACGTGCAAATGCAACTGACCGCCAACAATCGCCGCCTGCTGCACATGCTGCAGTCGGGGCGCTTCGGCGAAGAAGGTCTGGCGGTGCTCAATCAGGATGTGGCTTGGCATTTGATCAAAGATGAACAACTCGACGGCGTGCGCGAGGCGGGAGAGCTTGAGGCGGTCTCCTACGGCATCGGCTTGTCGCGCAAGACGATCAGCGCGGCGCAGTTCGATGCTTTCGAGCGGGCGCTGAGTGCGGCCATAGCAGACGGCACGGTGCCCAAAATACTGCGTCGCTACCAGCTGGAACCAGCTTATTAACCGCTTCGACAACATGCTGGCATCGTCTCGATCGGCACAAGCCATCCGTTACTCAATCCTTAAGGTCGCGCCAGTCATGTGCGCGCTGACGACCCTCTCTCAATTGACTGATGCGAACGCATCTTCATCGATTCCGATTACCGGGTGAGCATTCCCCGGCAAATCACCGTCTACCCTTCTGACAGCAGTTTCGTTTTCGGAGCCATAGCGCGTTTCCGCCCCACTCTCCAACAAGAGTCCAGAACGACATATGGAAGCAGACAAGAAGCTACCCAAGGCCATCATTCTCTTCCCCGTATTCATCCCGGCAGTGGTCGTGACCCTGCTGCTGGTGGTCGGCACGATGAGCAATCCCGAGCTGGCAGGCGAGGTGTTCAGCGCGACGCTGGCCTTCATCACCACCAACTTCGGCTGGTTCTACATGCTGTCGGTGGCCTTCTTTCTGATCTTCATCGTCGGCATCGCCATGACGCCGTGGGGCAACATCAAGCTGGGACCGGACCATGCCGAGCCGCAATACAGTTTCCCGGCTTGGTTCGCCATGTTGTTTTCGGCAGGCTATGGCATCGCGCTGCTATTCTTCGGCGTGGCCGAACCGGTGCTGCATTACGCCTCCCCACCCGCCGGCGCACCGGAAACGGTCGATGCCGCCAAGCAGGCGATGCAGATCGCGTTCTTCCATTGGGGCTTTCACATCTGGGCAATCTACGGGCTGACCGGCCTGGTGCTAGCCTATTTCTCGTTCCGTCATGGATTACCGCTTTCGATGCGTTCGGCGCTGTATCCGATCATTGGGGAGCGCATCTACGGGCCGATCGGCCATGTGGTGGATGTATTTGCGATCCTCGGCACGATGTTCGGTATCGCTACCACGCTGGGCCTGTCCGTCACCCAGATCAACGCCGGCATCAACTATCTATGGCCGGAAATTCCGGTCAGCATCGGTGTGCAGATCATCGCCATCGTCGTCATCACCGCCATGGCGATCTGCTCGGTGGTAGCCGGACTCGACAAGGGCGTAAAGAACCTCTCGCTGCTAAACATGATTCTTGCAATCGCCTTGCTGTTGTTCGTGTTCCTCGCCGGCCCGACCATCTTCATTCTCGAGACCTTCCTGCAGAACACCGGCAGTTACCTGAACAACATCATCGAACGCACGTTCAATCTGCAGGCCTATTCGCGCAGCGACTGGATCGGTAACTGGACGCTGTTCATCTTTGGCTGGACCATCGCCTGGTCGCCCTTCGTCGGGCTGTTCATCGCCAAGATCAGCCGCGGCCGGACGATACGCCAGTTCGTCTTCGGCGTGATGTTCGTGCCGACAATCTTCACCTTCCTCTGGTTCTCGGTGTTCGGCGATACCGCACTGCACCTGATCATGGTCGAAGGCTATACCTCGCTGATCGCCGATGTGCAGGCGGACAACGCCATCGCGCTGTTCAAGCTGTTCGAACTGCTGCCCATGACTTCCATCGCCTCGTTCCTGGCGGTGGTGCTGATCGTCACCTTCTTCGTGACCTCGTCGGACTCCGGCTCGCTAGTGATCGACTCGCTGGCCGCCGGTGGCGCCATTCATACGCCGGTCTGGCAGCGGGTGTTCTGGGCGACAACCGAGGGCGTGGTCGCGGCGGCCCTGCTGCTTGCGGGCGGCCTTAGTGCCTTGCAGACCATGACCATCGCCAGCGCGCTGCCGTTCGCCATCATCATGCTGATCGCCGCGCTGGGCATGTGGCGCGCACTGATCATCGAAGGCCACCATGAAACCAGCTTGCAAAGTCATATGCAGGGCAGCCGCCTGGCCAGCAACGCGGGCCCGGGCCTGTGGAAGAAGCGTCTGGCCGGCATGGTCAGTTTTCCGGATCGCGGCAATGTCGTGGAATTCATGGGCAGCACCGTGCTCAAGGCCATGCGCCGGGTGCAGCGCGAGCTCAGCGGACAGGAATGGAACGCCGAGGTGCATATAGACGAGGCCAACTCCCGTGTTTATCTGGAAGTCATCAAGGAAGATCAGGTGGATTTCATTTACGAGATCCGCATGGTCGGTTATGCCATGCCCGCATTTGCGCTCTCGGAGGGGCCGGATGCCGACGAGCAGTATTACCGCGCCGAGGTCTTCCTGCGCCGCGGTGGCCAGCATTACGACATCTACGGCTACGACCAGCAGGACATCATCAGCGACATACTCGATCAGTTCGAGAAATACCTGCACTTCCTGCATATCTCCCCAGGCAGCCTGCCATGGAAAATGGAAGCGCACGACGAGATGCTGGGCGGCGAGCCCGACCTGCCCAAATCCGATCAGCCATGAGCGAAGCCACGCGCGGCCGTGCCGTCTGCAGGAACTCCGCAGACGGCAGTCGTAGCGATCTCGCTGTTCCGCTCATCGTTTCGCGCCGGTAGCGGCAAATTAATCTATACATAGAAGGGCACGCCAACGGGACCAGCACTTGCTGACCAACCGGTCACGAAGTTCGGCATGGCGCCGCGCTTGGCGCATGCCCCAGCCCATGCTAGGTTTGCGCCTCGCCAGGATGGCGAGCAGTCGGCCGGAGCGCAATTTACACAGAAAAGGACCATGCAATGCCCTGGTCCGGGAAGAGGAAGCTCAATGGCTGAGGCCATATCCGCACTGGAAATCCGCAACCTGCACAAGCGCTACGGCGATCTGGAAGTACTCAAGGGCATCTCGCTGACAGCGCGCGACGGTGATGTGATCTCCATCCTCGGCTCGTCCGGCTCCGGAAAATCCACGTTCCTGCGCTGCATCAATCTGCTGGAAAACCCCAACGAGGGCGAGATCCTCGTCGCCGGCGAACAGTTGCGCCTGAAGCGTGCCAAAGACGGCGATCTGGTTGCCGCGGACGCCAAGCAGATCAATCTGATGCGCAGCAAGCTCGGCTTCGTGTTTCAGAATTTCAATCTCTGGCCGCACATGAGCGTGCTGGACAACATCATCGAGGCGCCACGCCGCGTGCTTGGCCTGAGCAAGGCCGAAGCCACCGAAAGCGCCGAAGCGCTATTGGCCAAGGTGGGCATCGCCGACAAGCGTCATGTTTATCCCAGCCAGCTGTCCGGCGGCCAGCAGCAACGTGCAGCGATCGCGCGCACCCTGGCGATGCAGCCGCAAGTGATTCTGTTCGACGAGCCGACCTCGGCGCTCGACCCGGAAATGGTACAAGAAGTGCTTGCAGTGATCCGGTCGCTGGCCGACGAAGGTCGCACCATGCTGCTCGTCACGCATGAAATGAACTTCGCCAAACAGGTTTCCAGTGAAGTGGTTTTTCTTCACCAGGGCCGGATCGAAGAGCAAGGAACGCCCGAGCAGGTGTTTGACAACCCGCAATCGGCACGCTGTAAACAGTTCATGTCCAGCCATCGCTAATGGAGCAACACCGCATGAAAAGCTATAAGAAGATTCTGCTGACCGCCGCCGCCACCCTCATGATTGGCGCTAATGCCTTCGCCGCCGACAAGCTGCGTATCGGTACCGAGGGCGCCTACCCGCCCTTCAACCTGATCGATGCCAGCGGCCAAGTGGTCGGGTTCGACCTGGATATCGCCCACGCCCTCTGCGCCAAGATGGAAGTCGAGTGCGAAGTGGTCACCTCCGACTGGGACGGCATCATCCCTGCGCTGAACGCCGGCAAGTTCGACTTCCTCGCGGCCTCCATGTCCGTCACCGAGGAGCGCAAGCAGGCTGTCGACTTCACCGATCATTACTACACCAACAAGCTGCAATTCGTGGCACCGAAATCGGTCGATTTCAAAACTGACGAAGACTATCTCGATGGCAAGGTCATCGGTGCCCAGCGCGCCACCATTGCGGGCACCTGGCTGGAAGACAACATGGACGACGTCGTCGACATCAAGCTCTATGACACCCAGGAAAATGCCTATCTGGATCTGGCCTCGGGCCGCGTCGATGGCATCCTCGCCGACTCCTTCGTACAGTGGGAATGGCTCAAGAGCGACGCCGGCAAGGACTTCGAATTCAAGGGCGAGCCGGTGTTCGACAACGACAAGATCGCCATGGCCGTGCGCAAGGACAACGATGAACTGCGCGAGAAGCTGAACAAGGCACTGGCGGAAATCGTTGCCGACGGCACTTACGAGAAGATCAACGCCAAATATTTCCCGTTCAACATTTATTGACCCGTCTGAATCAAAGCCCGGCCGCCCAACTGGTAGGCCGGGCTTTGGTGTTTGAGCCCATATGATTCCCGACCTTCATGGATTCGGTCCGGCGCTGATCGCCGGCACCTGGATGACCATTCAGCTGGCCCTCGCATCCCTGGCCCTGGGCCTGGTGCTCGGTCTGCTCGGCGCACTCGCCAAGACTTCTCCGTACGCGACCCTGCGCTGGGTCGGCGGCACTTATTCGACCATCGTGCGCGGCGTACCCGAGCTGCTCTGGGTACTGCTGATCTACTTCGGCACCATCGGCCTGGTACGCGGTATCGGTGAGATTTTCGGTATCGAGAATCTTGCCCTCAGTCCCTTCGCCGCCGGCACCATCGCCCTCGGCCTGTGCTTCGGCGCCTATGCGACCGAAGTGTTCCGCGGCGCCCTGCTCGCCATTCCCAAGGGCCACCGCGAAGCTGGCTTGGCGCTGGGTCTGGGCAAACGCCGCATCTTCCTGCGGCTGATTCTGCCGCAGATGTGGCGCCTGGCCCTGCCCGGCCTAGGCAATCTTTTCATGATATTGATGAAGGACACCGCGCTGGTTTCGGTGATCGGCTTGGAAGAGATCATGCGCAGCTCGCAAATCGCCGTGACCGCCAGCAAGGAGCCCTTCACCTTCTTCGTCGTCGCCGCCCTCATCTACCTGGGCCTGACTGTGATCGCCATGACTGGCATGTACTTTCTCGAAAAGCGCGCCGGCCGCGGTTTTGTCAGGAGCGCCGCATGAGTTGGGAATTGTTCATCAAGTGGCTACCCGACTTTCTCGAAGGCGCCTGGCTGACGCTGCAGCTGGTCGGCGTGTCGGTCGTTACAGGGCTGATCCTTGCTTTGCCGCTGGGCATCGCAAGGTCTTCGCGCATTTTCGCGGTGCGCGCGTTGCCCTACGGCTACATCTTCTTCTTCCGCGGCACGCCGCTGCTGGTGCAATTGTTCCTGGTCTATTACGGCATGGCGCAGTTCGAGGCCGTGCGCGATAGTGTGCTGTGGCCTTTTCTGCGTGATCCCTACTGGTGCGCGATCATCACCATGACGTTGCACACCGCCGCCTATATCGCTGAGATTCTGCGTGGCGCGATCCAGAATGTCCCCGCAGGCGAGGTCGAAGCCGCTCGCGCACTGGGCATGTCCCGTCGCCAGGCGTTGTGGCACATCATCCTGCCGCGCGCAGCACGCATCGGCCTGCCGGCGTACAGCAACGAAGTGATATTGATGCTCAAGGCCAGCGCCCTGGCCAGCACCATCACCCTGCTGGAACTGACCGGCATGGCGCGCAAGATCGCTGCACGCACTTATATGCACGAGGAGATGTTTCTCACCGCTGGCCTGATCTATCTGATCATCGCGTTCGTGCTGATGCAGGGCTTCAAGCTGGTGGAGCGCTGGCTGCGCGTGGATGCCTGTCAGGGGCGGTGAAGCGGCTGGAGGCTGACGCTTTGTTCCTCGCTGCCAGCTGGTAGTTCTCATAGACAGTCCGACGGCCAGGTCGCGGGGAATCCCGCCGACCTCGTAAGGTCGGAATAGCTGCCATTAATTCCATAACGAGACTGCCCATGCCCGTCGACATTCAGCGCATCGAAATGGATCAACTTGCCTGCTGGCGCCTCCGCAACGGCGATGCCGAGGTGATCGTCGCCGAGCAAGGCGCGCAAGTGCTCAGCTACCGCCACGGCGATGCGACACCGATCATCTGGCTCAGCGAAGAGGCCGCATTCGAGAAGGGTCAGGCGGTGCGTGGCGGCGTTCCGGTGTGCTGGCCCTGGTTTGGCGATCTCACCCGCAATCCGCAAGCAATACAGGACGCATATCAAGGCAGCCAACCGGTCCCGGCGCACGGTTTGGTGCGCAATATCGATTGGGTGCTGAAAAGCTCACGCAGCGATGCCAACAGCGCCACCCTGGAGTTTATCTGCAACGCCGACGGCGCCCTGCCCGGCTGGCCGCACGCCGTCCAGCTGAGCCTGCAGATCCGCCTGGATCAGCGCCTGCACCTGTCGCTCACCAGCCGCAACCAGGGCCACGTCCCGGTCGCTCTGTCCCAGGCGCTGCACAGCTACTTCGCGATCAGCGATATCCATCAGGTCACGGTGGAGGGTCTGGATGGCCGTCCCTATATCGAAACTCTGGATAACTGGCAGCAACGCCAGCAAGAGGGCGGCCTCAGTTTCAATGGCGAAACCGATCGCATCTACCTTGATTTGCCACCGACTTTGAGCCTGCGCGATCCGCGCCTCAATCGCCGAATAACCCTGGAAACCCGCGGCTCCCGTTCGGCCGTGCTTTGGAATCCCTGGATCAACAAGGCGCAGCGCCTGTCGCAATTCGCCGATGATGCCTGGCAGCGCATGGTCTGTATTGAGACCGCAAATGTATTGGACGACATGGTCCGGCTGGACGCCGGCGCCAGCCATACCCTAAGCGTCTCGATTGGCGTCGAGGCGCTGTAGGACCTTCACCCGTCTGAGATCAAGGTATTCCGCGGCATTGAATCTATACTGCAAGCGAGCATCGAACCGCTGGCCCAAACGGCTATCCGGTAGCGGCTGATGCGAGCTTGCCGGCCAGTTGCAATGCTATGGAGGGGGATTTCCATGGATGCCACGCTGCTACGAACAGACCTCAATCAACTCGACCCCATTTGCATCAGTTCTAGCCTGATGCGCCATGAATAACGACTACGACCTGCTACTTGCAGGCGCGGGTCACAGCCACCTCGGCGTGCTGCGCCAGTGGGCCAGTCGGGAACGCCCCATGGGCCGGATCGGCCTGGTCTCGGCCGAACCCCATGCCTGGTATTCAGGCATGATGCCGGGCCTTATCGCCGAGCAATACCAGACGCGCCAGTGCCGCGTCGCGCTACCCAAGCTCTGCGCAGCGGCAGAAGTGGAGTTCATCCAGGGCACCATGGTCGCGCTGCTTCCGGAAACACCCGAACTGTTGCTGGCAACTGGCGCGACGTTGCGCAGTACCTGGCTGTCGCTCAACCTGGGCTCCTTGCCGTGGTTGCCAGTACAGACCGGCGACGGCATGGAGCTGCTTTCGGTCAAGCCATTCGCCGAGTTCATTCGCCGCTGGCAGCAGTGGGAGGAAATTCCCGAAGGGGTGGCGGTGCTCGGTGGCGGTGCGGCGGGTGTCGAACTGGCGCTGGCCATGGCCGGGCGGGTGCCGGCACTCAGCTTGTTCACCGAGGGCGAGTTGCTTGCCGGACATCCGCCGCGCCTGCGCCGCCTGGCGCTGCATCACCTGCAACATGCCAAAGTGGAGGTTCACGAGCAGACGCCGATCCAGGCGGTGCATGGCAACACGCTGATTGGCGACGGACAGATCCGCTGGCAAGGTCGACGCCTAGTCGTCGCGACCGGCCCCAGCCCACTGGAATGGTTGCGCGAATCTGGACTGCGGCTGGATGCACGCGGCTTCATCGAGATATCGCCGTCGCTGCAGAGCCGCTCGCATCCGCATGTGTTTGCCAGCGGCGACTGCGCGGGCCTTCCCGGCGCCGCACGCAACGGCGTCCAAGCGGTGCGTCAGGCCGGCGTGCTGGCGACCAACCTGGGCCAGGCGGCGATCGGCCAACCACTGCGTCACTATCATCCACCGGCGCATAGTCTCGCCCTATTGGCCGACGGCCACCACGGAGCGATGCTGAGCTGGGCGGGAGTGGCCGCTGAAGGCAAGCTGCTGGGTCGCTGGAAAGATCACATCGACCGTAGCTTCATGCGCCAGCACGGCGCTGAAGACTGACGTCGTTCAATCGAGCAACTGCTGCAGACGCGCCTCCAGCAATGCCGGAAAACGTTTGAACCAGGCCAGGTTGCGCGGCGAGGGATGCGGCAACGGATGCAGACGAAACGCCCGCGTGACGCCCTGCTCCGTCGCCAGTTCGATATCAAAATGCGCTGTGAATCGGTCGTCGCGCTGCCAATATGCATCCAGCTGTTGGCGCAGCTCGCGCGATTGCTCCAAACCGAACCAGAAAAACGCCTCGCGACCGAGCGTGACAATGTCGCGTCCTTGCCAGTTATCGATGAGCAACCGCCGCATGAGCGGGTGAAAGCGACGCTTGACCGCCATCGACCAGGCACGATTGCCGAGCGGTTTGTAGGGCACGGTGTTGATCCAGAAGAAGGCTGCGCCAAGCGCACGGCCTGCCTCGAAATCCGGCATGTCTTCGCCGTTTAAATACCGGTAAAGCACGCGTCGCACCAGTTGGCCGCCGCCACCGATGAATGGCTCGCCATAGCGGACCTCTTCACGACCGGGATCCCGCCCGAAGAAGGCGATAGGCGCGTCGGCGCGACCGAGCCCGATGATCGGCTCCAGCGGGTCCTTTTCGAATTTCTGATAGATCGGTACATCGATGCCTTCGGTCTGGGCCGCGAGCGCGCGGAACGCTTCACGCTGTGCCTGATCGAGCGGTATTGGGGGCCGTTTCGGCTTAGAGGTCACTTTCATCCACCAGGGACACCTCGGCCGCGGTGATCACGTACGCGGCATCGGCCAGGTCGTTGCTGACTGGCTCGATCCGCAGCGTGCCGTCCACCCAGAGCGGTGCGTAAATGTCCTCCAGAGCGATGCCAGCCGGATAGCGGACCATCACGATCTGGTTCGGCGGTGGCGGCGGCACATGGATGCAGGCCCCCGGATAGGGCACCAGGAAAAACTCGGTGCTGCGACCCTTGCTGTCGGTTTCCAGTGGCACCGGATAGCCGCCGAGGCGAATCTGCTGACCGTTGAGTGACGGCACGGTCTTGGCCGAATACATCACCTCAGGCAGACCGGCCTCCTGTTTGAGCCCACCCTGATCGCTGAAGCCGTTTGTTTCGGGGGAGTTGTGCTCGATTTCCGGCATCTCCTCCAGCGCCTTGCGGTCCTCGGCGGGCATCAGTTCGAGCCAATCGATTTCAGCTGGCGCAGCGTGAGCGACGGAGGCAAGACACAACAGCAGAGAGATGACTATCGAGCGCATGAGAACCGAAGAATTCGAAGAGAACGGGGCCGCCAAAGGCGCGGCCCCGACGGATCAGTGTTTACGGCTGGTAACCATGCCGTAAATCACCAGCAGAATGATCGCACCGACCACCGCACCGATAAAGCCTGCGCCTTCACCGGCCTGGTAGAGCCCAAGGGCTTGACCGCCATAAGTGGCCAGCAGCGAACCGCCGATACCCAGCAGGATGGTCATGATCCAGCCCATGCTGTCATTACCAGGTTTCAGGAAGCGTGCGATGAGGCCTACGATCAGGCCGATGATGATGGTTCCGATGATGCCCATTGGCAGTCTCCTCAGGTCCGAAAAATACGCGTCACGTATCTTCGGACCTGAGGCGGGCCAGGCAGTTCGCTGCCGGATGCGGCAAGCCAGACGGCCGGGGTCAGTCGCGGGCGATCAGCGACTCGACTGCGGTGATCTGCCGGTCCAGCGTGGCGCGGTCCGGGCAGCGCAGCGTGGCATGGCCGACTTTGCGACCGGTCTTGAATGCCTTGCCGTAGTGATGCAGGTGACAATCTTCGACGGCGATGACCTTCGCTACCGGCGGCACTTCGCCGATGAAGTTGAGCATGGCGCTTTCGCCCAGTTTTGCCGTCGAGCCCAGCGGCAGACCGGTGACGGCGCGCAGGTGGTTCTCGAACTGGCTGCACTCGGCACCTTCGATGGTCCAATGGCCGGAGTTGTGCACGCGCGGCGCAATCTCGTTGGCCTTGAGGCCACCGTCGACTTCGAAGAACTCGAAGGCCAGCACGCCGACGTAGTCCAGCTTGGTCAGCACGCGCCCGGCATAGTCCTCGGCCAACGACTGCAGCGGGTGATTGCTGCTGGCGACCGACAGCCGCAGGATGCCCTCTTCATGCGTGTTGTGGACCAGCGGATAGAAGCAGGTCTCGCCATCACGGCCACGCACGGCAATCAGCGACACTTCTCCAGTGAAGGGTACGAAGCCTTCCAGGATGCATGGCACGCTGCCCAACTCGGCAAAGGCATTGGCGACATCGGCAGCCTTGCGCAGCACCTTCTGGCCCTTGCCGTCGTAACCCAGGGTACGGGTCTTGAGTACTGCCGGCAGGCCGATGCTGGCTGCCGCGGCGTCGAGATCGGTCTGAGACTGGATGTCGGCGAATTCCGGTGTGGGAATGCCGAGATCCTTGAACATGGACTTCTCGAACCAACGGTCGCGAGCGATACGCAGCGCCTCGGCACTCGGATAGACCGGAACGAACTGCGAAAGGAAGGCCACGGTTTCGGCCGGCACGCTCTCGAATTCGAAGGTCACCAGATCCACTTCATCGGCCAGTTGGCGCAGGTGGTCCTGATCGCCATAGTCCGCTCGCAGATGCTCGCCAAGGGCGGCGGCACAGGCGTCCGGCGCAGGGTCGAGGAAGGCGAAGTTCATGCCCAGCGGCGTTCCCGCCAGGGCGAGCATGCGGCCGAGCTGGCCACCACCGATCACGCCAATTTTCATTTACGCGTTCCTCGGATCTGGATTGTCCAGCACCGTTTGCGTCTGCTCGTCGCGGAATTTCTTCAGCGCCGCGTGATACTCGGGAAATTCATGACCGATGATGCTGGCCGAAAGCAGCGCCGCGTTGACCGCCCCGGCCTTACCAATGGCTAGCGTGGCGACGGGGACGCCAGCGGGCATCTGCACGATGGACAGCAGCGAATCCACACCCGACAGCATCGACGATTGCACTGGCACACCAAGCACCGGCAGATGAGTCTTGGCGGCACACATGCCCGGCAGGTGAGCGGCACCGCCAGCACCGGCGATGATTACGCGCAGACCGCGCGCTTCGGCCTCTTCGGCGTACTGAAATAGCAGATCGGGGGTGCGGTGTGCGGACACCACGGTGACTTCATGCGGAATGCCGAGTTTTTCCAGCATCTCGGCGGTGTGGCTGAGGGTGGACCAATCGGACTTGGAGCCCATGATCACGCCTACCAGTGCGGTCATCGTCGTGCCTCTTCGCTTGCGCCCTGGGCGCATCAGGAACAACGGCCGCGCTGGGTAACAGCGCGGCCGTGCAGAACAAGGTCGGAATCGGTCCGACCGAAGGCCGCGCAGTATATCGCAAGGCCTGGCCTGCCGGCACCCGAGACCGAACGTCCGCTCAGCAGACGATGACCACCGGCCGCCGATTCGGAATTCGCTCAGCGCTCCAGCAGACCTTCTACGCCCTGCCCCGCACCGCTTTCCAGCTTGCGCCAGAGCAGTCGCACCGGCGCCTTGCGCACCAGTGCACAGCGATACAGGCGAATCTCCAGCGGCACCCGCCACTGTTCGTCGCCGCAAATCACCAGTTCGCCGCGGTCACGCTCAGCCGCGGTACCCAGGCCAGACCCAGCCGCTGCATCGCCATGCTTTTCAGGCTGTCGGCCATGGCCGTCTCGTACACCGTGGACGACCGCAGACCGCGCTGGCGCAGCAGCAGATTCACCGAGCGGCCCAGGGACGCACCAGCGCTGTAGGCCAACAGCGGCACCGTCTGGCCGCTGTCGGGATCGAACAGAGGCCCACCAGCCGCATCCACCGCACAGACCGGCACGATCTCGGTGCGGCCCAGCGACAAAGAGGGAAATAGCTCCGGATCCATTTGCAGCGCTGCGTCCGGGTCGTAGTAAGCGAGTATCAGGTCGCAAGCACCTTCGCGAAGCGAGTGCACCGCCTCCCCCACGTTGGTCGCCACCAGCCGACTGCTTACCGGGACGCCATCACGCCGCAGCCGAGCCAGCCATTCCGGAAAAAAACCGAGCGCCAACGAATGCGCGGCGGCGAACTGCAAGACTTCGCCGCGCTGCCCCTCGAGATTGTGCAGGTAGCGCACCGCCTCACCTACCTGCTCGATCATGTTTCGCGCCGTGACCAGGAACAGCTGGCCGGCCTCGGTCAGCTCCACTGGCGTGCGCGAACGGTTCACCAGCGTCAGCCCGAGCGTGTTCTCCAGGCTGCGGATGCGCCGGCTGAACGCAGGCTGGGTGACGAAGCGCCGCTCTGCCGCCTGGGAAAAACTTCGCGTCGCTGCCAGCGCGACGAAATCTTCAAGCCACTTGGTTTCGATGTTCATGTCGGCTCCTGGCTGGCTTGTTTTTACTGTCGAATGCCTAGCAATAACGCTTGTCAGCGAAACGGCGTCACAGCTTCGGTATGCCAATAATGCATGACCCAGCGTTTTACGGCATTGGCCGATTATGGCCCTCAAGTCCTATGGTATGGGCCTTCGCGGTAAGCACCGCTTTTCTCTCGGATGAGAATCCTCATGTCCTCCGCTGCATCATTCCGCCTCGAAAAAGACCTGCTCGGTTCCCTCGAAGTACCCGCTGACGCCTACTTCGGCATCCAGACCCTGCGCGCCGTGCACAACTTTCATCTGTCCGGCGTACCGCTGGCGCATTACCCGAAGCTGGTGGTCGCGCTGGCGATGGTCAAACAGGCGGCGGCGGACGCCAATCGCCAGCTGGGGCACCTCAGCGACGCCAAGCACACGGCGATCAGCCAGGCTTGCGCGCACCTGATCCGCGGCGAGCATCATGACCAGTTCGTCGTCGACATGATCCAGGGTGGTGCCGGCACTTCCACCAACATGAACGCCAACGAGGTGATCGCCAATCTGGCGCTGGAGTACATGGGCCACGCCAAGGGCGAGTACCGTCATCTGCACCCGAACAATGACGTGAACATGGCGCAGTCGACCAACGACGCTTATCCCACTGCCATTCGCCTCGGCCTGCTGCTGGGCCACGACACCTTGCTGGCCAGCCTCGACAGTTTGGTGCAAGCCTTCGCCGGCAAGTCTGCCGAGTTCGCGCATATCCTCAAGATGGGCCGCACTCAGCTGCAGGATGCGGTGCCGATGACCCTCGGCCAGGAATTCCGTGCCTTCGCCACAACGCTCGGCGAAGACCTCGAGCACCTGCGCCTGATCGCTCCGCAGTTGCTGGTGGAAGTGAACCTCGGCGGCACCGCCATCGGCACCGGCATCAATGCCGACCCGAACTATCAAGCCCTGGCCGTGCAGCGCCTGGCGACTATCAGCGGTCACCCGCTCAAGCCGGCGGCGGATCTGATCGAGGCGACTTCGGACATGGGCGCATTCGTCACTTTCTCCAGCATGCTCAAGCGTTTGGCGGTGAAGCTGTCGAAGATCTGCAACGACCTGCGCCTGCTGTCCAGCGGGCCGCGCACCGGCATTAACGAGATCAACCTGCCGCCGCGCCAGCCGGGCAGTTCGATCATGCCGGGCAAGGTCAACCCGGTGATTCCCGAGGCGGTCAACCAGGTGGCTTTCGAGGTGATCGGCAACGACCTGGCACTGACCATGGCCGCCGAGGCCGGACAACTGCAGCTCAACGTCATGGAGCCGCTGATCGCCTTCAAACTGTTCGACTCGATCCGCCTGCTGCAACGCGCCATGGACATGCTGCGTGAACATTGCATCGTCGGCATCACCGCCAACGAGGATCGCTGCCGTCAGCTGATGGAAAGCTCCATCGGTCTGATCACCGCGCTGAACCCCTACATCGGCTACGAGAACGCCACCCGCATCGCCGGTCAGGCGCTGCTCAGCGGCCGCGGCGTGCTGGAACTGGTGCGCGAGGAGCAGCTGCTGGACGACGCCACCCTCGACGACATCCTGCGCCCGGAAAACATGATCGCGCCAAGATTGGTGCCGCTGAAAGCCTGATACCCAGGCATCCCCGCTACAAGGAGCGCCCGATGTGCCGGGCGCCCTTATCGAGCCGCGGTAAACGGCTCGTTCAATAAGAACAACAAACAGGTATCCGCATGTATCAGAGCACCACCCTCGCTAAACCCCTGCGCCTGCTCGGCCGTTTGGCCCTGTGGCAACAGATTCTCATCGGCCTGGCTCTGGGCATCGCCACGGGCGTCGCCTTCAAGCAGGACGCACTGGTTCTGGCACCAATCGGCACGCTTTTTCTCAATGCCATCAAGATGCTCATCGTGCCCCTGGTATTCGTCTCGCTGGTCGCCGGCATCACCTCCATGCAGGACAGCGCCAAGCTCGGGCGGATCAGCGTCAAAACCATCGTCATCTACCTGGTCACCACCGCGTTTGCGGTCAGTATCGGGCTGCTGTTCGGTGCGCTGTTCAGCCCCGGAGAGGGCATGAACATGGTGGCCAGCACAACGACCGAGACCAAGCAGGCGCCCTCTCTCGTGAGCATCCTGGTTGGCCTGGTACCAAGCAATCCGGTCACTGCATTCGCCGAAGGCAACATTCTGCAGATCATCGTTTTCGCCATTGCGCTAGGCGTGAGCATGAACCTGGTCGGTGAACGCGCTGCGCCAGCGGTAAGGCTGTTCGATGGGTTCGCCGAGACCTTCTACAAACTCACCGATCTGGTGATGCGCGTGGCGCCGATCGGTGTCTTCGCTCTGACCGCAGGCGTGATCGGCAGCCACGGTGCCGAGGTCCTGCTGCCGCTGGCGGGGGTGATCGGCGTGATTTACCTGGCCAGCATCGCTCACGTTCTGCTGGTCTACGGCGGCCTGCTGGGACTGGTCGGTCGGCTCAGTCCGCTGCGTTTTCTGCAAGGCATCGCGCCGGCGTTGGCGGTCGCCTTCAGCACCTCGAGCAGTTCCGGCACCCTGCCGGTATCCATCGAGTGCGCGCGCAAGAACCTGGGCGTGTCGGAAGGCGTGGCAGGCTTCGTGCTGCCCGTCGGCGCGACGATCAACATGGACGGGACCGCCATCTATCAAGGCGTGCTAGCGCTGTTCATCGCTCAGGCGTTCGGCATCGACCTCAATGCCGGGCAGTATCTGATGATCATCCTCACCGCGACCCAGGCATCGGTCGGTACTGCGGGCATTCCTGGCGCAGGGCTGATCATGCTCGGGCTGGTACTGACTTCGGCCGGCCTGCCACTCGAAGGTGTGGCGCTGATTGCCGGCATCGACCGCATCCTCGACATGGCGCGTACCACCGTGAACGTCGCCGGTGACCTGATGACCACCACCTTGGTCGGGCGCAGCGAGAACGAGTTGGATCAGGACATATACAACAGCGGCAACAAGGAATGAGAGACGCCGGGCCGCTCTGACTTGGCGGTTCAGCAGAAGCTGCAGACAGCGCCGCCATCCGGGCGAGGCGGCGTCAGCCCTACTGGCGAAAGCGTGATACGGCACAAGCCGCGGTTTGCAGACCCCGCAGATTTCCTGGTGGCCTCATGCGCAAGCTACTTACGCTTACCCTGTGCTCAGCTCTTTCATTGCCGCAGCGTTCGCCCAGGCGGAACTCCCGAAAGGCTATGAGATGGTCCGGCAGACCGAAAACTTCCCGCCCCTTCAACATGGCTGAGGGCGGCAAGAACTTCGCGAAGAAAGAGCACATCCATGGCATCAGCGCCGACACCGCGCGAAATATCTCCACCGGACCCGGCGAACGCCGGTCGGCTATTCAATCTCGAACAACCCATCGCGCATCTGCGCCGACGCCAACCGCTCGCGGATTTCTGGATCGATCCGCGGATCGTCCAGTCCGTAGAGCATCACCTGCCGGTAGGCATTGACCCGGTTGATCTCTGTACCGAGATATTCCCAGACCACGCGGGTGCAGGCCGGGGTGCGCCGGTCGCCGCTGGAGACGCCGGTCTTCAGGCCGTTGAGGCGATTGATGCGGCTTTTGAAGCTGGGAATGAGGATGGTCTGGCTCATCTCATTGCCCGTCAGCGACTCGTAGTCGATGAGAAACAGGCGGTCCTGTAGATAAAAGGCGGCGCCCAGGTAGCGGCAGCGCACTACCCAGTCTTCGGCCTTGGGACTGTCCACACGCGATTGTTCCTGCCGCTCCTGCCGTTCGAAAACGAAGCTGCCACGATCCTCGTGCAGGTGCACCAAAGAAAGCAGAATCTGCCCCGGCACCGACATGCAGTTGGCGTATTCGAAGTAGTAACCGCAATAGCGAGCGAGACTGCTGGCGTTGTCACGCATCGGCTGGAACAGCTCGAGCAAAGGGTCGCTGGCGGCGACGCGGTCCTGGTCATGACTGCGCAGGCCAATCAGCTGGCTGAACTGTTCGCTGGGCAAACCCAGCTCGTAGCCCTCGACACCGAAGAAATCGCATATACGCTTGAGGTTATGAGCCGTAGGCCGGCTTTGCCCATTGAGGTATTTGTTGAACTGGGCACGATTGATGGCGAGTTTGCGGCAGACCTCGGCGATTGAGCGGTAATGACTGCAGAGCAGCTTGAGATTGGCGCCGAGGTGGTCGTACATGGTGCGTTCCGATGATGCGAGCGGCGCGATTCTAGCATCAACTCGCGCCAGTTCGCCGCGACCCGCGCAATTGCATGACCGGTGCGTCTGGCCAACCATTCCAAGGCTGCGTTCTTTCATTCGTCAAAACAACAAGAGAGACCCTTCCGCCATGCTCGATCTCCTCAACGATCTCATCTGGAGCAAGCTGCTCATCGTGATGCTGATAGGTCTTGGCCTGTACTTCACCATCGCCTCGCGCTTCGTCCAGTTTCGCTACTTCGGCAGCATGTTCCGCATCTTCGGCGAGGCCTTCAAACGTCAGCCGGGCCAGCTCAGTTCGTTCCAGGCGCTGATGCTCAGCGTCGCCGGCCGCGTCGGTGCCGGCAACATCGCCGGTGTCTCGGTCGCTATCATGCTCGGCGGCCCGGGCGCGATCTTCTGGATGTGGATCGTGGCGTTGGTCGGCATGGCCACCAGCTATTTCGAATGCTCCCTGGCGCAGCTGTACAAGCGCCGTGAAGCCGACGGCGGCTATCGCGGCGGCCCGGCGTTCTACATCCAGCATGGCCTGGGCCAGCGCTGGCTGGGCATCGTGGTGTCACTGCTGTTGCTGGTGACCTTCGGCTTCGGCTTCAACGCCGTGCAGTCCTACACCGTCGCCAGTTCGATGAACGACACCTTCGGCGTGCCCACCTTCGTCAGCGGCATCGTGCTGATGGTGGTGATCGGCCTGATCATTTTCGGCGGCATCAAGCGCATCGCCAAATTCGCTGACGTGCTCGTCCCGATCATGGCGTTCTCCTACATCGCCATGGCGATCTTCGTCATCGGCAGCAACGCCGGACAGATTCCAGAGGCGTTCGGCACCATCTTCCGTAGTGCCTTCGGCCTGGAACCGGCGTTTGCCGGCGGCATCGGCGCGGCGATCATCATGGGCGTCAAGCGCGGCCTGTTCTCCAACGAAGCGGGGCTTGGCAGCGCGCCTAACGTGGCGGCGGTCGCCGAGGTGAAGCACCCAGTGGCGCAAGGCATCGTGCAGTCGCTGAGTGTGTTCATCGACACCATCGTGCTGTGCAGCTGCACCGCGCTGATCATCATCCTCTCCGGTGTGTTCGAGCCGGGCAGCGACATGGCCGGTGTGGTCCTGACCCAGACCGCCGTTGCCGCCGTCGTCGGCGAATGGGGCCGGGTATTCATCAGCGTGGCGCTGCTGCTGTTCGTGTTCACCACGCTGATCTACAACTACTACCTTGGCGAGAACGCGCTGGGCTTCTTTACCGGCAAGCGCTGGCCGGTGCTGGTCTACCGCATCATGGTCATCGGCCTGGTGATGTGGGGCTCGATCCAGGACCTGGGTACGGTGTTCGGTTTTGCCGATGTGACCATGGGCCTGCTGGCCATCTGCAACCTGATCGCCCTGGCGCTGCTGTTCAAGGTCGGCCTGCGCCTGATGCGTGACTACGATCGCCAGCGCGAGGCGGGGGTCGAGTCGCCAGTGTTCGATCCGAAGAATTTCGCCGATCTGGATCTGGACCCGAGCGTCTGGCCGGCCAAGGCCATCGGTGAAGCCACCGCAGACGGCACGCTCGCCGGAACCCAGGCGCATCAGCACTAAGCCGCCCGGCGATCACACGTGAACAGGGGGCTCGGCCCCCTGTTTTTTATTAGGAGTCCCCTATGCCGGCTTCCAGAAACATCCTGGTGCTGTACACCGGCGGCACCATCGGCATGCAGCAGAGCGCGGAAGGCCTGATGCCCGCCTCCGGCTTTGCCAACAGATTGCGCGAACAGCAGGACCAACAATCCGAGCTGGCATTGCCGCACTGGCAGTTCCGCGAACTGTTACCCCCCATCGACAGTGCCAACATGAACCAAGCCAACTGGCTGGCGATCGCCGAGGCCATTCGTGCCGGCGTCGAGCAGGACGGCTGCGATGGCGTGTTGGTGCTGCACGGCACCGATACCCTGGCTTACAGCGCCGCGGCGTTGAGCTTCCTCTTGCTTGGGCTCGACGTCCCGGTGCTGCTGACGGGCGCCATGTTGCCGGCCGGTGCGTCCGGCAGCGATGCCTGGAGCAATCTCTTCGGTGCCATGCAGGCGCTTCACACGGGTGTCGCGCCGGGTGTGCATCTGTATTTCAGCGGCAAGCTGATGCATGGCGCGCGGGCCAGCAAGCGTGGCACCGCCACGCTGGATGCCTTTGGTGCCCCGCCTCGCCAGCGGCACGGCCAGCGCGCCCCGAATGTTCCTGCCGTGCTCGATTATCGTCAGCCACGCCGCCCGGTCAGCCTCGCGGTGTTGCCGCTGTATCCAGGCATCCAGGCGGCGCAAATACGCGCGCTGTTGAACAGTGGCGTGCAGGGCCTGTTGCTCGAATGCTACGGCAGCGGCACCGGGCCGGCGGATGATGCCGAGCTGTTGGGTGTGTTGAAGGAAGCGCATGAACGCGGCGTGGTATTGGCGGCAATTAGCCAGTGCCCGCAAGGTCATGTCGAATTCGGCATCTATGCGGCCGGCAGCAAACTGGCGGCCACTGGCTTGGTATCAGGCGGCGGGATGACCCGCGAAGCGGCGCTGGGCAAGCTGTTCTCGCTGCTCGGCACCGGCTTGTCGCAGAAGGAAGTGGAACATTGGTTCGGCCTCGACCTCTGCGGTGAGCGGGCCGATTAACACCCGCGAGTCATTCAGCTCGGCTTGAGACCCGGCGCCTGCAAACAAGCGCGGACCAGCCGGCGCAATTCGTCGAGGTCCAGCGGTTTGTTCAAGCGTCCCTGACAATCGAAACCGCTGCGCGCCTCGCTGGCGGCGCTGAGCACGATGACCGGCAGCTCACGGGTCGCCGGCGTCTGGCGCAGCAGCGATAACAGTTCCTCACCATTCAATTCGGGCAGGTTCAGGTCCAACAGAAGCAGCTCCGGCGGATCGGCCAGCAAATGCTCCAAGGCCAGCCGGCCATTACCGATCACGCTGATCTCGCCCATGTCGGCCAGGGCCTTGCGCACCAGCAGCTGACTAGCCGGATCGTCTTCGACATAGACGATGCGCGGCCGCTCACGGGCTGGCAGCACGGGTTGCGGCTCCAGCATCGGCAGGGCGATCCAGAAGCGGCTGCCGACGCCCGGTTCGCTCTTCACGCCAATGCTGCCACCCATGAGCTTGGCGTACTCCAGACACAGCGACAGCCCGATCCCGGCGCCCTGGATGTTCGAGTTCTCGCGGCCCAGCCGCTGGAAGGGTTCGAACATCCGCGCCTGCAGCGCCTCGTCGATGCCCAAGCCGGTGTCTTCGACCAGCAGGCGCACCTGCCCAGCCACCGTTTCGATGCTGAGCAGGATCTGCCCGGACGGCGTGTTGTACTTGATCGCATTGGACAACAGATTGAGCAGCACCTGACGCAGGCGCCGTGGCTCGGCCAGTACTTCGATGGGTGCATCCGGCAGATCGAATTCAAGCCGCAGGCCATGGCGCTGCACATCGAGCGCGACCAGCTCGGTACATTCGCGCATCAGCGCGGTGACCTCGACCCGCTTCAACTCCAGCCGCGGCCGCTCGGCCTGCAGGCTCGACCAGTCGAGGATGTCGCTGAGCAGCTGATTCAGGTGCCGGCTGGCCAGCAGAATCTCGTCGAGGTAGTCGGCCGCGTCCGGATCGGCTTCGGGCGAGCAGTCCATGCGCATCAACTGGGCGAACCCGAGGATCGCGTTGAGCGGTGTGCGCAGCTCGTGGCTGATGCTGGAAATCAGATGAGTCTTGGCCTCATTGGCGACCTGAGCTTGCTGAGTGACTTGGCGCAGGTCCTCCTCGACCCGCTTGATCGCATCGATATCCACATGGGTGCCGGCGACCAGCGTGGCTTCGCCAGTCTGCGGGTCGCGTTCGAGCACACGGCCGCGGCTGAGCAGCCAGTGATATTGTCCAAGAGCATCGACGAAGCGGAACTCGCTTTCGTAGCGCAGCGCATCGCCCTGATGCATGCGGGCCAACTCGGCGCGCACCTTGGGCACATCGAGCGGATGGATGCGCTGCAGGAACTGCGCTTCGCTGATCCGCGACGAGGGCAGCCCGAAGCGGGCCGGCAGGCGCCCGCGGAACTGCAGCGTGGCGCTGCGCATGTCGTTTTCCCAGAGGCTTTCGGTGGCGCTTTCAAGCACCAGTTCGAGACGTTTGGATGCTTGCGAACGCTGCGCCTCGCTGAGCTCGAGTTGCCCGCCGATGGCCTGGGTGTGCTGTGCCAGATCGTCGAGTTCGCGTATATCCGAGGCGACCGGCTGCGGTCGCCACAGGCCATGGCCAATCTGGTCCATCATTCGCGAGATGCTGGCGATGGGGGTGAGCAGTGCCTGACTGAGCTGCCGCGCACGCAGCCACATATAAGCGAAGAACAATAGATAGAACAGCAGCAGCCCGGCGATCAGCAGGTAGCCGATCTGCCGATAGCGACTGGCCAAAGCATTGGTCTGGCTGAACACTTCGGCCTCGTCCACCACCGCCAGCAGGTGCCAGCCGGTCTGTTCCACCGTGGTCCAGGCCACCAGCTGCTGGCGGCCATCGAGGTTCAGGCGCTGCACGCCTTCGGTTTGCGCGGCGATGGCGTGCGCCAGTTCGCGGGTTTCCGGCCGGCGACCGAGGCGGAAGTCCTCGGGTTTGAAAACTTCCCGGCGAATCGCTTCGTCGTATGAATGCTCGGTCAGCTCGTCGAGGCCGAACTGGCGCTCGCCCGCCTCGGGCAATGCCATGATGTTGAGATCGCGACTGATCAGCACGCCATAGCCATTCCAGGGCACCCGCAGACTGCCTATCTGCTTCAGAATGCCGCTGACGGTGATATCGATGCCGTTGACGCCCTCGAGAAAATCGCCGCGATACACCGGCGCGATGGCCGACATCATCCAGCCATGCCCGGCCGGGTCCAGGTATACGTCCGTCCAGACGACCTTGCGCGCAGGGTTATGCCAGGAGCTGGCCAGGTAATAGAAGTTGTAGCTCGGGATGTCCATGTCCGGCGGATACTGCTCGGCGGTGTCGAACCACGGATAGATGTGGTTGTAGCTATCCCAGCTGTTGAAATAGAGGCTGGCGATCAGCGGGTTGGCGACATGCAGCTCCTTCATCAGCGGATCGAGACGGCGCAAGCGCGCCACCTTTTCCAGGTCCTGCAATTCAGGCGCGGTGACAGCAGAATAGAAGCCCGCCGCACCGCCCTCATCGCGCGGGCTGTAGCGCACACCACCGGAGCCAAGCGTTAATGGCGGTTGCGGTTCGATGCCGGTGTCGTCCAACGCGCGGATGGTGAAATTGCGAAACAGCGTCGTGGCGCTCGCCACTTGTTGCAGCTGCTGACTGATGATTCGCGACTCACGGTCGGCCGCCGCCTGTAATTCGGACAGCGCGGTCTCGCGCAGATGCTCGATCTGCGCATCACGGATGGCATTGTTGGTCTGCAGGTAGGCCGCGATCAGCACCACCTCGACCAGCACCAGCGGGATCAGCGCGCTTTGAACGAAGGCGCGCCAGATCCATTGTCGTATCCCGGTAGGGGTTTTCGATGACACAACGCCGCTCCAGCGATCCGATTCATGCGTTTGGCCTGTTCACGGCAGTCGTAACACTGCTGCAACGGGGCTGGCTTCGAAGATTGGCATAAACAGACAGCCATACCGGACCCGCTCCAGCTTGCCCGGTTGGCGAGCCCTCGCTCAGCGGTTCGCCAGTTCGATCAGTCCGGCGCGCCAGTCAACGCCGCGAGGTAGCGCCAGGAAGGATGGGTTGAGATAGCTTTCGCGCGCCTCGTAGGTCAGCGTCGCGCCGCTGACATCCAGCACTTCGCCGCCAGCACCTTCGAGCACGCCCTGGGCCGCCGCGGTGTCCCACTGCGAGGTCGGCGCCAGGCGCGGATAGCAGTCAGCGGCACCTTCGGCCAGCAGGCACAGCTTCAACGAACTGCCGACGTTGGCCAATACCAGCTCACCGAAACGCTGACGCAAGCCTTCGAGCAATCTCTCCTGCGCCGGGCTGGAATGGCGGCGGCTGGCGACGACCGTAAAACCTTCCGCTGGGCTCTGACGCACCTTCAACGGCTGCGCGGCGCCATCGGCTTCGGCGCGCCATGCACCGAAATCGGCGCCGCCGTAATAGCAGCGGCCGTTGGCCGGAATGCCCACCACGCCGAACAGCACGTGGCCCTGCTCGACCAACGCGACGTTGACGGTGAACTCTTCGCTGCCAGCAATGAATTCCTTGGTGCCATCCAGCGGATCGACCAGCCACCAACGCGTCCAGCCGGCACGCTCGGCCAAGCTCAGCGCACAATCTTCCTCGGAGAGCACCGGAATGCTCGCATCCAGCGCGCGCAGGCCGTCGGCCAGCAAATGATGAGCCGCCATGTCGGCGGCTGTGACGGGCGATGCGTCGGCCTTCTCATGTACCTGCACATCGTTGCGCCAGTGCGGCAGGATGGCCTCGCCGGCGGCGCGGACCAGGTCGATGACCCGCGTCAGATAAGGATGGTTCATTGGCCGAACTCTCCCCGCTGGGTGAGCAGATCACGCGCCAGGTAAAGCGCGGCGAGGGCACGTCCTTCGGTGAATTGCGGGTTCTGGACCAGGCTCGACAGTTCACGCAGATCGATTCGCTCGACTCGCATCGGCTCAGGCTCGTCGCCCGGCAGCTGTTCAGGGTAAAGATTGCGGGCCAGCACGACCTGGATCTTCTGGCTCATATAACCCGGCGAGAGCGAAAGCTCGGTGAGCAGCTCAAGGTTGCGCGCGCCGAAGCCGGCTTCTTCCTTCAGTTCGCGGTTGGCCGCGTCCAGCACATCTTCGCCCGGTTCGATCAACCCCTTGGGCAACGACAGCTCGTAAGTGTCGGTGCCACCGCAGTATTCCTCGACCAGCAACGCCCTGCCGTCGCTTTCCAGCGCGACGATCATCACCGCGCCATAACCGGTGCCCTTGCCGACCAGTCGTTCGTAGGTGCGCTCGACGCCATTGGAAAACCGTAGCTGCAGCTCCTCGACACGGAACAGACGGCTAGTGGCGACGATCTCACGGGCAAGCACAGTTGGTTTCTGGCGCATGGGGATATCCTTGAAACGCGAACCGCAATCATAACCCGGCTTTTTGCACTGACCGTCAACGCTTTGCATCGACCCGACCACTGCCGCACCATTATCCGATTGCCGAACCACGAGAGCCCGCCATGATCGCTTCACTGCCCTGGTCCGAGATCGACACTGTCCTGCTGGATATGGACGGCACGCTATTGGATCTGCACTTCGATAATCACTTCTGGCTCGAATTCCTGCCGCAGCGCTACGCCGAACGGCACGGCATCAGTCGCACCATGGCCGAAATGGAGCTGACTCCGCTTTTCGCCGAACACGAGGGCAAGCTCACCTGGTACTGCCTGGACTACTGGACCCGCGAGTTGAACCTGCCGATCCGTGAGATGAAGCGCGAGATCGCCGACCTGATCGCCTTGCGCCCGGCGGCGGACGAATTCCTCGCCGCCCTGCGCCAGGCCGGCAAACGCGTGGTGCTAATCACCAATGCCCATCGAGACTCGCTGTCTCTAAAACTCGAACGCATCGAACTGGCACCGTGGTTCGACCGTCTGATCAGTTCACATGACTACGGTTTTCCTAAAGAGCAGGCGCAATTTTGGGATGCCTTGAAAGCGGATCTGGATTTCGATCCAGCCACCTCGCTATTCATCGATGACAGCCTGCCGGTTTTGCGCAGCGCCCGCGGCTTCGGCGTCGCGCATTTATTGGCCATCAGCGAACCGGACAGCCGTCGCGGGCAAAAAAACACTGAAGAATTCTGTGCCGTCGACGATTACCTAGAGCTGATTCGCAGCTTGCAGGGTTATCCGGCCTGAATGCAGGCATACCGCTGGCCTGCCTGATTGCCGGGATCATGCTTGCCTGAGCTAAGGCAGCCGCTCAGCGAGATAACGAGGTGACCGGTAACAATACAACGCGGCTCAGCCCCGAGCTGCGCCAATAGGGCAGATGAATGCCGCTTAAACGCGACGTGCGCCGCATGGCCCACCCGCATCGATGGACGAGATATGGCAGTAGATCCGCGATTCTGGCCGCACGACAACAGCGACATGAGCGGCCGCATCCGCCGCCACGACTGGAGCGTAACGCCGCTGGGCCCGATCAATAGCTGGCCGGTCTCGCTGCGGGTGCTGCTCGACACTTTGCTCGAAGCGCCGTTGCCGATGTGCGTGCTCTGGGGCGACAGCGGCGTGCAGCTGTACAACGACGCCCACGCGGCACTGATCGGAGATCGCCACCCCGCCGCGCTCGGTGCATCGGTCACCTCCACTTGGGGTGAAATCTGGGCAGCGCTGGTCGATGCCTGCAACGGCCATCAACGCAGCCAGGCATGCCTGCTGCGCAATCACTGCCTGCCTGGAGAGGGCGCATCTGACGGCGTCTGGCTCGATCTGACCCTCAGCCCCATCCGCGATGGCCAGGAGATCGCCGGGCAACTGTTGTGCCTGCGCAGTAGCGAAGAGGAAGCGCTACGCCGCAGTGAAGAAAAGATCCGCATGATCACCGACGCCTTGCCGGTGCTCATCGGCTACGTCGACCGGGACGAGCGCTATCGCTTTAACAACCGCCACTATGAAACCTGGTTCGGCCAGCCTCCCGACACCATTTATGGGATGCATCTGAAAGACGTGATCGGCGAGCGCGCCTATAACGAGCGCCGCGAACGGATCAAGGCCGCCCTTATCGGCGAAGAAGCCATCTTCGAGGCGTCCATGCCCCACCGCGACGGTGAGCTGCGCCGGGCCTGGATGCATTACCTGCCGCACCATGACGGCGAAGGTAAGGTGCAAGGTTTCTTTGTCCTGACGCAGGATGTCACCGAGCGTTGGCGCGCCGAACAGGCCCTGCGCGAACTCAACGAAACCCTGGAAAGCCGCGTGCAGGAGCGCACCACCGCACTGGCCGAGGTCTACGAGCGGCTACTCAAGGAAATGGCCAGCCGCGAACAGGCGCAGGAAGCCCTGCGTCAGGCGCAGAAAATGGAAGCGGTCGGCCAGCTCACCGGCGGCATCGCCCATGACTTCAACAACATGCTCACCGGCATCATTGGCGGACTGGATCTGATACAGCGCTATAACCAGACCGGTCGTCACGCCGAAACCCAGCGCTTCATCGATGCCGCCGCCACCTCGGCCAACCGTGCCGCGGCGCTCACCCATCGCCTGCTCGCGTTTGCCCGGCGTCAACCGCTGAACCTCAAGCGGGTCGACCTGAACGCGCTGGTCGAATCGATGCGCGACCTGATGGTGCGTACCCTTGGCAGCCATATTCTGGTCGACGCCCAGTTGCAGCCGGACCTGTGGGCCGCCAACAGCGACGAAAACCAACTAGAGAGCGCCCTGCTCAACTTGGTCATCAACGCCCGCGATGCCATGCCCGACGGTGGCAGCCTGTATATCGCCACCGCCAATGTGCAGCTGTTGCGTCAAGCTGAAGTGGGCGAACTGGCGCCGGGTCGCTACGTCACCCTCAGCGTGATCGACAGCGGTTGCGGCATGTCGCCCAAGGTGTTGGCCGCCGCATTCGAGCCGTTCTTCACGACCAAACCGATCGGCCAAGGCACCGGACTCGGGCTGTCGATGATTTACGGCTTCGCCCGCCAGGCCGGTGGTCACGTGCAGATCCGCAGCGAAATCGGTAAAGGCACCGAGGTCACGCTGTATCTTCCGGCGCACCATGCGCTGCCGATGCCGGCAGCGGCTGACAACCCGGCTGAGCAACCGCCACAGGCGTTGCAAGGCGAAACCGTGCTGGTGGTCGAAGACGATCCCGCCGTGCGTCAACTGGTGCTGGATGTGCTGGGCATGCTCGGCTATCGAGCGCTGGAGGCGGCCGAGGCCAACGCCGCGGTGAAAATTCTGGAAAGCGGCGAACGCATCGATCTGCTGGTTTCGGATGTCGGCTTGCCGGGAATGAATGGCCGACAATTGGCGGATATCGCTCGTCAGCATCGCCCTGAATTGAGCGTGCTGTTCATGACCGGTTACGCCGAGCAGGCGGCCAGCAGCGGGTTCCTGGAGGCGGGCATGGATATGATCAGCAAGCCGTTCGCCATCGACCATCTGGCCACGCGAGTGCGCGAGATGCTTGCCGGTAACGCATCGTGATGGAGCCCGCCGGGACGAACGGCGCATGACTGCACAGACGCAATACGCGTTGAAAAACCTGCTTAAGCCGCGCACAGTCAGCCGGTCGGCAAAAAAAACCTGTTCGAACGATCAACCATCGAGCCTGCTCATGAACGCCCCACGCCGCCCCCTCGCTTCCCCGGATAGCAGCGCGCCGGCTGACGCCAGCCAACGCTATCACTTCAAGGCCATTGGCGAGACGCTGCAAGAGCCGGTCGAGTTGGCCGAGGAATGCGCCCTGGCAATCGCCTACAACGGCATCAGCCAGGCGGTGATGATGATTTCACCGGCCAACCTGGAAGATTTCGTGGTGGGCTTCAGCCTCGGCAGTGGCATCGTCGAAGAAGCCAGCGAGATCTACGACATTCACATCAGCGGCACCGGCAGCGGTCGCCAGGCCGATGTCGAGATCGCCAGTCGTGCGTTCTGGAAGCTCAAGGAGCAACGCCGCCAGCTACCGGGCAGTGCCAGCTGCGGCCTGTGCGGTGTCGAGGCGCTGGAGCAGGCACTGCCGCAGCTGCCGGTGCTACCGATCGCGCCGCTGCCCCCGGCGCATTGGCTGCAAGACCTGCGTCAACGCATCGCCGAATACCAGCCGCTCGGCAAGACCTGCGGGGCGGTGCACGCCGCGCTGTTTATGGATGCTCAGGGCTCGATCCTGTTGGGCCGTGAAGACATTGGCCGACACAACGCGCTGGACAAGTTGATCGGCGCACTCAGCCGCGCCGGGCATGACGTCACGGGCGGCGTCGCGGTGGTCACCAGCCGCTGTAGCCTGGAGCTGATCCACAAGGTTCAGCGCGCCGGCATCCCCACCCTGGTCAGCCTCTCGGCGCCCACCGGTCTGGCGACCCAATGGGCACAGCGACATAACATCAACCTGATTCACATTCCCCACCGCAGTCCGCCACGGGTCTACAGCCCGGCCGCCGATACAGACGACGGGTACAACGAATGAGCCTGCAGCCGGAAAAGCCGCATTATCGGCCCTATACCGGCGCCGCCGCCGGCTGGGGTGCGCTGCGCAGCGTCGCGTATTCCTGGCTCGACAGTAATCAGCCGCTGAAGAATCTGCGCGCGCTGCTGAAGACCAACCAGAACGGTGGCTTCGACTGCCCAGGCTGCGCCTGGGGCGATTCGCCGGAAGACGGTGCAGTAAAGTTTTGCGAGAACGGCGCCAAGGCCGTGAACTGGGAAGCCACCACCCGCCGCGTCGATGCCAGCTTTTTTGCACACTACAGCGTCAGCCAGCTGCGCGAGCAGAGCGATTACTGGCTCGAATATCAAGGCCGGCTCACCGAGCCGATGCGCTACGACGCCGCCAGCGACCACTACCTACCGATCGGCTGGGACGCCGCTTTTGCGCTGATCGCCGAGCACCTTAAAGCACTTGATAACCCTAACCAGGCCGAGTTCTACACGTCCGGGCGGACCAGCAACGAGGCAGCGTTTCTCTACCAACTGTTCGTCCGCGCCTACGGCAGCAACAACTTTCCCGATTGCTCGAACATGTGCCACGAGGCCAGCAGCGTCGCTCTCGGCGAAAGCATCGGGGTCGGCAAGGGCAGCGTCACCTTCGAAGATTTCGCCCAAGCCGACGCCATCTTCGTCCTCGGACAGAACCCCGGCACCAACCACCCACGCATGCTCGAACCACTGCGCGAGGCGGTCGCCCGTGGTGCGCAGGTGGTCTGCTTCAACCCGCTGAAGGAACGCGGCCTGGAGCGCTTCCAGCATCCGCAGCATGCGTTGGAAATGCTCGCCAACGGCTCGGCACCGCTGAATACGGCGTTTTTCCGCCCGGCCCTGGGCGGTGACATGGCGGCCATGCGCGGCATCGCCAAGCTTCTGCTGTTCTGGGAGCGCGAAGCCCAGTCCAAGGGTGAGCCATCGGTGTTCGATCACGCCTTCATCGAACAGCACACCAGGGGCATCGACGCCTATCTGGCAATGCTGGATGCCACCAGTTGGGAAGACATCGAACAACAGTCGGACCTCGATCTGGCTCAGCTGGAACAGGCGGCGCGAATCTACCGCAACGCCGAGCGGGTGATCGTCTGCTGGGCCATGGGCATCACCCAGCATCGCCACTCGGTCGCCACCATTCAGGAAATAACCAATCTACAGCTGCTGCGCGGCAACCTCGGCAAACCCGGCGCGGGCCTATGTCCGGTGCGTGGTCACAGCAACGTACAAGGCGATCGGACCATGGGCATCAACGAGCGCCCGCCGGCGGCGCTGCTCGATGCGTTGGAAAAGCGCTTCGACTTTGCCGTACCGCGCCAGCCCGGACACAACGTGGTCGAAGCCATCGAAGCGATGCTGGACGGTCGCTCGAAGGTCTTTATCGGCTTGGGCGGCAACTTTGCCCAGGCCACGCCGGACAGTTCGCGCACCCATCAGGCATTGCAGCAATGCGTGCTGACGGTGCAGATCAGCACCAAGCTCAACCGCAGCCACCTGACCGTCGGCCGCGACGCGCTGATCCTCCCATGCCTCGGCCGCACCGACATTGACCGTCAGGCCGGTGGCCCGCAGGCAGTCACCGTGGAAGACTCGTTCAGCATGATTCACGCCTCCCACGGCCAGCTGGAGCCCCTCTCGCCGCTGATGCGCTCTGAGCCGGCCATCGTTGCAGGCATCGCTCAGGCCACGCTCGGCAAGCATCCGCTGGAGTGGGAAACACTAATCGCCGACTACGCGAGCATCCGCCGGCTGATCGCCGATACCATTCCTGGTTTCACCGACTTCAACCAACGTCTGTTGTTGCCCGGCGGCTTTCATCTGGACAACCCAGCCGCGTCACGGCGCTGGAACACCGACAGCGGACGCGCCAACTTCATCGCCGGTCCGCTGCCGGACAGCCTGTTCGACGAGGCGGTTCACAGCACCGGCGTGCTGCCAGACCTGACCTTGCAGACGCTGCGCTCGCATGACCAATACAACACCACCATCTACGGCCTCGACGATCGCTATCGTGGTGTTCGCGGTCAGCGCCGGGTGATCTTCGTCAACGCGGCCGACATCCGCCGGCTGGGCTTCGAGCCCGGACAGAAGGTCGATATCCAGTCACTGTGGAATGACGGCATAGAGCGCAAGGTTGGGAACTTCACTCTGCTCGCCTTCGATATTCCACCGGGCCAGGCGGCCGCCTATTACCCGGAAACCAACCCGCTGGTGCCGCTGGCCAGTGTCGGCATCGGCAGCCACACGCCGACGTCCAAATCCATCGCCATTCGCCTGTATGCCGCGCGGGGAGATTCGTCAGCCGTAGGCTTCTCGCAAGCATAAAAAGGCGCCTGATGGCGCCTGCGTAAATATGTCGGACCGCTCCGCTTGTTTTTGGTTCCGCTGTTAAATCAAATACTTACTAAAAGTGAAAAGCATCACACCTTTCATCGGCAGGCGCTTGCACAAGCGTTCACTGGCGCGTGAGGATCGCGGCGCCATCCACTGTGAGGTTTCGTAATGAAGTATTCCTCGATTCTGCTGTTAACCGCGGGCCTGCTCAGCAGCGCCGCATTTGCCGGAAGCAACACCGAAGCAGCCGTTGGCGGCGCACTGGGCGGAGCACTTGGCTCGGTGGTCGGAGAGCATCTCGGCGGCTCGACCGGAGCAGCCATCGGTGCCGGTGTCGGCGGCGCGGCCGGCGGCATGGTTGGTGCGGATAAGCGCAGCCGTACCGAGGCGGCTATCGGCGGCGGCCTTGGTGCTGCAGGCGGCAACGTAATCGGCCAGCGCGTCGGCGGCAGCACCGGCGGCCTGATCGGCGCAGCGGTAGGTGGCGGCGCCGGTGGTGCGGTCGGCAACGCCTATGGCGACGATGACGACGACGGTCGCCGAGACCGCCGCTACCGCGACGATCGTCACCATTACCACCCCGGCAAGGCCAAGGGGCATTACAAGCATAAGCACAAGCATCACGACTGACGTCAGCCATTGGGGCGCTGGCGTTAGCGCGATCTTGTTCACTTAAGCAATTTCGCCCCGAGGTCGGGCCTCCCACAAAAGCAGCAGGTCCGCACCAGGTTTGTGGGAGGCGCGCCCTCGCGGCGAATGAGGTTCGCGGGCCACAAATTAGAGTCGCACGCCGAGCCGTTACCGCTTAAGTGAACAATTTTACGGAGTTAGCGAGCTCATCTTCCTGACAAAGCTATCCCCGTCACCCGGCCGTCTCCCTGCAGGGCGAAGGCCGGGCGATGCACCTGGCCGAGCAGCCCCCGCGCCACGCTTGTGCGGCTATAGAACGCAAAGCTCTAGCTCAACGACTTACGTTACGCCACTACCAGCGCTTCCAGCGTCTTGCGCAATCCGTCCGGAATCGGTGTCGAGCGGTTGTGTGCGCGCTCGACGAATACATGCACCACTTTCCCCGCCGCGCACGCTTGCTGCTCGCCCTGTTTGAAAATCGCCAGCTCGTACTGCACCGAACTGTTGCCCAGCTTGCCGACGCGCAAGCCGACCTCGATGGCATCGGGAAAGGCGATCGGCGCGAAGTAATCGCAGGAGGAACTGATCACGAAACCGACCACACCGCCGTTATGGATATCCAACCCGCCCTCGTGGATCAGGTAGGTGTTCATCGCACTATCGAAGTAGCTGTAGTAGGTGACGTTGTTTACGTGACCGTAGATATCGTTGTCGTGCCAGCGCGTGCTGATCGGGTGGAAATAGCGATAGTCGGCGCGCAGGTGCTTGGGTTGATCAGGCATCGAGGCCTTACTCCAGGTTCATTGTTTTTCTCGGCGCGCTCAATACGCCGCCTGATAGATCGCCAAGGCATCCGCCTCGGTGACTTCGCGCGGGTTGTTCACAAGCAGCCGCTGTTGTTGCATGGCCTCCTTGGCCAGTTGCGGCAGCATCGCTTCTGGCACGCCGGCGTCGCGCAGGCGATTCGGCAAGCCCATGCGTCCGCAGAGCTGATCCATCTCCTCGATCAACTGTTCGGCAAAAGTCGCCGGATCATCGCTGCGCAACCGCTCGCCAAGGACGATTGGCGCCAGCTCGCCGTAATGGGTGGTCGCCGCGCTGACGTTGAAGCGCAGTACGTGCGGCAGCACCAGCGCGTTGGACAGGCCATGGGGAATATGAAAATTGCCGCCCAACGGATAAGCCAGTGCATGCACCGCCGCCACTGGCGCATTGGCAAACGCCTGACCGGCCAGACAGGCGCCGAGCAGCATGGCCTGACGCGCCTCGCGATTGCTGCCGTTATGCACCGCCTCGTGCAGGCTGGCCGAGAGCAGCCGCAGCGCTTCGCGAGCCAGCAGGTCAGATAACGGGTTCTTTTTCAGTGCACTGGTGTAGGCCTCGATGGCATGCACCATGGCATCGATGCCGGTCGCGGCGGTTACCGCTGGTGGCAAGCCGAGAGTGAGATCGGCGTCGAGCAGCGCAAGATCGGGTAGCAGCAGCGTCGAAACCACGCCCATCTTGGTGGTTTCGCCGGTGGTGATGATGGCGATCTGAGTGACCTCCGAGCCGGTGCCGGCGGTGGTCGGCACCTGAATCAGCGGCAGGCGCTGGCCCTTGGCGTTGCCCACGCCATAGATGTCCTGCAGCGATTGCGCACAGTCCGGATGCGCCAGTAACGCCACCAGCTTGGCGACGTCCATCGAGCTGCCACCACCGAAGCCGATGATCAGATCCGCCTTGGCCGATTTCGCCTGCTCAACGGCGGCCAGCACAATGTGTTCTGGCGGGTCGGCCACCACCTGGTCATAGACCGCGATCTGCAAACCTTCGGCCTCGAAGCCCGGCATTACCTCGTTGAGCAAGCCGAAACGGGTAATACCCGGATCAGTAACGATCAGCACCGAGCTCGCCCCGCGCTCTTTACAAAGATTGGCCAGACGCCGCGACGAGCCAGGCTCGCAGATCAATTGAGCGGTTGTGGCAAAGCTGAATGGATGCATCGGTGCCTCCTGTTTTTATGGTTCGGCTTCGGCATGGGCTTTTAAACGCGCCCTACCCCAGCCCTCTCCCGGAGGGAGAGGGGGTATTTCCGTGCAACGGCGAGCACTGCGCGCGAACCTCACTCGGTCCAGCTCCCTCTCCCCTCCGGGGAGATTGGGGTGAGGAGCTCGGCTCGCGCTTGATCACTATCCATGCCTGTTTTAAGTAACGCGCTCTGCTCCATTCCGCCCGCGCTCGAAGAGTTTGTCCGCGCAAGCGTCGAGCACCGGAGTTCAACGTCTCCGCGTTCTGCCCCCTCTCCCCTCCAGGGAGAGGGCTGGGGCGCCCGGCAAGGGGTGAGGGGCGCGGCATCCGTTGGATCGTTGATCGTGCACAGTTCTGCGACATTGACGTCGGAACCCTCCAGCCCCCATCGCCATCGCGGGCGCATAAGCTTCATTTCCATGCTGTTCTGCGCCGCGGAGGATGGGTGCAACCCATCGCTCGCTCGACAACTATTCATCTCCCACTCAAAACGCGAAATCCGCCTCCGGCAATGCCATCAAACAGCTTGCCCCACCGAGAATCGCCTCACGATGCCCGCTGGCACGCGGCAACACGCGGCGCAGATAGAAGTCCGCGCTCGCCAGCTTGGCCTGATAGAACGCCTCTTCACCAACACCCTGTTCCAGTGCATCCTGCGCGCGCGCCGCCGCCTGCAGCCAAAGCCCGGCTAACAACACATAGGCGGAGTACTGCAGAAAATCCACCGAAACCGCGCCGATTTCCTGCGGATCGCGCTGCGTCGCGGCGATTATTTCGGCCGACAGCTCGCGCCATTCGCCGATACGCGTCTGCACCTTGCTGGCCATCTCGTGCAACGCCGGTCGGTCGATCTGGCGATCGCAGAGTTCGCTGAACTCTGCTTGCAATGCAGACAGCTCGGCGCCGCCGTCACCGAGCAGCTTGCGGCGGATGTAATCCAGCGCCTGGATGCCGTTGGTGCCTTCGTAGAGTTGGGTGATGCGGCTGTCACGCATCAGTTGCTCCATGCCCCACTCGCGGATATAGCCGTGGCCGCCGTAAATCTGCACACCGAGACTCGCCACTTCCTGGCCCATGTCGGTGAAGAATGCCTTGACGATGGGAATCAACAGCGCCGCGCGCTTGCTCGCCGCCTTGCGATTGCTCGGTTCGGGGTCGCCGTGTTCGAGATCCAGCTGCCGCGCGCAATAGGCCGCCAACATGCGGCTGCCTTCGACCAACGTCTTCTGGGTCAGCAGCATGCGACGCACGTCCGGGTGGACGATGATCGGATCGGCAACCTTGTCTGGGTGCTGGACGCCAGCCAGCCCGCGCGATTGCAGCCGCTCGCGGGCATAAGCGAGGGAACCTTGGTATGCCTGCTCGGCAATGCCGAGGCCCTGCAAACCGACCTGAAAACGCGCGTCGTTCATCATGGTGAACATGCACGCGAGCCCCTGGTTGGGCTCACCGACGATCCAGCCGGTGGCGCCGTCGAAGTTCATCACGCAGGTGGCCGCGCCCTTGATGCCCATCTTGTGCTCGATGGCCCCACAGGACAGCGCGTTGCGCTCGCCCGGCGTGCCGTCCACCTTGGCGATGAACTTGGGGACCAGCAACAGGCTGATGCCCTTCACGCCGGCCGGCGCATCCGGCAGGCGCGCCAGGACCAGATGCACGATATTTTCGCTCATATCGTGCTCGCCACCGGAGATGAAGATCTTGCTGCCGCTGACGGTGTAGCTGCCATCCGCCTGCGGTTCGGCCTTGGTGCGCAACAACGCCAGGTCGGTGCCCGCCTGCGGCTCGGTGAGGCACATGGTGCCGCTCCAGCTGCCGCTGACCAGCTTCTCCAGATAGGCATTCTTCAGTTCTTCGCTGCCGTGCTTGTACAGCGCCAGCACCGCGCCCTCGGTCAGGCCAGAGTAGATGCGGAAGGACAGCGAGGCGCCCATCAGCATTTCGTGAAAGTTGCAGGCGACCAGCTGCGGGAAGCCCTGCCCGCCGTACTCGGTGGGCCCGGTCATGCTGGCCCAGCCATTGTCCACGTACTGCTGGTAGGCCTCGACGAAGCCTTGCGGCGTCTTCACTTCCCCGTTTTCCAGGGTCACGCCTTCTTCGTCGCTGTTGCGATTGAGCGGCGCGATCTCGCCGCCGGTGTAGCGCGCGGCTTCTTCCAGCACGCCGTCGATAAGCTCGCGATCGAGACTGTTACCGAGCAGTTCGCAGTGGGCCGTGGCGTCGAACAGCTCGTGTAGCACGAAGCGCATGTCGCGCAGAGGTGCCTTGTATTCCATGCTCAGGCCTCCTTCTTGTAGTCGACGAAGCGACCGCCGAGCGTAGCCAAGCTGTCGATCAGCTCGGCCGGCTTCCAGTGCGGACCGTGGCGTTCGGCCAGCGCATTCAAGCGATCACGAATCGCCGGCAGGCCCTGGCGATCGGCCCAGGTCATCGGCCCGCCGACTTCGGCCGGGAAGCCGTAGCCGTTGAGGTAGACGGTGTCGATATCGGAGCTGGACTCGGCCATGCCTTCCTCAAGGATCTTCGCGCCCTCGTTGACCAGCGCCAGCAGGCAGCGCTCGAGAATTTCCTCGGTACCAATTTCGCGACGCTGATAACCGAGACGATCGGACTCGCACTGCACCAGCGCATCAACTTCCGGGTCGTGTTCAGCCTGACGGCTGCCCTCGGCATAGCGGTAGTAACCCATGCGCGACTTCTGGCCGAAGCGGCCCAGCTCGCAGAGACGGTTGTCGATCTGCACCTCAGGTTCGTCCTGCCCTTTGCCGGCCAGTTCACGGGAACGCCATTCCAAGTCGATGCCGACCACGTCGTACATGCGGAACGGCCCCATGGCGAAGCCGAAGCCCTGCAGCGCCGCGTCCACCTGATGCGGGTAGGCACCTTCGAGCAGCATCGCCCGTGCTTCGCGTACGTAGGTGGCGAGCATGCGGTTGCCGATAAAGCCCGGGCAGTTGCCGGCGATCACGCTGACCTTGCCCATGCGCTTGCCGAGTTCGGTGGAGGCCTCGAGCACCGCCTTCGAGGTCTTCGCGCCACGGACGATTTCCAGCAGTTTCATGATGTGTGCCGGGCTGAAAAAGTGCAGGCCTACGACCTGCTCCGGCCGCCCGGTGACCGCGGCGATGGCGTCGATATCCAGCGCCGAGGTGTTGCTGGCGAGAATGCCGCTCGGCTTAACGATGCCGTCCAGCTCGCGGAAGATGTTCTGCTTGAGTTCGAGGTTCTCGTAGACCGCCTCGATCACCAGATCGACATCGGCTAGCGCCTGATAGTCGGCCGCCTTGCTGATACAGGCGCGGCGCGCTTCGGCTTGCGCTTCGTCGATGCGCCCCTGACGGACGTTGTGCGCGTAGGTATCAGCGACCACGCCCAGGGCCTGCTCGAGCATCTGTGGATTGGTGTCCAGCCACAGCACCTGCACACCGGCGTTGGCCAGGCTCATGACGATACCGCGGCCCATTGTGCCGGCCCCGATGACGGCGGCGGTCTGGATATCGAAGCGGGTTTGGCTCATTGGTGCAGTCCTCGTCGCAAGGCAGAAAAAACAGAAGACCTACCTTAGTTGAAGACGCTACTATTTTTGAAATTTAGTCTTATGATACTTCCAATTCATTCGATGAATATCTACAACTTCGATCTCAATCTACTCCGCGTGCTAGACGCTCTGCTGCGTGAGCGCAACGTATCCCGCGCCGCGGAACGTTTGTCGCTCAGCCAACCGGCCGTCAGTAATGCGCTCAATCGTCTGCGCGAGCTGCTCGACGATCCACTGTTGGTACGCGTCGGCCGCGCCATGCAACCCACGCCCCGGGCGCTGAGCCTGGAAGCGCCGATCCGCGATGCGTTGCAGCAGATCGAACATACGCTCAACGCCGGTGACTTCTTCGATCCGTCCACCAGCCACCAACGCTTCGTCATCGCCGTGACCGACTACGTCGAGCTAATCTGCATGCCGCGCTTGATGGCGCACCTGGCCGATGTGGCGCCGGGGATTCAATTGGCGATCCAGCACCTGACTCCATCGCTGCCGGCAGAAGCACTGGATAACGGTGAACTGGACTTGGTGTTGGGGCGTTTTCCGGAAGTCCCTACTCGCTTCCACACTCGCCGCTGGGCGAGCGAAACGTTGCAAGTCGCGGTGCGCCGCGAACATCCGCTGATTGACGAAGCACTCGACCTCACCAGCTTCCTGCGACTGCGCCATTTGTGGGTCCACGGTGGCCAGACACGCGGGATGGTCGATCAATGGCTGGAAGACCACGATCTCGCGCGCGACGTCGTTTATACGACCCCCAACTACCTTCAGGCCGCCCACATCGTCGCAAGCAGCGATCTGGCCGCCGTGCTGCCCACGCAACTCGCTCGCCACTTCGCCACGTTGCTGCCGTTACAGCTCTTTGAAGTGCCGTTCGATCTAGGCACCTTTCAGCTGGATATCGTCACCGTCGCCCAGCGGGAGCGGGATGCGGCATTGCAATGGCTGATCGAGCAAATCGTGGCGGTTATTAAATACTAATACGTGATCAGTTTCGTAGAAGCGGCTGGCTGGCGAACCGGCCGCCATGCTCCGTTATGAGATCGGCTTCACCGCGGATACCCTGCAGCAGCACCCTCAAACGGGTTAGCTGAAGAACGACGCCATCTGTGAAGATCCGGATTTTGACGAAATATGCCATATTCGGTCCAACACACATTGTTTGGTTTTATCTTAGAAACAGACTAAGTGCCGGACGGCTTACAGTCCGCTGGGAAGGAATCTAGTCGCTCCGTTCACATCATCGATTTTCTTGATCCGAAACGCCTTCTGGCAGGTTTCGTTAGTGCTGTTGGGATCGGCGCAGAACTGCTTTATGAAGTCAACAAAAGCCATGTCTTGTTCACGCACAGTCAGCACTCGTCGGTAATACGAACCTTCGATTCCTTGCGCCTGACGCTGCGCAGTCATTTCCTGATCCACTTCCAGCCGACCGTGCAGGTCCAACACCGGAAACTCTTCTTTCTGCTCTTCCTTGCAGCCAGCCAGAACCAGAACTCCCAGAAGCACATAACAATAACGGGGCATATCAACTAGCCTTTAAATAAACACGAACAAACACGGCCCCTATTCGGAGCCGTGATAGGTGCAACGGGCAGATTATTCGAAGAGTTTTTTCGAACGATTGACGTCGGCTTCGCCAGTGCTCTGCAGTAATGACTTAGCGCCGGAAGAAACATCCCGAGTGGCGTCGGCGCTGGACTGAATCACGTCAGTCTTGGCCGCACTTTCACGCAGTTCCGCATCGATGTAATCGTTGGCGCGCGCAGCCTTGGCTTTCATCGTCTGAAGCTTAAGCCGGGCCTCTTCAATTTGCAGCTCGCGCTGAATATCTTCGAAACTTTCATCGCGGCCACGCAGCCGCTTTTCCTCTTCCTGCTGCGCCAATCGAAGCTGCAATGCCAGCTGCTTAGCCTTCTGCTCGCCAGCGATGCGTTCCTTGCGAAGCGCTTCGTCCTTAGCCTGCTGACGAGCACGCGCCGCAGTTGCCTGCCGCTGCTGCTCGGCCTGCTGTGCAGCCAGAGCCTGCTTATGCCCTACTTCGATTTCATGCAATTGCTCAAACTGGTTGGCAAATGTGGGCGTTGCGAGCATCAATAGAACCGCGGTGATAAGTAGACGTTTCATCGTCTCAGCCCTTAACCGGTTCTGGGCAGGTTGCGTTCGGCTGGATTCGCGTCTCAGTCTCGGATGTCTTGACCATCAGGGATATCTCGCCCAACGCGAACTCGCAAACCCGGCCAACCTGAGCCGAAGTGAAAATCTTGCCTTCTTCCGAGTAGCCGATCAGAACGCCCGGCACCAGAGTCGTGTCGTTGACAAGGGAGCCCGCCAGCGCGCCAGTCGCGCCACCGGCCACACCGCCAACAATCGCCGTATCACGGTTGTTAGAAGAACCCAGTGCGGCACCACCGAGAGCACCCAGAACGCCGCCAATCATCATCGCCGCTTTCTTGTTGCGCTCATTGCTTACTTTGATCTTGGTAGGAGAAACCGTAATGATTTTTACGGTTTTAGCTTCTTGCTGTAGATTTACTTGGCTGGCGTCGAATACGTCTGCCTGATATTCCTGACCGGTCGACTGGCAGCCGGAAACCATTGCGGCTACTGCCATTACCATCATGCTTTTCTTGAACATCCCTCGCCCCCAATTCCTTAACGCAGCAGTGCTGCAAATCCAGTACATATACTCATAGAGACATCATTTTGATATCACTCATTGGATTTTTACCTGTTGAGGCTGGGTTGTAAAGCTGCGGTGTATATCTCATTTTTCTTCTTTGGGATGGTCTGAAGTAGTTGTGTATTTCTGGCTGACTTCAGCCCCTGCCGATT
>NZ_CEXBBO010000029.1:0-62108 GCF_982611455.1 Stutzerimonas sp.
CGGCAGGGGCTGAAGTCAGCCAGAAATACACAACTACTTCAGACCATCCTTAGTACGGATTCGTCAGCGAGTATCAGTTCCACATAAGATTTGCCGGAGGCAGTGAGCTCAAACCCCGTTGTGGTGGGTGCTATCAATGATTCGCTGAAGGCAAGATTAAGTGCGATTGCCATTGCCGGATCAAACCCCCAGATCGGGAGCTGCAATTGACCTTGCTCGGCACCAACTGTTAATGACCGGGTACGCTCCGGTGTCTTGAGCGCCCAGTTCAGCAGGTGGATTTTTGGAAGGCTTGATCTGCCGCCACGTCCGGACAGATGGAGAATCAGAAGCGCCTGAGAAATTTTGTAGAGAGGGCGAAGCTCCGAGAGTACTGGAATCGGCCGTCTTATAAATTTGAGCTGAGCCATGATTTACTCGTTGAAGTCCAGTTCGCAGATTGCAAGCCATCGCGCGACAGTCCTTCGTACCACATCACTTGCCATGGACTTGTCTATGTTGAGATGGCGATCAGTGGTCAGGTATTCCATCAGCCTATCCCTCACCAGGGTGGTGAGTTCTTCAGGTGTTGCGTCAGACGTCAGTCCCCATTCCAAAACGTCCTGCTCAAAGGTATTCACTATTCGGGCGACATTTACATACGTTTGGGGAGATCGGTCATACAGAGACTGAAAATATGTGTCGTGATCCAAGAAGTTATTGGTTGTCAGCTTGATCAAGTCTTCAATTTTTCGGGCTGGTCTTCCTGGCATTCGTAGGCGACATTTTCTTTCCAGATTCTCGTCATACGGTTCAGGGGTAATGCTTACTTTTGGCAACGATTCTGTCGGCGAGCCCAAGCATGGGGGCAGGCCTTCTGACGTTCGCAGCAGATTGAATTCTTTTATGTAGAACTCATGGTCATGGATCAGGATTGTGAAATCTTCATCGAGATGTGGAAGGCTCCATCCCCTGACTTCTGTCTGTTTGGTCTGGGTGTAGGAGTGCAGCTTATTCCTGCTGATTTCGGGGGTGACAAAACACCAATTTTTTATCTTTGTACCACCTAGAATTTTCTGTAGATCAACAGAATAATCTCTGAGCTTTTTCAGATCGTCGTTGATCTTCGTGCGCTGCTTCTCATAGAGCTCGTCTTGATGATAAAGCCGGTCTGGGCAGTAACACTGGAACGCATATCCTGTGTGTTTCGTGTATCCCTCGATCCCAAAATCACCAGGCGAGGCGGGTATATGCTGATATCCGTCACCGCCATGCTTCAGTTTAAATGCGAGTTGACACTGCGCTTCCCAAGTTATACCTGTGAATTTGCCAACGGGTGTAGTGATCACTGCATGCCTGCCTTGTGAAGACTCATCTGGAGGCGATGCTCATCGTATCCTTCCGAAATCTATAGGTGCCAGTGGGGCATCATCTGTTTGCTTCTCGCGGCCCTGCGACCTCGGATACTTCAGAAGCTATCAAAACGCTATCAACTGGTCTAGCAGGAACCGGTAATTTGGATTCGATAAATACATGGGCTGTTTATCTGTACAGCATGAATCTCACCAGTTTTGCAGGTACGGCCGGGGACGATTCTTGACTGACTGCACTTTTTTATAACAAGCAGCAGCTCCTGGCCGTATAGCGACGGTCGGGTTCAACCGCCGCTATCCTCGTCAGACCTCGGTCTGTTCAGCCATCTCAAGAGCATCGTCTACCTCGATCCCAAGATACCTGACGGTGCTTTCCAGCTTAGTGTGGCCCAGTAGCAGCTGTACGGCCCTGAGGTTCTTTGTCCTGCGGTAGATCAGCGACGCCTTAGTTCGCCTCATTGTGTGGGTACCGTATACGGCCGGATCGAGACCGATAGCTGTTACCCAGGTTTTGACGATTCGAGCGTATTGCCTTGTGGATAGGTGGTCTGAGGCATGCAGTCGGCTTGGGAAAAGATAATTTTCACCCCGTAGCTGTGCCTGATGTATCCACGCCTCTAACGCCGCTCGAGTTTGTTCAGTGATCTCAAACTGTACCGGACGCTGGGTTTTCTGCTGCATTACGATGGCCCGTGCCGACAGGTGCACCCCGTGGGCTATGTCCCGTACGCGAAGCTTTGTTAAATCACAGGCCCGAAGCTTGCTGTCGATGGCTAAGTCAAACAGAGCGAGATCCCGAGTTTTCTCTCCGATCTGGAGCCTGACTCGGATAGCCCAAATATCTCTGAGTCTAAGCGGTGCTTTCTGTCCGACTAGCTTTCCTTTATTCCAAGGTTGGTTGCGCTGGGTATTGACGGTTTTCATGGCTTGTCCTCCTCGTGCGGGAAGCCAAGAGTGAGCCGTCATGGCGACGGTCGCTAACCTACCCAAGCCCGCCAATCATTACCGGTAAAAAGCCGGCTGCGGCCGGTAATGAGCGAGCGCAGCCCTTGTAGTAGGCGAACGGATTAGAAAAGCCGGAGCGCTAATGCGCGACGCAAAGGTGGCTCGCGTGCGTCATGAAAAGCGAGAACTGAGAACTATGCGGATCAGGTCTCATGACTGAGTGATAGGATCGGGGTGCCATCGAGCCAGCCCAAACAACTATGCAGCCTACCTCTCTTGCCGCACCCATCGACTCCGAGTCGACCGAGCTCTACGGCATTACCGCGATCACTCACTCCAAGGGCGCAAAAGCCTGGAGAGTGACCCTGTTTCGAGACGGTCGAAAAGTCATCGACAAGGAGTTCCCGCATCTGACGCACGGCGGCGAGGCTTTAGCGCTGCAGAAAGCCCAGGCCTGCCGTGACGAAACCATGCTCCAGTATCCCCCGAGACACAGCCGTGAGGTGCGCCAAAAGGTTCGCAAGACCAACACGAGTGGCCACCCGGGCGTCACCCGTTATCGCATGGGTAGGTACTGGTACTGGGTCGCACAGACCAAACGTCGCGACGGTAAACCGATCAAGAAGTCATTTCGAATCGACCTGTATGGCGAACAGGAGGCGAAAGCCCTTGCGATTGCCGAACGCGAGCGTCAGCTTGCCGAGATTGATCATCGCGTCTTTCGCTCAGCGCGAGGCGAGCAGCATTACGACAGGCTGGTCAGCAACGCACGCCCTAGTACCTCGTGATCCGCCAGGCGTTTGGCCTACGGACTTGTGTGGTTCCTCACCCAATTTGATCTGTGTCTAGTTTTCAAACTGTTTCTTGTCCAAACGTGATTTGTGCACGAGGGTGTGCAAGAACCTGCCATTGCTTTGCGGCTAGCCTTCGCGCCTTGGATAAGTCGTCATGCTGGCTGCGGCCGGTCATGTGCAGGAAGCAGAGGAAACAGGATGTTCTCACCGGCCAACCAGAAGCAATTTGCGCTCAAGATCCTTGGCGTCCAGCATGATTTTCAGGTGCTCTCGTTCAAAGGGCGCGAGAGCCTTAATAGTCCCTATGCCTTTGACATTGAGCTGATCAGCGAACAACCTGACTTCGATTACCTCGGACTGAGAAACAAGTCCGCTTTCCTTGAGATTGGTCTTGGAGGAGCGGGCTTTCATGGCCTGCTCTACAGCGCAGCCCAAGGTGAATCCGGCAAGCGCATGACACGCTATCGCGTGTGTTTGGTGCCTCATTTGCAGTACTTGGCCCACCGCCACAATCAGCGCATCTTTCAGCACTTGTCCGTGCCAAGCATCATCGCAGCGGTGTTACAGGAGCACGGCATCCTGGCCAACACGTTCCGCTTTACATTGTCCGGTGAGTATCTACCACGCGAATACTGCGTTCAGTACGACGAAAACGATCTTCACTTCGTCAATCGCCTGTGTGAGGAAGAGGGTATTCACTACCACTTCGAGCACGCCCAGACAGAACACGTGTTGATATTTGGTGACGACCAGACGGTCTTTCCGGAGCTTGGTGCAGCGACCTACCAGCAGGACAGCGGCATGGTGGCAGACCATCAGGTGGTGCGTGCGTTTTCTGCTCAAGCCAACACCCGTACCTCGCGTGTGGCACGGCGTGACTACAACTTCGAAACGCCGCGCCTCGTCATGGAGGCCAGCCACCGAAGCGATCTGACGCCGGATCTCGAGGACTACGATTATCCCGGGCGGTTCTTGGACCGCAGCCGAGGCAAGCACCTGAGTCGCCGTGCTACTGAACGTCACCAAACCGATCAGCATATCGCCGAGGGCCGAAGCGACATCGCAGGGCTGCGCAGCGGCCATTTCATGCCGCTGGCCTGCCATCCTCGACCGGACTGGAATGAGCTGTGGCTGCTCACCGATGTGTTGCATGAGGGCAAGCAACCCCAGGTTCTTGAAGAATCCGTGACATTAACGGTGAACGACGGGGCTGACTTTCAGCAGGGCTACCGCAACGCGTTTGTGGCAAGTCCCTGGTCTGCCATCTACCGGCCACCGCTACGCCACTTCAAGCGAACTATCAATGGAAGCCAGACGGCCTGCGTCACGGGTCCCGAGGGTGAAGAGATCCACTGCGATCGATATGGCCGTGTTCGCGTCCAGTTTCACTGGGACCGTGATGGTCAGTTGGACGATAAGTCGAGTTGCTGGCTACGGGTCTCCAGCAGTTGGGCCGGCGGGCAGTACGGCGGTATAGCGATTCCTCGCGTCGGCATGGAAGTGCTGGTGACCTTCCTTGAGGGCGACCCCGACCAGCCCTTGATCACCGGCTGCCTGTACCACGCTGCCAACGAGGTGCCCTACGAGCTGCCAACGCATAAGACCCGTACCGTTTTCAAAACCCTAAGCTCTCCCGGCGGCGGCGGTTACAACGAGCTGCGTATCGAGGACCGTAAGGGCGAAGAGCAGATCTTCATCCACGCCCAACGCGACTGGGATGAGAATATCGAGAACGACCAACACGTTCGTGTCGGGCACGAGCGACACGATACGGTCGAAGCCAATAGCTACACCGAGCTGCGCAAGGAGGAGCACCGCACCACGTATCTCGATCGTAAAGTTCAGCTCAAGGCCAGCGACCACCTGACGGTAGGCAATGATCAGCACACCAAGATCGGGACCGGCCAGTACGTCCAGGTCGGTAAAGAGTTTCACCTCTCGGCTGGGCAGAAGGTGGTCATCGACGCAGGAGCCGAGCTGACCATCCAGGCCGGTGGCAGCTTTATTAAGCTTGATCCGGGCGGGGTGACCATCGTCGGCCCACAGGTGAAGATCAACTCGGGTGGCGCGCCAGGAAAAGGGGCGGGCGCCCGCCCCATCCTGCCGGTGAACAGCGATCCAGTGGACCCCGGTGTCGGCCCTGGCACGACCGTCAATTTCTATCGCACCCAGGCACTGGCCGGTCATCTGTTGGTCGAGAAAAACTGCAACCTGTGCGCGCAGGGCACCTGCGAGGTGCACGCCTATGTTTAAGGTCTCCGCGGTCCAGCCCATCGCCATGCCTTTCGACTCGGCAGCAGGGGAAGCAGAGGGCCGCTGCTTCGTCATCCTCGACGGCGCCTTCGATGAAGACCTCGCCATGCAGGTCTATCTCAAGGCCAACGATGGTGCGCCGACCTGGTATCCCTTGGTCGTCGATACGCCCTTCGCAGAGCTCTACAAGGTCAGCCCCTGTCTCGTCGAGTGCGAGGATCAACCCCAGCTGCTCGACTATGCATCGGCCATGCTTAACCAACTCGATGCGGGTTGCGTGCTGTGGCTTGAAGACGGTGTGCATCCGGACCAGGCGGCCGCGCACTGCCGCAGCCTGCTGAGCGCCCGGGATGAACGTAACCAGGAGCGATTCTTTCGCTTCTTCGAGCCACGCTGGCTCGAGCCTCTGTTCTCCGTCATGTCGCCCGGAGAGGCCACCAGTTTTCTTGGGCCGTTCACCGCTATGGCGTGGCGCAACGAGCGCGGCTGGCGACAGGTGACGCGGTTCGGTCAATGGAGCGGCGTGATCAGGGATCGTGGATGGTTTTGGCTTGACGACGAGCGCCAAGCGCAGCTCAGCCAGGCGCGCCTGCCGATGATTGCTGCGCAGCTCTCCAGCGATTACCTGCCTCTTCATCCGGCCGCCACCGAAGAGCGTGTTCATGCCGCACTCATTGAGGCTGGGCAGTGGGGTTTCGACGACCTGGCATCCCAGGAGCGGTGGTTGCGTCTGGATCTGCAGGTTCCCGCCGGCACACTTTCTTCCCCCTCGGCCCACCAGATACTGACCCGCCAGGACCTCGCCAAGGGCGAGAAGCTCGACGCGCTCGAGCAAACGACTGCATAAGGAACATGCACCATGACTACTAACGCTTACATCGTCCGCGCAGGCGATACGCTCGGTTCGATTGCCAAGGCTCATGGCACGAGCCCGGCCGAGATACAGGCTGCCAATCCGATTATCAAAGACCGGGACAAGATCCAGGCCGGTTGGAAGCTCAGCATTCCCGGCGAGGCGACGCCAGCTAGTGCGCCGACATCCAAGCCGCAAGCCACACAGGCAAAACCCGCCGCGGCGCTTCCGCCAGCCAAGCACGCCGGCGACAGCAGCAGTGCCGCCGTCAAAAGTGCACCGCCGTGTGCCGACGAGCTCGTGGATGTGGTGCACTTCACCGCGGATTCGGATCGCCTGTTCGTGCTGACCGAGGCCCAGGCCAAGGAGCTCAAGACCGAGGTCGACTTGGTCCAAAAGCTCATGGACGAGTTCCACGGCATCGTCAGCGCGGCGACCGCCGCGCCCTGCAAGAAAACCGCTGCTCACCCCGAGGCGGCTTGCAGCTGCACAGCATGCAAGAAGGCTGACTGGGCTAAGAAGGCCGGCGAGGTGGGCCTACTCAGGCCTATTGACCGACCCAAAGCGGTGACTCCCGAACCGGTCGAGACAGAGGGCGACATCCAGGGCAAGATTGGCGAACTGCAACAGGCGCGGGATTTCTTCCTCAATTACGACAGCTTTGTCGCCGCGCGCCGCGGCCAAGTGCACAACGTGATCGAGGGCAACTGGCGCAAGCTGTGCGAGAAAAAGGTCGCCCAACTCAATGCCGAGATCGGCACACTTCAGGGGCAGCTCAAGGCGCAGGGTCCGCAAAACGGCGAAACCTTTGCCGGGGGGGGGAAACCCGACGTAAATAGCCCCTATACGAGCAAGCGCACCTCGGAGGCTGGCGCCGGCAGGCAAACCAGCCACTATATCCAGGAAGTCATCATCCTCAGCCGTCCCGACCGCCGCTACTACGTGCGCGCGCAATTCTGGACAAGGATCGAGCGGATCTGGGCCCACAAGGCCAGCGCCCGAGTCCTGCGCGAGAAGCCCTTCAGTCCGGCGATGGTCAAGGACCTCTTCGACGACATCAAGAAGGCCATCGGCGACAGCGCAAAGTCGGGTCCCCTTGGCAAGGTTGAAGCCAAACTGTGGACTATCAAAGCGAAGGAAGACCATCCGCTCAACGCGCTGCGTTGCGAGCTTTACAAGTTCGAAACGAAGCAGGCCGACGGTGACCGCTATGCGCTCTCGGCCGAGGCCCAGGCCCTGCGCTTTGCGGCAAGCGCCAGCGCCGGCATCAAGAGCTTCAACCCAGCCAAGGGCGAGATTGATGTGGGCGTCAAATGCGAGGCGGCCTTTGCCTTGGCAGAGGGCAAAATCACCACGACAACCTATTTTCCGTCGCGGGCGGGCAGCACGCTCCAGATCAGCTACCGCAATGCGGTCGGCAAACCGGTGCGGCATTCATTCGGCAGCTTCCGTCTCAATGGCAGCCTGGAAATGTCTTGCTTCGCAGGGGCAAAGGGAAGCCTCGAAGGTGGCGTCAAAACAGGAAAGGGCGCCGCCGAGGGACCTTCCGGCGCCCTTGCGCTGCTCGGCACGCCCTCGATCGACGCGAGTAAAGCCGGTGGCCGACTCGGCCTGAAAGCAGAAGGCTTCGCCGGGGCCGAAGCCGGCGGTGCGCTTAGCGGCGCCGTCGAATGGCTACCGCCAGCCGACTACGGCAAAGGGGCGGGCAATTCCGGCGCTCTCACAAGCGGCAATTCCGGCTGGAGTGCCCTGGCGCAGGTCAAGGCCGAAGGCAACCTGGCGCTCGGCATCGGGTTTGAAGGCGACTTTGGAGTCAGTCTGCACGAGGGCAATTTCGCGATTACGTGCAAGGCCAATCTGGTCTTTGGTCCCGGCGCAGGCGGCGGGTTTGGAACCGTGGTGGATTTGGAGAAAGTTTGGGACCTAATTGGGCTCGTATGCGAAACCCTCAACCAGATCGAATATCGTCATTTGGTAGGTGTTCAGCAACAAGCCTTTCTGTCCATCTGCCAACTGCTCTATAAAGCCGCTCTTTCCCCTGGAGAAGCGGTTGAAAGTCTTATAGGAGAGGGTGTAGGTGTTCTAAACGAATGGTGGGAATTGCGTGAGGCTGGTATGGCAGAAGCAGCCCTCCTTACCAACGGGATTCTCAAGCATAAGGCGGTGAGGGTTGGCAGTCGCACAATGCCAATCGACAGACTCCCTCCTGAAACGATCGGCCCAATGCTATGGGTGTTGACTGAATCCTATATCGGCAAAAGTAACAGTTTGGAACAGGAGCAAGCGATCGTAGAGCTTCTCTCTCGAATCCGTCGCTGGCGGCACCTGCTTGAGGCGCTAGAGCATATGTCGCCGGATGCCCATAAGGTAAAGGCTACTGACAGCCTGAACCGTATCAACAGCTTCCTAGTGGAAAAGCAGCAAGAAGACTTCAACCGTTACTTGGACGGCCTGGTCTTCCAAGGGCAGCCTTCCGCCCCGGCTGTTCATTATGCTTGGAACGTAAACGACTCAATGGTCTATGGCGAACAGAAGCGATTCCTTCTTGCCTCTGCGGCTCGCCATAGCGACACGAGAATTGCTTAATCTGAGGGAGGGCCATTCGGCCCTCGGAGTCACAGCTGGTTGCTCATTTGAAGAGAGCATCTGAAGCTGACAGTGAAAGAGTGCGTATCACGCTTCAGGCGGAGGTTCCTTCTAAGGACAGTGTTGGCTGCCAGCCATGGCGTGTCGACCGAGTCGATTCCCCGCGCTACTTTTTCCTTGCCTGATGAAGGGCCTTTGGGATCCTTCCTAGGTGACTCATGATAAAAACCTTCGCTGTACCAATCATCCAGCACTTCGATCGCCATGCCCGCCATCGAGTACAACCCAAGAGGGTTGGGAGGGTACTTGTCGACGCGTTCAGTTATTGGGCGGCGACCCGTACCGGGAAAATTCTCTCCGAATTTCAAGCTGCCATCATTAGTTGGGTAGAGAACGTTTTGGCCTCTGTTTCTCGCGGCATACTCCCACTGGGCTTCGGTGGGTAGATCAACAGGGTAACCACTTACGTTTCCAAGCCACTGACAATAGTCCTTGGCCTCCTGCCATTCTCTGATGGGAGCGACGTTCATCGGATCGAATACATACTTGAGGCGTTCACGGTCCCGCAATTCGCTCAATACCGGTTCCTGCCCAATCAAAGATCGGTATAAGTCAAAGTCACCTAGCGTGGTTTTTTTCGCCGCCAAGTGATAGCTCGACACCTCAACTTCATGAAGAGGAGCGTCGCTATTCATTGTGATATTGCATAGATTGTCCTCTGGCGCGCCGCATGGCCAGGTGCACGCCTCGGCCGGATTGAAGTCGCACTTCCAACCGAAATCGCCCATTTCGAAGGCACCACCCTCGATGAACACCATCTCGTCAATCGAGCGGATTACCACGCGAAGCACTTCGTCCCGCTTGTCCTGAGCAAACTTGGGGTACTGGGCTTCGATGCGCGAAGCGATCTGGGCGACCTTGTCGGGAGAAAGCTTCTGACTTTCGGGGAGGTTGGCGGAGCTACAGGCTGTTGCTGCGGCACAGCCGATGAGCAGGGCAAGTGTTCGAATCTGGAGCATTGGTGTTCGTCCTTGAATCGGTACATCGGAGGCGGACGAGTTTAACAAGACGCCGAGCTGCGGGAGGGCCAGCATCGCTCGGAGTTGGAAGCGGCTCACAGGATGGCTGAACTGCCTTTAGTCCCGAGATGATTGCAGGAGTAGATCTGGGCATATACAACCGTTGGCAAAAGGCCGCTTTTGGCCGTTCTCTGCCGGTCACCCTTCGGTATGTACTGGTCAAAGTCGGGTTCGACCGGTGGCCGAACGCGATTGATTAGTCAGGACGGATGCAACTGGGCGGTCAGGTGCGTGCAACAGCCGCTGTGCTGCCGCGTACGATCAGGTTGTAGGGCAAGATCAGGTGAGGCGTCTCAAGGACACGCTGTTCGAATTGCGCGACGAGCATCTCGACTGCGTGTCGTCCGAACGCCTCGGCGGGCTGGGCGATGGTCGTCAGCGGTGGGTCGCTGAAGGCAGCGAAGGGAATATCATCGAAACCGGCGACCGATACGTCCTGCGGCACGCGCATTCCGGACTGGCGGATGCGCTGCATGGCGCCTATTGCCATTTCATCGTTTTCGCAGAAGATCGCGGTTGGTCGATTCGGGTTATCGAGCAGTTGGCCGGCAGCGTCGTAACCGGCCTGCAAGGTGAAATTGCCGCGGCGAAGCAGCTCGGGGTCGAGCGCGATTCCTGCTTCATTCAGCGCATCCTCGTATCCGGCGATACGCTCTCGGGTCAGCGGGCTGCCTTGCGGTCCCTTGATCAGGCCGATGCGGCGATGACCTAGCGCGAGCAGATGTTCGGTCATTGCGCGGGCTGCGGCGCGGTTATCCAGGCGAACGGTCGGGCAGGGCGGAGCGTCTAGCACTTCGCAGGCATTGACCATCGGCGGTAGCGCGTTGCCATGGAGACAGGTTTCAGCGAACGGGTTGAATGCGCGCAGCTGGATCACGCCGTCTGCCTGGTGGGCGTGAACCAGCTCGGCGTAGGCGATTTCGACGTCTTCACGGCCCAAGGTATTGCACAGCAGCACGCGGTAATCGAAGGCCTGCGCGGCTTCCTGAATACCGCTGATGACCCGCGCAAAAAACACATTGGCGATGGCCGGGACCAGCACGACGAGGTTGCGCGTTTTACGCGAGCGGAACTGCACCGCCATCAGGTTTGGGCGATAACCGGCCTGTTCGACCGCTGCGTGCACCCGGTCACGGGTCTGCGGTGAAACCCGTTCGGGCGTCTTCAATGTGCGCGAAACGGTGGCGACGGAAACGCCAGCCAGCTCGGCCACCTTGCGAATGTTAGGCATAACACCTCGATGTTCGGTGCCGGCGGTGGGTTATCGGCCAGCAGTGGCTAGCGTAACGCAGCGAGCCCATGGGGTCAGCGGTTTGGCTGATCGACCTAACCTGCTCGACCGCGAGCGGCATCGCCGCGCGATAACGTTTTTTCCAGGACAGCTGCCGGGCGCTCTATCTCGCCAATCTGGCGCAGCGCTAGCTGAGCGCTGCCGTCCGTGTCTTCCTTTCAGCTTGACACTGGGAACTTCAATGCTACTTTCACAACCAATGTAACCGGTTACATTGCAAATGACCAAACGTTGAAACGGGGAGTGAAGGCATGGATTCAACCGGTCGATCGAAGGTTCGTGTGGGCATGGTGGGCGGTGGCGAAGGGGCGTTCATTGGCCAAGTGCACCGACAGGCGATGCGCCTCGACGGCCATATCGAGCTGGTCTGCGGCGCCTTCAGCCGCGACCCCGAAAACAACAGGCGAAGTGGTGCAGCCCTGCATCTCGACCCGCAGCGTTGCTACGACTCCTGGGAGGCGCTGCTGGCGGCCGAGCAGAAGCGGCCGGCGGACCAGCGCATGGAATTGCTCGTCATCGTCACGCCCAATCATTTGCATGCCCCCATCGCTGCGGCGGCCCTGCAAGCCGGCTTCCATGTGTTTTCCGAAAAGCCGGCGGCGCTGTCGCTGGCGGATATGCAGCAGCTTGCCGCAACCCAGGCTGACAGCGGCCGGCTGTATGGACTGGCGCACACCTACCAGGGCTATCCGATGATCTGGCAGGCGCGGCATATGGTGCAGGCCGGTGCGCTCGGTCGCTTGCGCAAAATATTTGTCGAGTATCCGCAGGGCTGGTTGAGCGAGGACCAGGCAGGGCAGGGCAACAAACAAGCGGCCTGGCGCGGTGAGCCGGCTCAAGCGGGACCGAGTGGCTGCATGGGTGACATCGGCATTCACGCGTTCAACCTCGCCGAGTTCGTCAGCGGCCAGCGCATCGAGCGGCTATGCGCGGATCTGGGTGTGCATGTCGCAGGGCGGCAGCTCGACGATGACGGTGCCGTGCTGTTCCAGACCGACGGCGGCGCAAGCGGTGTACTCATCGCCAGTCAAGTTTGCACCGGCGAAGAGAACGCCCTGACGTTGCGCCTGTATGGCGAGCAAGGCAGCCTCGAATGGCGCCAGGAAGAGCCGAACAGCCTGGTTCATCGCCCGCTCGGCGAGGCGCTGCGCGTGCTGCGGACCGGTGTCGATCAGCGTTGGCTGTGCGACGACGCGCTGCGGCGTTTGCGCCTGCCTGCGGGGCATCCCGAGGGATATCTCGAAGCGATGGCCAATCTCTACACCGATTTCGCCACCTCCATCCGCTCGGCACGCGCGCCCGAACTTCCGGGTATCGATGCCGGCCTGCGTGGCATGGCCTTCATCGAGACGGTCATCGCCAGCCATCACAGCGATGCCAAGTGGACGCCCTTCGCCGCTACCGAATGACAGGAACTTAATATGCAGCAACCCAAGACACCCAGCGGTATTCGCGGCCCGGCCATTTTCCTGGCGCAGTTCCTCGGGCCGGAAGCGCCATTCGACACCTTGCCAAACCTTACGCGCTGGGCGGCTTCGCTCGGCTATTGCGGGGTTCAGCTTCCAACGCTCGGAACGCAATGCCTGGACCTGCAACGCGCCGCCGAAAGCCAGACCTACTGCGATGAGCTCAAAGGAATTTGCGCTGAAGCAGGCGTCGAAATCAGCGAGCTGTCGACTCATCTGCAAGGCCAGCTGGTAGCGGTGCATCCAGCGTTCGACGGCCTGTTCGATGACTTCGCGCCGACCGAACTGCGTGGCAAGTCAAAGGCCCGTACCGAGTGGGCCATCGATCAGTTGCACCTTGCGGCGAAGGCCAGTCGGCGTCTGGGCCTGACCGCCCATGCGACGTTTTCAGGTGCGCTGTTATGGCCCTACATGTATCCATGGCCACAGCGACCAAGCGGTCTGGTTGAGGAGGGCTTCGCCGAACTGGCGCGGCGCTGGCGACCGATCCTCGATGCGTTCGAGGAAGCCGGGGTCGACCTGTGCTTCGAGATCCATCCCGGTGAGGACCTGCACGACGGCGCCTCCTTCGAGCGCTTCCTCGACGCGGTCGATCAGCATCCCCGCGCGAAGATTCTCTACGACCCGAGCCACATGCTGCTGCAGCAACTGGATTACCTCGGGTTCATCGATCGCTACCACGAACGCATCGGCATGTTTCATGTGAAAGACGCCGAGTTCCGCCCGGACGCTCGTTCCGGTGTTTACGGCGGTTATCAAAGCTGGACCGATCGCCCTGGACGCTTCCGTTCGCTCGGCGACGGCCAGATCGATTTCAAGCAGATATTCAGCAAGCTGACGCAGTACGGCTATGAGGGCTGGGCAGTACTCGAATGGGAATGCTGCCTCAAGGATGCCGCGCAGGGGGCCGAGGAGGGCGCTCGTTTCATTCGGCAGCAGATGATCAACCGCGCCACGCGGGCCTTCGATGATTTCGCCGGGGTTGCGAGTAGCGCGTCGCGAAACCGCCGGCTGCTGGGCCTCGATTAACGCTTTCTCCTGATAAACGTGCACAACAATAAGGACAAGACCATGAGCACACTCAATGCACGGCTGAGCCTGATGATGTTTTTGCAATTCTTTATCTGGGGCGGCTGGTTCGTCACCCTCGGCACCTTTCTGGCCAACAACCTGAGCGCGACCGGCGGCCAAATCGGCATGGCGTTCTCGACCCAATCCTGGGGCGCGATTCTGGCGCCGTTCGTGATCGGCCTGATCGCCGATCGCTACTTCAACGCCGAGCGCTTGCTCGCCATCCTGCATCTGGTCGGCGCGGTGCTGTTGTTCCAGCTTTACCGGGCCAGCGATTTCAGTGCGTTTTACCCATACGTGCTGGGCTACATGATCGTTTACATGCCCACATTAGCCCTGGTAAACGCTGTGGCCTTTCGGCAGATGCGTGACCCGGCGCTGGAGTTTTCGAAGATTCGGGTTTGGGGCACGGTGGGCTGGATCATCGCCGGCTTGGTGATCAGTTTTCTGTTCGGCTGGGATTCCCAGCAAGCCATCGCGGCCGGTGCGCTACGCAACACCTTCCTGATGTGCGCCATCGCTTCGGCGGTGCTGGGGTTGTACAGCTTCAGCCTGCCGAGCACACCACCGCTGGCCCGGCGCGAGCAGGGCGGGCTCAAGGAAGCGCTGGGTCTGGATGCGCTCAAGCTGTTGAAGGACCGCAGCTTCGCGATCTTTTTCCTCGCCTCGGTGCTGATCTGCATTCCGCTGGCCTTCTACTACCAGAACGCCAACCCCTTCCTCGCGGAAATCGGCGTGGATAACCCGACCGGCAAGATGACCCTGGGGCAGATTTCCGAAGTGCTGTTCATGTTGTTGCTACCGCTGTTCATCCAGCGCTTCGGCATCAAGAAGACTCTATTGCTGGGGATGCTCGCCTGGACGTTGCGCTATGCACTGTTCGCCTACGGTAATAACGGCGAGCTGCTGTTCATGTTGGTTGCCGGTATCGCGTTGCACGGTGTCTGCTATGACTTCTTCTTCGTCTCCGGGCAGATCTATACCGACGCCAAGGCCGGCGAGACGTACAAGGGTTCAGCACAAGGCTTGATCACGCTGGCCACTTACGGCGTCGGCATGCTCATCGGTTTCTGGGTGGCCGGAAAAGTCACCGATCACTTCGCGAGCATGGACGGCCACGATTGGCAGAGCATCTGGCTGTTCCCGGCGGTATTCGCGTTGGGCGTCTTCCTGACGTTCCTGTTCGCCTTTCGCGAACAACGGCCGGCAGGGCTTGAGGCGGCTGCCAAAGCGACCTGAAATGTCGCGGATCAGACGCCGGCCATTCACGACCGGTGTTCTCCGAACCGGCTGGCGCATAGCGACGCCTTGGCCCAGCGCAGGACCGACCTTCGGTCCTGCGCAGCCCGCAGTGCACAAATCTTCTATAACCTCCACTCCTCACGTAACAGCATGCACATTTGCAGGCCTTCGGCCTGTGCTCATTCGTCACCTCTAAGAGCCAATCATGGGTGCCAACAGCTGGGTCGATCTGAAGCTGGATGCCGAAACGGGCATCGAGACCATTCGTGCTCATTTCGAGGGGCATGCCTACGACCCGCATTGGCATGACAGTTATCTCGTCGGCTTTACGGAGCAGGGCGTGCAGCAGTTTCACTGCCGCAAGGTGTTGCACAGCAGTACGGTGGGGCAGGGTTTTTTGCTGGAGCCCGGTGAGATTCATGACGGTCATGCGCCAGCGCCCGGCGGCTTCACCTATTCAATGCTCTACCTGCAACCGCAATGGCTCGAAATGCAGCTGCAAGCGCTGTTCGAGGAGGCGCCTGAGCATTGCCTGCCGAGCTTTGCCGAAATCATGGCGAGCGAGCCGGATCTGATAAATCACATCGCCCGGGCATTCCAGGCGATGCACGGCTCGGACCTGCGAATCGTCCGGCACGCGGCGCTGGATGCGTTGTTGGAAAAACTGTCCAGCCATGTCTACTGGCGGCAGAAAACGGAGCTGAGCCCACGGTTGCCTTCGGTGGCGATCAGGGCTCGGGAGTTTTTGCATGCTCATCTGGATCAGGATATCGGCCTGGACGACTTGGCCCAGGTTGCCGGCGTGGATCGCTTCCGGCTGTCCAGGGCGTTCAAGGCGGCATTTGGCATGGCGCCGCACGCCTATCTGGTGCAGCTGCGCCTTAGTCTGGCGCGCAAGCTGTTGCGCCAAGGCCTGGCCCCGGTGAGCGTCGCGGTGCAGCTGGGGTTCGCCGATCAAAGCCATCTCGGCCGCTGGTTCCGTCGCGCCTATGGACTGAGCCCAGCAGCCTATCGCAAACGCTGCTCAAACCTTCCAGACCGCTGACGCGCCCCCAAGGAATATGGCAGAAACACCACTCGGAGTTTCTGCCATGTTTTTTTCGATCCCTTGCGAATCACGGACTCATCAGGAGTTGGCGCGATGAGCCAATTCCTGCCCTTCGTTCTGTTTGCTTTCGTGGCATCGATTACGCCTGGGCCGACCAATATTCTGGTTCTCAGCAACAGCGCGCTGTATGGATTGCGCGCCGCAATGCCTATTGTGTTTGGCGGCTGTGCCGGGGCAGCGGCAATCGTACTGCTGGTTGGATGGGGGCTCGGTGGGGTATTGCTGCGTTATCCGCTGGTGCAGCAGGGCATGGCCTGGCTCGGAGTGGCGTGGATCACCATGTTGGCCTGGCAGCTGTTCCGCAGTCCGGCGTCCGGGCTCGCCATGGATCCCGACAGCAAACGCATGGGCGCCTGCGGCGGCGCCGCGTTGCAGCTGGTCAATCCCAAGACCTGGATGATGGCGATTGCGGTGATTAGCGTTTTTACCGGAGCGGACGCCGGCTCGTCCCAATACGCTGTTTACGCATTGATCTTCTTTCTCGTCGCTGTGCCTTGCCTGGTCGCATGGGCCGTGCTCGGCCGGGGTGCGGCACGAGTCCTGCGCTCGGTGCGTTCGTTGCAGCGCTTCAATCAGGGCATGGCGCTGTTGTTGCTCGTTTCGGCCTGGGCAAGCTTGCTGGCATGAAAGGAGCGGCCCTCGCAAACGAATGAGCTTTGCTGCAGCTTCGTCGCGGTGGGAAACGGCAATATCATGCGCGTTCGATCCAGCCTAAACATTCCGCTGACTGTATGGTCGAAGCGCCTAGATAAAAGGCATTCGCCGATGTCTTATTGCTTCCACTGCCTCCCGGACAGCCCCGCGGTTTTGCCTGAGGCGTCTTTTTTATCCTCAAAGGAACGACAGATGAGTATCGACCTCAACGCAGGACGCCTCCCCGACGAACACACCCTGACAAATATTCCGCGCTTGATTTCGCGCTATTACAGCGAGCGTCCCGATCCCTCGGATCCGACGCAACAGGTCTCGTTCGGCACCTCCGGTCATCGCGGTTCGTCGCTGAAGAACAGCTTCAACGAGTGGCACATCCTGGCCGTGACCCAAGCGATCTGCGACTACCGCCGCGAGCAGGGCATCGATGGCCCGATCTTCGTCGGCATGGATACCCACGCGCTGTCCGAACCCGCGTTCGTGTCGGCGCTGGAAGTGCTGGCGGCCAATGGCGTCGAGACGCGCATCGATGCCGGGTGCAGCGAAACCAATGGCGAGCCGGGCTACACACCGACTCCGGCGATCTCCAATGCCATCCTTGAATACAACGCGGGCCGCAGCGGTGGACTGGCCGACGGCATCGTCATCACACCGTCCCACAATCCGCCGGCCGATGGTGGCTTCAAGTACAACCCCACCAACGGCGGCCCGGCGGATACCGGCGTGACCAAGTGGATTCAGGATCGCGCTAACGCCTTGCTAGTAGCCGGGCTAAAAGGCGTCGAGCGGATGGATTACGCCCGTGCGCTGAAGGCGCCGACCACTCAGCGCTTCGATTTCATCGAGCAGTATGTTGGTGGCCTGGGTCAGGTGATCGATCTCGACGCGATTCGCGGCTCGGGACTGAAGTTCGGCGTCGACCCGCTCGGTGGCGCTGGCGTGCATTACTGGACGCGCATCGCCGACCGTTACGGTTTGCCGCTTGAAGTGCTCTCGACGCGTGTTGATCCGACCTTCCGCTTCATGCGGCTGGACTGGGACGGCAAGATCCGTATGGATTGCAGCTCGCCGCATGCCATGGCTGGTTTGATCGAGAACAAGGACCGCTTCGACGTGTCCTTTGCCTGCGACACCGACCATGACCGTCATGGCATCGTCGCGCGCTCGGTTGGGTTGCTCAATCCCAACCATTATCTGGCCGTCGCGATCGAGTACCTGTTCACCCACCGCCCCGAGTGGAGCGCGCAAGCAGGAATTGGCAAGACGCTGGTGTCGTCGTCGATGATCGATCGGGTCGCCAAGGGCATCGACCGTCAGGTAGTGGAAGTTCCGGTGGGCTTCAAGTGGTTCGTCGATGGCTTGATGGATGGCAGCCTAGGCTTCGGCGGCGAAGAGTCGGCGGGTGCGTCCTTCCTGCGCAAGGCCGGTGGCGCTTGGTCGACCGACAAGGACGGCCTCATCCTCGGTCTGCTGGCGGCCGAGATCACCGCCGTAACCGGCAAGGATCCGGGCGAGCGCTACCAGGCCCTGACCGAGCGTTTCGGCGCGCCGGTATATCAGCGTATCGACGCTCCGGCCGATCGCGAACAGAAGGCCAAGCTCGGCAAACTGTCCGCTTCTCAAGTGAAGGCTGGCGAGCTGGCCGGTCAGCCGATCACCCAGATCCTCACCGAAGCGCCGGGCAACGGTGCTGCTATCGGTGGGCTCAAGGTGGTGACGGATAATGGCTGGTTCGCCGCTCGGCCATCCGGTACCGAGGACGTCTACAAGATCTACGCCGAAAGCTTCGAAGGCGATGCGCACCTCAAGCGTATCCAGGAAGAAGCCAAGGCGCTGGTCGACGGCGTGCTCAACAGCTAAGGCGCGACACAAGACAAGCCGCCCCGGCTATCGGTGGCGGCTTTTTCATGCGCGGAGGCCGGGACGTTCAGCCGGCAGAGGGTTCGGGCAGTTTCGCGATCACCTTGATCTCGAACTGGAACCCGTAAAGCCAGGTCACGCCTACAGCGGTCACGGTAGGATGAGGCGCGCTTCCCCAGTATTCCGGCACGACAACACTCCAGATCTTCTCGAAATGCGTTTGGGGGTCGACGATGAAAATGGTCACGTCGACGACATCATCAAACGTGCAATTGGCGGCTTCGAGAACAGCGTTGAGATTTTTGAAGGCCAGCCTGACCTGCGCTTCGAGGTCAGGCTCCGGCGATCCGTCGTCGCGACTGCCCACTTGTCCGGACACGAATAGCATTCCGTTGGATCGAACGGCCGGCGAGTAATGGTTACGCTCATAAAGCGCCTGGCGCCCGGCTGGGAAAACGACGTCACGTGTGTTCATAGGTGCCTCTTCTGTCTGTTGATATCGAGTGGAAGTAGCTGACGAAGAGACTGTAGAGCTGCCCGCTGGACGGATAAACTCACAAGCCTGACCATCACTGTTCTTGTATCCCAAACAATCCCAACGCTCGGAGCTGATATGGACCGTTTTGTCGCGATGCAGGCATTTGCCCGCGTGGTGGAAACAGGCAGTTTCACCAAGGCGGCTGAAACGCTGCATCTAAGCAAGACCAGCGTGACGCAGCTGGTCCAACAACTGGAGGCGCGGTTGCGCGTCAGGCTTCTCAACCGCACCACACGTAAGGTTAACGTCACGGCTGATGGCGCCGCCTATTACGACCGGGTGGTGCGCCTGTTGGCTGATCTGGACGATGCCGAAACCAGCCTGTCCAGTGCCTCGGCATCGCCCAGGGGCCGGCTCAGAGTGGATGTGCCCAGCCCGTTCGCGCGCATGATTCTGATACCGGCGCTGCCGGCCTTTCACGCGAAATACCCTGAGATTCAGTTGGACTTGGGCGTGAGCGATCGCGTTGTGGATCTGATCGATGAAAACGTGGACTGCGTGGTGCGCGGGGGCGAGCTCACCGATTTGTCGCTGATGGCGCGCCACATAGGCGACCTGCAACTGGGGGTGTACGCGGCGCCTAGCTACGTTGAGCGTGCCGGCACGCCCGTGCACCCGCGAGAGCTGGAAGACACACATCACCGCATCGTCGGCTTCTTGTGGGCGCGCACCGGAAAGGTCTTTCCGTACGCGATGCACTGCAACGGCGAACGCGTCAACGTGTTGGGTCGTTACGTACTGGCGGTGGACGACGGCAATGCTTACCTATCAGCCGGTTTGGCGGGGTTGGGCGTGCTTTGGCTGCCCGACTACATGTCCAGGGAACACCTGGCGCACGGTGAATTGGTGCCACTGTTCGAGAACTGGCGACTCGACCCGATGCCGATGTATGTGGCCTTTCCGCCAAACCGACACGTCAGTGCCAAACTCCGCGTGTTCATCGATTGGGTCGCTGAGCTGATGGCGCAACAGGTGCCGGTGGCCGACCGAGATCAGTCGTCGACGCCAACATGAGGTAACTCGGCTAGGCCTCGCGTCCGGATAACGCCAGTTGCGCGCCGAGCCCGGCAAATGCACCCGCAAAACTCCGTCGTAGCCAGGCCTGGACGCGAGCCGACTCGATTACGGTCTTGCGAAAACCATGCGCCAGCAACCCATACACGGCGAATACCGCAAAAGTCATCAGCATGAACACGCTGCTGAGGGTGAGCAGTTGCAGCAATGGCGACGAGCTGCCGGGCTCGACAAACTGCGGCAAGAACGCCAAGAAGAAGAGGGTGAGTTTGGGATTGAGAATGTTCAACAGGAACGCTCTAGCTATCAGGCTGAAAGCGCTGCTCCGGGTCTGCACCGGCTGAATGGCGAATGCCGAACGATCGCGCCAGGTTGCAACGGCCAGATAGAGCAAATAAGCCACGCCGGCATATTTGAGCGTCTCGAAGGCCAAAGCGCTTGTATGCATGACCGCCGCCAGACCCAATACCGTCGCGAGCAAGTGCGGGACAATGCCCAACGTACAGCCAACCGATGCGAAAAAAGCGGCACGGCGACCCTGTACCAGCCCGGTCGAAACGGTGAATACCACGCCGGTTCCAGGATGAGTACGACAACGAGTGAGGTAATCAAGAACTCCGCAGTGAGCATGGCAAAGCGACTCCCGAGCAGGTTGAAGGGTAATGAAGCTAGCCGTGGCGCCGCGGAGAAGCAAATCATCGACCAAGTGGCCGCGCTAATTCGCTCTCAGCGTATAAATATAGGCTTCCACTGTTCGATTTTCATCGAGCATTACCTCGGTCGATACCCGTACGTAGGCTTCGCCTTCGAACGCGTCGAGCATGGCCCAGTGATCGGCGAGCTCGCCCGAGCTGAACAGAAAACCCTGGATCACGTCACCATGTGTCCAGCACGATGCCTGGATAACCCATGGCCGCTCCCCAGCCTTCATCATGGAGTGTTCCGGTCACGCTCGCGGCTTCCCAAGATCCGTCGATGCTGCCTAGTACATGCTCGTTCGGCCGGCCTGGCCCCAAGGTTCCGTAAACGAAGAGTCGTTCGGTCATCTTTCCTCCATGGGAATCGAAGCTGGATTCTGTCGCGTTCATCGACCACCGCCTGGCGCAATGCTTGCGCTCAGGCGGGTGGGGACGCAAGCAGCTCCGGGTGAAGGGCAACCTGATCGAAGCGAGAGCGAAACAGCGCCGCTTGTTTCATTTCGCCTCAGAAAGGCAGCACGGAGGGCGGCCATGGGTCGCCCTTCGCACTGACTTCAAACCTCGTACCCCAGCACGCGCGGCAGCCACAACGCAATTTCCGGAAAGACCGCGACGAGGACCAGTGCACTGCCCATCACCAACACGAATAGCATCGCCCAGCCGACAGTCTGTTCCAGGCGGATTTTGGCGACTTCGGCGGTGACCATCAGGTTGATTGCGACCGGTGGGGTGAACTGGCCAATGGCGATGTTCATCGCCAAGAGGATGCCGAACCATACCGGGTTCCAGCCGAAGTGTTGCATCACTGGAATCAGGATCGGCATCAGGATCAGGTAGATCGAAATGGCATCCAGCAGCATGCCAGCCAGCAGCACAGCGATCATCACCAGAATCAGCAGCACCGCGCCATTGTCCGAAAGTGAGATCAGCCACTCGGCCAGATGGCGGAAGGTGCCGAGCATGGTGCCGGCCCAGGCGAAGATGCCAGCCAGGGCGATGATCAGCATCACCACGCCTGAAATCACGGCGGCCTCGCCACAAAGCTTCCAGAGATTGCGCCAGTCCAGCTCGCGGGTGACGAACAGGCCGATCACTACACCATAGGTGACACCGGCTACCGCCGCTTCGGTTGGGGTGAACAGGCCGCTGCGCAGACCGCCGAGGATCAGCACGGGTGCGAATAGCGCCGGCAGCGCCTGGCGGAGGCTTTCGCCCAAGGGTGGGCGCTCGGCGTCTTCTGGGTTTTCCCAGCCGTAACGGCGGGCCAGCAGCCAGGCCGGTAGCAATAGGACCAGACCGGCGATGATTCCTGGGAACAGACCCGCGGCGAACAGCGCGCGCAGATCCACGCCCGGCACCACGATCGAATAAAGAATCAGCGCGATGGATGGCGGAATCAGGATGGCGGTGGATGCCGAAGCGGCAATCAGCGTCGCTGAAAACGGCTTCGGGTAACCGGCGCGGGTCATGCTCGGCAGCATCACCATTGCCACGGCGGCGGCGTCCGCCGGGCCTGAGCCGCTCATGCCGCCCATGATCAGGCAGACCAGAATCGCCACCATCGCCAGACCGCCGTGGCGTGGGCCGATCAATGCCTGAGCGAAGCGCACCAGACGCAGTGCCACGCCGGATTTCTCGAACACGAGCCCGGTGAGAATGAACAGCGGAATGGCGATCAACGGGTACTTGGCGACGCCGTTGTAGGTGTTGGTGCCGAGAGTCGCGAGCATATCCGGCGAGAGACCGGCGAGGATGCCGATGGCGCCGGACAGAGCCAGGGAAAATGCCACCGGCACGCCGATCAGCAGCAACAGCAGAAAGCTGGCGAGCATCCACAAATCAGGGCTCATCGGTAAGCCTCCCGCGCAGCCGGTCGAGGGTCATCTGGCTCAGTCGCACAATCATCAGCAGCGCCAGAAGCGGCAGCCAGATCACGTACCACCAGTTCGGCAGCCCGAGGCCGGGAGATTGTGATTCCCACTGGTATTCCTCCAGCGCGAACTGGCCTCCGAACCAGAGCACCAGGCCCAGCACAAGCACACTGGCCAACCATTGCAAGAAAATCAGCGGCACGCGCAGGCGCGGAAATAGCCGCTCGAGGAAGCCGATGCGGATGTGCCGGTTGCTGCGCATCGCCACCGAGGCGCCGGCGAAGGTCAGGATGACCAGAAGAAAGACCGAAAGCTCTTCGGTGAAAGCAAAAGAGGCGTCGGTGAAATAGCGCACCACCACATTGGCCAGGCTGATCAGGCTGATGATCACCAGCGCCAGGGTAGCCAGCACGCGCTCAAGGCGCGCGTCCTGTCGATTGTTCATGGGTTTCCTCGAATCCCGGCGGCGTCGCACCGCCGGGTAAAACGGTTTTACTCGGCGATCGCTGTGCGGGCTGCTTCGACCAGTTCAGCGCCGATCTTCGGCGTCCACGTTTCATGCACGCTACGGGTCGCCTCGGTGAAAGCCTGATGCTCTGCATCGCTCAGCTCGGTTACCTCGACGCCGCGCGCGCGGATGTCTTCCAGGCGCTTGGCTTCACCGCTGCGCGACAGCTCGATCTCCCACTTGCCTGCGTCGATCGCGGCCTGGCGCAGCAGTTCACGGTCGGCTTCAGGCAGTTGCTTCCAGACGCGCTGGTTGACGGCGAAGATCAGCGGGTCGGCCATGTAATGCCAGAGCGTCAGATATTTCTGGCCGACCTGATCGACGCGCGCTACGTCGAACACCGACAAGGGGTTCTCCTGGCCATCCACCGCGCCGGTGGTCAGCGCTGGTTTGGCATCGGCCCAGCTCATCTGGGTGGGGTTGGCGCCCAGCGCGTTGAAGGTGTCTTGGAATAATGGCGATCCAACCACACGAATTTTTAAACCAGCGAGGTCTGCCGGAGCCTTCACAGGCTTCACCGAGTTGGATATTTCGCGAAAGCCGTTCTCACCCCAGGCCAGCGGGACGATGCCGCGATTTTCGATGGCGGCGAAAGCGAGCTTGCCGGCTTCGCCTTGGGTAATGGCGTCGAGATCCGCATTGTCGGCCATGAGGAAGGGCAGGGAGAACAGATTCAGCTCCGGCACCTGTGGCGACCAGTTGATGGTCGAGCCGACAGCCATGTCGATCAGCCCGGAGCGCATGGCGGAGAATTCCTTGGTCTGGTCGCCAGCGACCAGTTGCGCGTTGGGATAGACGCGTAGCGTGATTTCGCCCTTGGAACGTTCTTCGACCAGGTCGGCCCATTTTTGCGCCGCCTGACCCCAGGGGAAGGCGTCGGACAGTACGGTGGATACAGAATATTCACGGGCAGATACGGAGAACGTGGCAGACAGGGCAGCGGCGGCGGCCAGCGCGGTAAAGCAGCGGGTTAGTTTCATGGGGCGTCCTTGTTCGGATCAGTCTTGGTTTTATTGGCGAACGGCAGGCGCTGACGAACAGCGACGGCTGTGGCGATGGCGGGTCGGCCATCAGGACGCGCGGGTAGCGCGAAAGGACGCTGCAGGCTGCGGATGGTAGGTGCAGCATGGCTAGCAATGCGTCACGAGCGCCGAAAACCTTGTGGGTGAGGGCGCGCCAGCCGCACGGCGGCTGACCTGGGCAACTATCGCAGAAGGTGCCGACGAGCGCTATTGCCAGATATTTACGTTGCTACCGTCAAGGTCGACGAATCAAATATCGCGAAACAGGTCGTGGGCGTTGAGCAGGCTGTAGGCGATTTCAGGTCGCTTCTCCAACCCTCGCCGAATCGCGGCGGGGATCGATTGGCGGGTCTTGCGGCAGAGGCCGGGCAGCTCTGCGATATCAATGCGGATGCCGCGCATGCTGCGTACCTCATTAAAACCCGGTGCGATTTCCAGGCGAATGCCGAGTTGCTCATGGATCCGTTGCCGCATGAGCTCCAGGTCGGCCAGGCTCGCCAGGTTCTCCAGCCGATCCAGCAACCGGTTCTCTTCCTGGCGGGTCAAACGCAGGATGCGCAAATCGTTGCCGGGGACTTCCAGCAGCTCCTCACGCCCGCAGATGCAGGCGCCGGGCGGGCAGGGTTGGCGGATCGGAGCTGATGAGGTCATGGCTCAGATCATAGCGATGCGTGGGCGGCGTTGCCCAGGCCATTCAGCGGGTGGTGCGCCCTTGTACAGGTTGGTTCTGGCTTCTGCATGCTCAGCGGCGTCTGGAAGTTCGCCTGGGTTGCAGGCTGTCGAGCGCCGCTGCATTGACTCGAGCCCATTCGTAGATCAACTCGATCGGTTGGATCATAAGTTTGCCCAGCGGCGACAGACCATAGTCGACAGCCGGCGGCACCGTGTCGTGAACATGGCGCTCCACCAGCCCGCTTGCTTCCAACTCGCGCAGGGTCTGGATCAGCATTTTCTTCGAGATGCCGGGCAAGCTTCGGTGCAGCACACCGGTGCGAGCGAGTCCGCCATGCCGGGCATGCAACGTGTGCAGAATCATGCTGGTCCACTTGGTCGAGAAGAGTTCGAGCACACGTCTTGGTGCGCAGTCTTCGCGCCATTGTTCTTCGTCAGAGCCAGGCTGCATGCGGGTGGTCACCTTTTGGTGCCGACTTGGATTGCGTTTTTACCGCAGTTAAGGTGCCCACCTGTTTTAGTTGGAGGCACGAACCATGGCAAATCATGCGCTGGTAGTCGGGGCGAGTGGAATCGTAGGGAGTGCGATTGCGCGCCTGCTTGTCGATGAAAAATGGCCAGTGGCGGGACTTGCGCGCCGACCGCTCGTCGAAGCGGGCGTGACGCAGATTAGCGCAGACCTGCTGGATCCGTCAGCACTCGGCGCCGCGCTGAGCGGCCTGGCGCCGACTCATGTTTATCTCACCACCTGGGCGCGCCAGCCCAGCGAAGCGGAGAACATCCGCGTCAACGCGCAGATGATTCGCAATGTTTTGGAAGCGGTTCGCCCGTCATCGACGGTGCGTCATGTGGCGCTGGTGACTGGGCTCAAGCATTACCTTGGGCCATTCGAGGCGTACGGCAAGGGCGCTCTGCCACAGACGCCGTTTCGCGAGGAACAGGGGCGTCTGGATGTCGAGAACTTCTACTATGCCCAGGAAGATGAGCTATTCGCTGCTGCGGCGCGTGATGGTTTCAACTGGAGCGTGCATCGGCCGCACACGATTACCGGCGTTGCGGTCGGCAATGCCATGAACATGGCGACGACCCTTGCGGTCTACGCCTCGATCTGCCGATTCACTGGACGGCCGTTCCGTTTTCCCGGTTCCGAGGTGCAGTGGAACAGCCTTACGGACATGACGGATGCGCGTCAGCTTGCCAGGCACTTGCACTGGGCATCAACGACGCCGGCAGCAGCCAATGAGGCGTTCAACGTGGTGAGCGGGGATGTGTTTCGCTGGAGCTGGATGTGGCAACGCATCGCCGAGTGGTTCGGCATCGAAGCGGCACCTTTTGCAGGCGAACCGGCGCCCCTGGAGCAGCAGATGGCGGAGGATGCCAGCATCTGGAAGGAGATGACTGAACGCTTCAAGCTTGCCGAGAAAGACATCAGCCAGCTCATCTCACCATGGCATACCGACGCAGACCTCGGGCGACCGATCGAGGTGGTGACCGATATGTCGAAGAGCCGCCGGCTTGGGTTTCTCGATTACCAGGCCAGCGATCAAGCCTTCTTCGACGTGTTCGCTACCCTGCGAGCGCGCAAGCTGATCCCGTGACTGGTAACGATCCGCACGGCCGGGGGTTTCGGCTTGTGCGGGTCGTTGCCTGACCGTGCCATGCAACCGGCGCTGTCGTGCTAGTTGTATCGTCCGTTGATTCCGCCCACGCTGAATCTACCGGCACCGAGCAGGGCGATGGCGATGGCACCGAAGAGGAACATCCCCTGCAGCTCCAGCGCCCAACCGCCCATCTTGCCGAGCGAGAATAGGTCCGACATATGTGCCAGGGCGAAGGCGACCAGCATGTTGCCGACCATGAGCACTGCACCAACGCGCGTGTATAGGCCGATGATCACCAATACCGGCCCGACCACCTCGCCCAGATACACGCCGTACGCGAGAAACGCGGGTAGTCCGTGTCCGCCCAGCATTCCCGCAATCCCACCGACCCCGCTTTGCAACTTGAAGATGCCGTGCAACAGCATCAGCACCCCTACCGATACTCTCAGTACCAGCTTTCCATTGTCGTCAGTCATGGCTCGTCTCGTCCTATTTGGCGCCAGGGCTCTGGCATCAACGTCTTATTAACATAGACCAGGGTATTTGCTGATGCTCACAGTAATAAAAACGAGGTCTATTAGCTGTAGATGGGCAATCGCCGCCTTTCAGATGCACGTGGCACGCTCCCGGCAGCTTGATGTCATAGCGATGGATAGTTAGCTAATGGAGACTACATGTCGATCGAGGCGGATTTTGCCCTGCTTGAAGAGCTTCTGATTGCTCGCGGGCCGGGTGGTCAAGAAGAGGAAGTGCGGACGATTTGCCGTAGAGAACTGGAGTCGAGCTGTGACGAGGTCTGGCTCGACCCGGCCAACAACCTCATCGGGTTGATCCGTGCGCCGGGCGTATCTCGCGAAGCCGCACAGAGTGAGGCGATACGGGTGATGGCTCACCAGGACGAAATCGCCATGCTGGTAAAGCGTATCGCCGAAGACGGCCGGCTTCACATTGTCGCGCTGGGCGGCGCATTTCCGGTCAACTTCGGCATGTGCCCGGTAGACATCATGGGCGAGTCGCAAATCTTGCCCGGCGTACTGTCTTTCGGGACGATGCATGGCACGTCCGAGTCGCCTCAATCGACTCATATTCTCAGTGGCAACGTGCAGTGGTCCGACGTGCATGTCATCACTCGACGCAGCAAGGCGGATCTGACGCAAATGGGCGTCAGGCCCGGAAACCGCGTGGTTCTGAGCCAGCATTGGCGGCGTCCGTTCCGGGTCCACGATGCGATTGCCGCGCATTTCCTTGATGACCGGGCGCCTGTGGTTGCGGCCCTGCGCAGTGCCGAGCAGCTGGCTGCACGTAAGGGCGAGCTCAAGCGGGACGTCTATTTTGTGATGACGACAAACGAAGAGGAAACCAATTCGGGCGCGCAATATGCCGCACGCATCCTGCCTGGAGCCATATCAGTCGCTTTGGAAGTCGGTCCGATTGCTGACGAATACGCCACGCGGCTATGTGCCGATCCGATCATTCTTACCGGGGATGAGAAGGGCTTGTATTCGAGGTCGGTCGCTGACGACCTAATCAGCGCGGCGGAGCGTTGCGGCTATGCACCGCAGCCAGCCTTGATGCCAGGGTTTGCGTCTGATGCAAGTGCGGTGCTTGGCTCGGGATCGTCGGCGCGAGCTGGCTGTCTGGCCATTCCAACGGAAAACACCCACGGCTACGAGCTGATTACCAATGATGGGATAGAGGCTTGCGGCCGCACGCTGACCGAATATCTACTGACGGTGGCATGAGGCCGCGCTTCGGGACAGGGACGATCCGTCGCTCCGTAGGCGGATGAAAGCTAGCGCTTTTATTTTCTCGCCATTAGAAATATATATTACTGTTCTGGCTAACCGAACCATTCACTAACATCTATCCGCGCAATCAGGTGCAGTGCATTGAGGTATAACTATCTTCAATGTCTTTCTCTGAAGTTGAATGGCTATGTTCTATTTAACTTCACCATAGCCTTTCATGACGTCAGCCATGTTGCTGTATTCTTGTTCCGGCATATTGTTAATCACATCCATAACAGCTGATTCCGCTCCGTTCTTCTGTGCCTGTTGTACTAGCTGCTCCTTATTCGCTGGATAATCAATGCCCTTGAGATAAGTCGTAACGTTCGCAGGTGACTCACCCCCAACACCTCGTGTCATGTTAAAAACTCCTTCGTACATATGTAATAGGCGAAGGTGGGAGCGGCACTCCCATCCTCGTGTCGGTTGTTGCTCAGATGGTTGCTTAGGTTGTCGCGTCAGCTGTTGCGGCCGCCGCCGTGGCTGTTCTGACCGCCTTTCTTGCCGGCTTCGGAGGCTTTTTCGCGATCATTGGCGAAATTGCCGCCGCTATTCTGGCCACCTTTGCTGCCTGCTTCAGAAGCGCGCTCAGAATCGTTGGCAAAATTACCGCCGCTGTTTTGACCGCCTTTACGTCCTGCTTCGGAGGCACGTTCCGGATCGTTAGCGAAGTTGCCACCACTATATCTGACCGCCCTTGCTACCAATTTCCTGATAGAACTCTTTATCGTGCGATGCCGAGGTCGCTTCGCCGCCTTTACGTCCCGCTTCGTTTACGCTCATGCCTTCTTTCTTGTCAGCCATGTCTGTCTCCTATCTGTCTCGAAAGTTGCTAGGTTAAACGAGGCGAACTACCGTTCTGCTGTAGTTTGCCCCGCCGTAAATTTAAGAAACAAAGCAAAGGTAAGAGTTCGAGGAAGTTGGGGGAAGCTGATGAGTGGTAAACAACTACGCTGCAATTAACGAGGCGGTGCGGATGCTTGTTAAACGGGCTGAAAAATATTTATACATGCTCGCTTTCCAAACTACTGGAGTGCCGGCGGAACAACGACACCTGCAGCGAAGCAGATGCTGTCAGTCCAGCTAACAGGACATGCACACACCATGATGTGTATTGCATGGCGAACATGTACAGGACGCTGGACATGTTGCGTGCAGGTACGCCCTGTGTGCCTGGTGGCCGACTGTGCTTGTAGGGCCTTGCTGTGCGTGGTTTGCAGTGGTCTGCCAGCCTTTTTCGCTGCCCTGTATTCCGGTCTGGCATGGCTTTCGCTCTAGCTTCGGGGTCTCGCTTGTTCCTGATGCCGTTTTGGTGCTTCGGGTCCGACAGGGTTAACCGAGCGAGGTGACAAAAACAATAAGGAAAACTGCAATGAATTCCCTTCTCGAACCAGTCGGCACGCCAGCGTCTTGTCTAGTGCCGTTCCGCTCGGCCGCACCGAGCGCCATCCGTAGCAACCGCTATGCTGGTACTCAACTCGCTGCCTTTGGCGGCGCCGTCTTGATCGCCCCCGGTCGCAATCGGAGACAGCCATGACCCTCAAAGGCAAAGCCGCCCTCGTCACCGGTTCTACCAGCGGTATCGGTCTGGGCATCGCCTGCAAGCTGGCAGAGGCGGGCGCTAACATCATGCTCAACGGGTTTGGCGATGTGGATATGGCCATCGCTAAGGTCTCGGCACACGGCACGCGCGTGCTGCACCACCACGCTGATGTATCGGATGCGGAGCAAATTGCCGATATGGTCCGCCAGACCGAGCGCGAATTCGGATCGCTGGATGTTCTAGTCAACAACGCCGGGATCCAGCACGTCGCGCCGATCGAAACGTTCCCGGAAGAGCGCTGGAATATGATCATCGCGATCAACCTGTCCTCGGTATTCCACACGACACGTTTGGCCCTGCCAGGCATGCGCCAACGCAATTGGGGGCGGATCATCAACATCTCTTCGGTCCACGGTTTAGTGGCCTCGGCGCAGAAAGCCGCTTACGTCGCAGCCAAGCACGGCGTGATCGGTCTCACCAAGACCGTGGCGCTGGAAACCGCGACCACCGGCATTACCTGCAATGCGCTCTGTCCCGGCTGGGTGCTAACCCCGCTGGTGCAACAGCAGATCGACAGCAAAACCCAGGCACACGGCGATCCGCAGCGAGCCACTCGCGAATTGCTGATGGAAAAGCAGCCGTCGCTGGACTTCGTGACGCCGGATGAACTGGGTGACCTGGCGCTGTTTCTCTGCAGTGATGCCGCCAAGCAGGTCCGCGGCGCCGCCTGGAATGTAGATGGTGGTTGGCTGGCGCGATAGTCCAGCCGCCGTCGCTGCATCATCGACCAGTTGCACAAGCGATCAGCCGCATCTCAATTTGTGAAATGGAACGATGCCCGCGCGCGTGACTGAGCGGGCCTGCCGCCAGCAGTCGACCGAAAGTCGTCTCGGCGTTCAAAAAGGGATTCCGCCATGAATACGTTTTTTCGTCAGTTCCGCATTGCCCAGCGTGTCTGGGCGCTTACGCTCGGTCTCGGGCTGGTTGTCGTGCTGTTCACCTTGTGGATGGTGATGAGCTTGCAGCGCAGCCTTACCGAGGAAAAATTGGCGGCGGTAGACGCCGCTCTCACGACGGCCATACGTGTCATGGAGCACTACGAGAGGCGCGCGCGTACGGGCGAGCTCACCCTGGAGCAAGCACAGACGGGCGCGATGGATGTGATCGGTACCATCCGCTACCTGGGCGACCATTATCTGTGGATCAACAATCTGGACTACGTTTGGCTGATGCATCCAGTCAGCCCGCAACTCGTCGGGCGAGACCTGCGTGACCTCAAGGACAAGGCTGGAAAGCCCTTCGTTCAGCAGCTGGTCGAGGGTGTACGTAGCAACGGCTCGATGCGACTGGAATACCTCTGGCCGCGTCCGGGTGCCAGCGAACCTGAGCCGAAGCTGACCGAGGCGCGCGGCTTCAAGCCATGGGGCTGGATGGTATCCAGTGGCATCCACCCGGCCGACATCGATGCAGCAGTGAATCGCGAGGTGAAGGGGCCGCTGATCATCGGCGCGCTGATTCTTCTGGCGTTGACTGGATTCAGCACGCTGCTTATTCGTAGCATCACCGGGCCGTTGCGCCGGACTGTTGCCGTCCTCGAACAGGCCTCTGATGGGCGCACCGATCTGACGGTGCGCTTGCCGGTCGAAGGACGCGATGAGCTAGCGCTGTTGGCGCGAAGCTTCAATACGCTGGTCGAAGCTGCGAACGATGTCATCGGTCAGGTCACCCAGGCGAATCTAAAGCTGCTCGCTGCCAGCGATCATCTTGCCGAGGTAACGGATAACGCGCAGCGCGATGCCGAATCCCAGGAGCTCGAGACCACCAGTCTTGCAGCGGCCATGAACCAGATGGTTGCGACCGTGCAAGAGGTGTCTCGCAACGCCGGTCTCGCCGCCGAATCGACGCGCCAGACCGAAATGCAAGCGGCCGATGGACGTCGTGTCGTCGAGCAGACCATGCGTGCAATCGAGGTGCTGACGACTGATCTTGCGCAGTCGCGCGCCGTGGTCGAGAAGCTCGCCAAGGACTCGCAGGACATCGGCACGGTAGTCGACGTAATCAACGGCGTGGCCGAGCAGACCAATTTGCTGGCATTGAATGCCGCGATCGAGGCAGCGCGTGCGGGTGAACATGGGCGCGGCTTCGCCGTGGTCGCGGACGAGGTGCGTTCGTTGGCGCAGCGCACCCAGTCATCGACCCGCGAAATCCACGCGATCATCGAGCGGCTGCAATCGGGTGCAGCGACGGCAGCCGAGTGCATGGTTCGAAATGCCGACAAGGCGCAGCTCGCGGTGGAACAGGCTGCGCACGCCGGCGAGTCCCTCAGCGCCATTACCCAAGCGGTTTCCTCGATAAACGACATGAATCTGCAGATCGCCACGGCCGCAGAGCAACAGAGCGTCACAGCCGAGGAAATCAACCGCAGCGTCAGCGGCATTCGCGATACGGTCATATCGGGAGGGCAGACGGTGACGAGTACCCGCGGCGCCAGCGCCGAATTGCGCCAACTGGCGCAAGTCCTTGGCACCCATATGGAGCGGCTGAAGGCGTGATCGAGAAGGCGAAGTGCCGCGGGCTGTTCTAGCCGCGGCGATTGCCGGATCGCCGGACCGCCGGACCGCCGGATCGTCGTGTTATCGGAATCGCTTCGCCGCGATTACCGCTCGCTCAGCCCATGCAATTGCAGCTTTGAATAGAGGCTTGCGCGCGAGATGCCCAACTCGACAGCGGCGCGGCGGCGGTTGCCTTTGCAGGCATGCAGGGCGTGTTGCAAGGCACGGCGTTCGGCCTGGGCGATGCTTTCTGCGAGCAATGGCAGCGGTGCGTCTTCTAAAGCGGGCGGTTCGGTGGCGACGGTAATGGCGGCCGGCACCGGTGGCGCAGCGTTGGCGCTCTGTTCTCCCAGCAATGGCAGCAGGTGCCGCGCGTCCAGCGGCGAGCCATCGGCGTTCAGTTGGGCGCGTTCGAGCAGATTGCTCAGCTCGCGCACATTGCCGCGCCAGGGTTGGCTGCAGAGCAGCGCCACGGCGGCGGGGGTGAGCTCCATCGGTGCCTGACCGGAGCGATTGGCGATGTCGTCGAGCAAATGCTCGAGCACGGCGGGAATGTCGCTCGCGCGCTCACGCAATGGCGGCACCTTCAGCGCGAGTACATTGAGACGGTAGTAAAGGTCGTCGCGGAACTGCCCGGCCGCGACCTTGGCCTCCAGGTCGATATGGGTGGCGGCAATAACACGCACGTTAAGCGGCTTGACCTGGTTGGAGCCCAGCGGTTCGATTTCCTGCTCCTGTAGCACGCGCAGCAATTTGGCTTGCAGCGGCAATGGCAGATCGCCGATCTCATCAAGGAACAGGGTGCCGCCGTTAGCCACTTCGAACTTGCCGATGCGCGCCTTGCGATCCGCGCCGGTGAAGGCGCCGGGCGCGGTGCCGAAGAGTTCGGCTTCCACGAGGGTTTCTGGGATCGCTGCGACATTGACCGCGACGAAGGGGCCATTGGCGCGTGGCGACAGATTGTGGATGCCCTGCGCCAGTAGCTCCTTTCCGGTGCCGGTCTCACCGCGGATCAGTACCGTGGCGTCGAGTTGCGCGGCGCGGCGGGCCTGGCGCTTGACTTCGCTGGCGGCGGGGCTGGTGCCGATGAAGCCGGCAATGGTGTAGCGCGCACGCCGAGCCTTGGCCAGCTCGTTTTGAGTGGCGACCAGTTGGGTTTGGAGCGTATTGAATTTAGCCATCAAAGGCTTCAGGTGTCGCGCTCGATCAAAGAGGACGAAACCCAACGCGCCGACCAGCGTGCCGTCCTCGTCTCGCAGCGGAATGCGCGTGACGACGAAATGCTCACTGCCGAAAGCCATCAGGTCGAGCATGCTCGGTTGGCCGCTCTCCATCACCTCGCGCAGGCGGCTGGCTGGCAACACGTCCTCAACTTCTTTGCCGAGCACGCTGCGTGGATCGCTGATGCCGATTTTTTCGGCGTACTTGTCGTTGATCCAGACGATGCGTGCCTGGCGATTGACCGCGATGGTGCCTTCGCATTGGGCGTTGAGGTGGTCGAACAACAGTGGCATCGCCACGGCGCGAAAGCGCTCGGGGGATACGCCGATGGTCAGGCCGTTGCGGTCGAGGTCGTTGCGCGCTATCGCCATGGGCAGAGCAATCCGATTGGGTTCGGCCGATTATGGAAGGCGCCGGCGGCCTCGGGCAAGGCAGCCGGAGCGCCGCAAGCAGGCTGAAAAAAACGTTAGCGAGGCAGGCAAGACAAGGCGAAACCGGCCGAAGAAGCGGAGTTTACGTGATGTAAATGAGCATTCTGAGGCAGGTTTCAACGCAGTATTGCCAACGCAGGTAGTTTTTTACTGAGCGTATATCTCGTTGGGCAACCAGGTCGCCAGCGGCGCGAAGAAGAACACCAGCGCGAGGCCGAGCAGTTGGATCAGGATGTAGGGCAACACACCGAGATAGACGTCACGGGTAGTGATTTCCGGTGGGCAGACGCCCTTGATGTAGAACAGTGCGAAGCCTACCGGCGGAGTGAGAAATGATGTCTGCAGGCACAGCGCAAAGAGAATCGCGAACCACAGTGGATCGACGCCCATGGAGAACAGCACCGGTGCCACCAGCGGCAGGATGATCAGCGTGATCTCCACCCAATCCAGAAAGAAGCCCAGCAAAAATGTGATGAACAATACCGTAAGCAACACGCCCGTCTGGCCGAACGGCAATCCGGTGAGCGCGGCGCGAATCACATCATCGCCACCCAGGCCGCGCAGCACCGCGGCGAACACCGTGGCGCCGATGAAGATGCCGAAGATGAAGGCCGAGGTGCGGCTGGTCTGATACAGCGCTTCCTTGAGTACGCCCATGTTCAGTTTGCGACTGCAGGCGGCCATTAGCACTGCGCCGAAGGCGCCCACCGCCGAGGCTTCGGTGGTGGTGGCGATGCCGAAGAAGATCGAGCCGAGCACGGCCAGAATCAGCACGAAGGGCGGAACCACGGCCCAGAACACATCGATCAACGCGCGACCGTCGAGCTTTGGACGGTTGGCCGGGGCGGGCGCGAAATCCTTTTTCAGCCAGGACACGATGACGATGTAGAGGATGTACATCACCGCCAGCATCATGCCGGGAATCAGTGCCCCCATGAACAGTTTGCCCACCGAGGCTTCGGAGGTGCCCAAGCGATCGGCCATCAGTACCAGCATGATGCTCGGCGGAATCAGGATGCCCAAGGTACCGACCGAGCAGGCAGTGCCCACCGCGAGGCTCTTGTTGTACTTGGCCTGCAGCATCGGCCCGACGGAGAGCATGCCGAGCAATGCCACCGAAGCACCGACGATGCCGGTCGAGGCGGCCAGCAGTATGCCCACCAGCACCACGGTGACGGCGTATCCACCGCGCAACGGGCCGAGCACCCGCACCAGGCTGTGCATCAGCCGCTCGGCAATGCCGGAGCGGTCGAGCATGATGCCCATGAAGATGAACAGCGGCAGGGCGACCATCAGCTCGTTGGCGACGATGCCGTAGATGCGTGCATCCAGTACGCCGATGGTGCCATCCCAGGTGAACCAGAGATCGGCATCGAAGTGTTCGACCATTACATGGCCGAGCACGGCAAACAGCAACCCGATGCCGGCCAGCGACCAGGCCACCGGGAAACCAAGCAGCAGAAGCGCCATGAAACTGGCGAACATGCTGATGACGAGTATTTGTTCCAGACCCATGATTACGACGACTCCATCAGGGCTGCGAATGAGCGCGGTTGCGGTCATTCGTCTGGGTCGTAAAGACCCGCGGGAAATTGAACAGCAGCGTGCTGCAGCGCGTAGCACGCGATAGCAGCGCCAGGGCGACCAGTGCGAGGCCCAGAGGCAACACGCTTTTGAAGATGAAGCGGTGCGGAAGGCCGCTCGGCGCCTGCGAGCGTTCGTTGTAAATGAACGCCTGATAGGCGAAGGGCACCAGCGCGTCGACCATCAGCACCACGATCGGCAGCGCCAGGATCAAGATCGCCAGCAATTCGATAATGGCCTGGCTGCGCAGGGTGAATTTCTCGCGCAGCACATCGACACGCACATGGTCGTCGCGGACCACGGAGTAGGCCAGGGCGAGCAACACCGCGGCGCCGAACAGGTGCCACGACAGCTCTTCCAATGCAATCGAGCCACGTGACAGCACGAAGCGGCTGAAGACATTGGTCAGCACCACCGCCAGTACCAGCAGCCAGATCCAGGCGCTGAGTTCGCCAACGGCGACCAGAGCCTTGTCCAGCCAAAAGGAAAGTTTGTTGTGCGGTAGCCCATCCGCGTGAGCGGCGGGCACTGCGTCGTGGGGGGAAACGGGATGAACGGACACGGCCACCTCGGCAATCCGGCACTAGGGAAAAGAGACACGGCGGTGGCCGTGCCTCGAGTGGCCTGTTTGGTTAGCCAGTAAATGAGCTAGCTAACCGCACAGGCCTCCAGGCTCAGCGGCGCTATCAGTCGTACTGGTAGTAGTCGCGCGGCAGATAGCCCTTGCTGTGCCAGATGGAGTGGTGCTTCATGAAGTCGCGCTGACTGGTCAGGACGCGATTGAACATTTCATCCCCGGCGGCAATTTCGTCGAGCACCTCGTTGGTGACCCGCTCCAGTTCACGCAATACCTCGGTTGGCAGAACCTGGGCCTTCACGCCTTGCTTTTCGTACTCGCGCAGCGCAGTCGGTTGGGCCCACTCGCTTTCGGCGAAGCCCTTGAGCGTGGCGGACTCGCAACCCATCTCGATCAGCGCGCGGCTTTGCGGCTCCAGCTTGTCCCATACGCCTTTGTTAACCAGCAGGTGTGAGGTGGTCAGGGTCTGGTGCCAGCCCGGCATGATGTAGTTCTTGATGATCTGGTCGAGGCCCAGCATTTTGTCGATTGCCGGTTGAGAGAACTCGGTAGCGTCGATGGTCTTGCGTTCCAGCGCCTGGTAGATCTCGCCGCCGGGAATCATCGTGACCGAGGCGCCGAGCTTTTCCAGCACCTTGCCGCCGATGCCTGCAAAGCGGATGCGCAGTCCGTCGATATCTTCCAGCTTCTCGATTGACTTGGCGAACCAGCCGGCGCCTTCTGGGCCGATGATGCTGCACAGCATTGGGTGAATGTTGCGTTCTGCGTAGATTTCTTCGAGCAGTTTCTTGCCGTCACCCTCGTAATACCAGGCCAGGTACGCCGGCGGTTCCATGTTGAACGGCGCACCGGAATACAACGGCAGCGAGGCGATGGTGCCTTGGTCATAACCAATCCAGGTGTAGCCGGCAGGGTATTTACCGTTGCTCACCGCATCCATGATCTCGAATGGCGGTACCAGCTCGCCGGGCTCGTAGTAGCGCAGCTGGATATCGCCAGCGGAAATGGCTTTCAGCGATTCGGACAAATGCTTGATCGGCGTGGTTAGGCCAACGAGATGCGAGGGGAAGGCCAACGGCACCTGCCAGCGGATCTTCTCGGCGGCGGTGGCCTCGGCACTAATCAGGCTGGCGCTGAGAAGCGTGGTCGCACCGATGGCATAGGCGAGACGGGACAATTTTCGAATTAACGGCATTACAGGTTCCTTCTTTTTTTTGTTTTGGTGACCAGAAGGTTGCGGCCGGTGCGCGTTTGCGCAGCGGAAAGCGGAGCGAGTGAGCACGTCTGCGTGCAGCGGTGCGTCTCCCGTTCTGCCAAGTATTCTGGCGTCTGGCAGCTATTGCTTAGCAGGTTCTGTGCCTGACTCTGAAAAACGGCTGTAATCCTTGTTTCAGAGCCTTTGGACGAATCGCATTCAGAGGTCGATGTCCAATTTTCAGGACATCCAAGGCGAGTGGTCTGACGGGTGTCCATAACCCTGGATCAATGTCTAATTATCTGGACGGCGGCGGCGGGCAAGCTGGAGTTGAGCGCTATGGCTTACCGCGATGTATGCGTGAGGAGAGCAGCGGGAGGGCGCCAGCGCTTGTATGCCGCGAGGGGCTCGGTCGGGCTAGTTCAGTCCGTCGAAACGACCGCAGGATGGTTCAGCTCGTTTGCTTGCCCAGGGTCGCTTTCAGAGCGGTGAAGCAGCGTTCTTCTGCGGTGTCCAGCTCCAGCTGCATCTGCTGGATATCCAGTTGCTGCTGCTCGAGTTGCTGGCGACGCTCGGCGATCATTCCGAGCATGATGTTGAGTTGCTTCTGGTTGCCTGCCTTGGGGTCATAGAGCTCTATCAGCGTCTTGCATTCAGCCAGCGAAAAACCGAGACGCTTACCGCGCAGGATCAGCTTGAGCGCAACGCGATCCTTGGGTGTGTAAATACGCTCCTGCCCTCGTCGTGTCGGAGCGAGCATGCCCTGTTCTTCGTAAAAGCGAATAGCTCGGGTGGTGATATCGAGTTCGTTGGCCAGATCGGAAATGCTGAAGGTCTGCTTTGCCATGAGTATCCAGTCTTGCGTGTCCAACCGTGGCTCGCGACGAGCCGGGTATGTCGTTGTCGAGCAAGGCTACACGCGGCCGGACACTATGCACAGTGGCGTCCGGCCATCGTCTAGCGCCTCCAGTGCGGCGTCAGGTGCCGCTGCGCGCCCGCGCGACCCGCGAACCGTTGGGGCGACCTAACAGATCGCTGATGCGTTGCCCGGCTGCGACCAGCGCATCCAGATCGATACCCGTCTCGATGCCCAGGCCGTTAAGCATGTAGAGCACATCCTCGCTGGCAACGTTGCCGCTGGCACCCTTGGCGTAAGGGCAGCCGCCGAGCCCGGCGACCGAGCTGTCGAATACGCAGAGGCCTTCCAGCAGGCTGGCATAGATATTCGCCAGCGCCTGACCATAGGTGTCGTGGAAGTGGCCGGCGAGCTTGTCGCGCGGCACCTCGCGGCTGACGGCCTCGATCAGTTGGCGGGTTTTACCCGGCGTGCCGGTGCCAATGGTGTCGCCCAGCGAGACCTCGTAGCAGCCCATGGCGAATAATTCGCGCGCGACGTGGGCGACGCGCTGCGGATCGATCTCGCCTTCGTAGGGACAACCCAGCACGCAGGACACGTAGCCACGCACCTGAATGCCGTTTTCGCGCGCCGCTTCCATCAGCGGGGCGAAGCGCGCCAGGCTCTCGTCGATGGAGCAATTGATGTTCTTCTGCGAGAACGCCTCGGACGCGGCGCCGAACACCGCGACTTCGTTGACACCGGCTTCGATGGCCGCTTCGAGGCCTTTCAGGTTCGGCGTCAGGGCCGCATAGGTCACGCCCGGTTTTTGCCGGATCTGCGCGAAAACCTCGGCCGAGCCGGCCATCTGTGGCACCCACTTGGGCGACACGAAACTGCCGACCTCGATGTACTGCAGGCCGGCGGCGCTGAGGTCGTCCACCAGCCGCACTTTGTCGGCGACGCTGATCGGCTGCTTTTCGTTCTGCAGGCCGTCGCGGGGGCCGACTTCCACCAGACGGACGTGTTTGGGCAGAGTCATGTGTCCTCCATGGGTGTCGCGATGTTTGCAGCGTCACCTGGGTTAATGTCAGTCCTGAGATCTTTTCTATCGTGCCTGGTGGGCTGAAGCCCACCAATGCCATGCAAAACATTCCGCATCACGCCGTTTTCCATCCTGCGTCAGGCGTCTTCCAGCTCCAGCAATACCGCACCTTCGCTGACCATATCGCCTTCGGCATAAAACAGACCTTTGACCACGCCTGCCTGTTGCGCACGGATGCTGTGCTCCATCTTCATCGCTTCGAGCACGATGAGCGTGGCGCCGGCCTCGACGCTTTGCCCGGCCTCGACCAGCACCCGAACGATGCTGCCGTTCATGGGCGCGGTCAGGCCGCCCTGGTGCTGGTGGCAGGCCTCGACTTCAGCGATGGGGTCGAACGCGGTTACGGCGTGCAGCTCGCCATTCCATTCCAGATAGAGCGTGCAGCCCTGGCGGATGGCTTTTGGAAGATGCGTGATCTCGGTTGCGGCGCGACTGCTCACGCGTACCTGACGGCTCTCGCCATTGCACATCAGATGCACACTGGTTTGCGCCGGTAATCCGAAGCGCAGGCCATCGCGCTTTGCCCATGGTGAGTGGAGATCGTCTTCACGGACCTTGGCCGGCTCGGTCTGCACGAAGAGCTCGCCGGCCAGTTGCCAGAATTCATCGGCCAATTCGCCAGGTTTGCGCATCAGCTCCGCTTCATGACGCGGAATGAAACCGGTGTCCAGTTCCGCGTCGGCAAAAGCAGGGTGGCCAATTACGCGCCGCAGAAAAGCCAAGTTGGTCCGCACGCCGCCGACGTAGGTTTCATCGAGCATAGTCAGCAGTCGCAGGCGCGCTTCCTCGCGGTTCTCGCCCCAGGCGATCAGCTTGCCGAGCATCGGATCGTAGAAGGGTGAAACCGTATCGCCTTCGGCCACACCGCTGTCGACACGACGGCCCGGGCCGGGGGCGGATTCGCGGTACAGATCAAGGGTGCCGGTGGCGGGCAGGAAGTCATTATCCGGGTCTTCGGCATACAGCCGCACCTCGATGGCGTGGCCGTTGAGCGGAACCTGATCCTGAGTGATCGGCAGCGGTTCGCCACGGGCGACACGGATCTGCCAGGCCACCAGATCGAGGCCGGTGATGGCTTCGGTCACCGGGTGCTCGACCTGAAGGCGGGTGTTCATTTCCATAAAGAAGAACTCGCCACGCGCATCGAGCAGAAACTCCACCGTGCCTGCACCGACGTAACCGATGGCCTGCGCGGCCTTGACCGCCGCTTCGCCCATGGCGCGGCGCAGTTCGGGAGACAGGCCCGGTGCAGGCGCCTCTTCGACGACCTTCTGATGGCGGCGCTGGATCGAGCAATCGCGTTCATTGAGGTACAGGCAGTTGCCGTGCTGATCGGCGAACACCTGAATTTCTACGTGGCGTGGTTTGAGCACGTACTTCTCGACCAGCATCCGCGAGTCACCGAACGAGGATTGCGCCTCGCGCTGGGCCGATTGCAGCGCTTCGGCCAGATCGGCTTCGCGCTCAACGACTTTCATGCCCTTACCGCCGCCGCCCGCGGTGGCCTTGAGCAGCACGGGATAACCGATCTTTTCAGCGGCAACGCGGAAGGTTTCCACATCCTGCGCTTCGCCGTGATAGCCAGGTACCAGTGGCACGCCGGCTTTTTCCATCAATGCTTTGGCGGCGGACTTGCTGCCCATCGCGTCGATGGCCGAGGCGGGAGGGCCGAGGAATATCAGCCCGGCATCTTCGATGGCGCGGGCGAAATCGGCGTTTTCGGAGAGAAAGCCGTAACCGGGGTGAATCGCCTGGGCGCCGCTGGCCTTGGCGGCAGCGATCAGTTTGTCGATCAGCAGGTAGCTTTCGGCCGGCTTGGCGCCGCCGAGGTCGATGCGGATGTCGGCCTCGCGGGTATGCCGTGCGTCACGGTCGATGGCGCTGTGCACGGCAACGGTGGTTAGGCCCATGGCCTTGGCGGTGCGCATTACGCGGCAGGCGATCTCGCCGCGATTGGCGACCAGGAGGGTGGTTATCATTGTTGTGGCTCCTGCGTGGCCTTGAAGACTTTTCCCCTCACCCTAGCCCTCTCCCCAAAGGGGCGAGGGGATAACGGAGTGGGGCGGGGCAATGGTGTGGTTTGACGGTTACTAGCGCGTCTGGTTAATGTCCAAAAGCGGGTTCTGCCGATGGGCGTATCGGTGTTGAGGGCTGGTGCTGCAGCCCAAACGCTGCACGAAACAACTCCCTCGCCCCCGTGGGGAGAGGGCTGGGGAGAGGGGATGGCGCTCCAGACGAACCCGGACATCAAACATCCCCCGACCATGCTGGTTTGCGCTTTTCCAGAAAGGCGTTCAACCCGTCCTACTCTTCGGAGCTGACGCGGATGCGCGTAATGGCGCTTTCGTTGTAGCAGCGCCGCGCTGACGTCGTTGCCGTCGCCACGGGCCGGCGTCCTAGCCCAAATGCTGCACAAACCAACCCCCTCGCCCCCGCGGGAAGAGGGCTGGGGAGAGGGGGCGGCACTCCAGACGAACCCGGACATCAAGCATTCCCCGACCATGCCGGTTTGCGCTTTTCCAGAAAGGCGTTCAGCCCTTCCTGCCCTTCGGGACTGACCCGGATACGCGCGATGGTGTTTTCGGTGTAACGGCGCAGCGCCGGACTCAGTGAGCCGCTGCTGGCTTCGCGCAGCAGGTCCTTGCTGGCGCGCATGGCTTGCGGGCTGTTGAGTAACAGGTTATCGATCCAGCCACTTAGGCTGTCGTCCAGCGAATCTGCCGCATAGGTCTCGGACAACAAACCGAGCTCGCGCGCACGCTCGCCACTGAAGCGCTCGCCAGTCATGGCGTAGCGGCGCGTGGCTCGCTCACCGATGGCCTTGACCACAAAGGGGCTGATCACCGCCGGAGCGAGGCCAATACGCACTTCCGACAGCGACAGCTGGGCATCAGCCGTTCCGATGGCCATGTCGCAGCAGGCAATCAACCCGAGCGCACCGCCGAATGCCGCGCCTTGAACCACCGCCAGGGTTGGCAGTTTGAGGTGGTAGAGGCTGTACATCAGCTCCGCCAGCTCACGGGCATCGGTGAGGTTGGCGTCGAAGTCCAGCTTGGCGGACTGCTGCATCCAGGCAATGTCGGCGCCTGCCGAGAAATGCCTGCCGCGACCGCGTAGCAGCAGAAAGCGTAACTTCTTATCTGCCTGGATTTGATCGATGGCGAGCACCAGCTCGCGAATCATCTCGGCATTGAAGGCGTTGTTCTTTTCCGGACGGTTGAGCCATAGCGTGGCGAAACCCTTGGCGGAATACTCAAGTTCGATAGTTTGAAAGTTGGACGTGCTCATAAATTGTTCCTGCAAACGAAGGCCTACGGCCCTTGGCTTAAGGCTGAAAGCTGGACGTCGAGCCTCCAGCCTCCAGCGCCGTTGTCGGCTTTTCTTTACATCCGGAACACGCCAAAGCGGGTCGGCTCGATGGGCGCATTGAGGGATGCCGATAGCGCCAGGCCTAACACATCACGGGTTTGCGCGGGATCAATCACGCCGTCATCCCACAGCCGCGCGCTGGAATAATACGGATGGCCCTGATGCTCGTACTGCTCAAGAATCGGTTGTTTGAGCTGGGCTTCCTCTTCGGCCGAAAACGTCTGCCCGCTACGCTCAGCCTGTTCGCGCTTGACCTGAGCCAGCACGCCGGCGGCCTGTTGCGCTCCCATCACGCCAATCCGCGCGTTGGGCCACATCCACAAGAAACGCGGGTCATAGGCGCGGCCGCACATGCCGTAGTTGCCCGCACCAAAGCTGCCCCCGATGATCACCGTAAACTTGGGCACCTTGGCGCAGGCCACCGCGGTCACCAGCTTGGCGCCATGCTTGGCGATGCCGCCGGCCTCGTATTTCTGCCCGACCATGAAGCCTGTGATGTTCTGCAGGAACAGCAGCGGGATGCCGCGCTGACAGGCCAGCTCGATGAAGTGCGCGCCCTTCTGCGCGGACTCAGCGAACAGGATGCCGTTGTTGGCCAGAATCGCGATGGGATAGCCCTGTATATGCGCGAAGCCGCAGACCAGCGTGCTGCCGTACAGCGCCTTGAATTCGTCGAGCACCGAACCGTCGACGAGGCGAGCAATTACCTCGCGTACGTCGAACGGCTGCTTGGCATCGGCGGGGATGACGCCATACAACTCCTCGCCATCGAACAACGGCGCAATCGGTGCGCGACTGTTCACTTCACCACGCTTGCGCCAGTTGAGGTTGGCGATGCTGCGGCGAGCCAGCGAAAGGGCGTGCTCATCATTTTCGGCGTAGTGGTCGGCCACGCCGGAGGTCTTGCAATGCACATCGGCACCGCCCAGGTCTTCGGCCGTCACCACTTCACCGGTGGCGGCTTTGACCAATGGAGGGCCGGCGAGAAAAATGGTCGCTTGATTGCGCACCATGATGGCTTCGTCCGCCATCGCCGGCACGTAGGCGCCGCCCGCGGTGCAGGAACCCATCACCACGGCAATCTGCGGAATGCCCATGGCGCTCATGTTGGCCTGGTTGAAGAAAATGCGGCCGAAGTGCTCGCGGTCGGGGAATACCTCGTCCTGACGCGGCAGGTTGGCGCCGCCGGAATCCACCAGATAGATGCATGGCAGGCGATTCTGCTGCGCGATGGTCTGCGCGCGCAGATGCTTTTTCACGGTGAGCGGATAGTAGCTGCCGCCTTTTACCGTCGCGTCGTTGGCGATGATCATGCACTCGACGCCTTCGACCCGGCCGATGCCGGCGACCAACCCGGCCGCTGGGACCTCTTCGCCGTAAACCTCATGGGCAGCCAGTTGGCTGACCTCGAGAAACGGCGAGCCAGCATCGAGCAAGCGGTTGATGCGTTCGCGCGGCAGGAGCTTGCCGCGCGAGGTGTGGCGCAGCTGCGCCTTCTCGCCACCGCCTTCATGGACACGACCGAGCAGGGCGCGAAGGTCCTCGACTTGGGCGAGCATTGCTCCACGGTTCGCGGCGAACTCAGGCGAGCGGGTGTTGATTTGGGTATGCAGGATAGCCATGACGGACTCCGTCCTGGCTACAGGCCTCAGGTTGCAGGCTGCAGGCAGTTCGCCTGTAGCTTGCAGCCTGCAGCCTGCAGCCGCTTTTATTTGGTTTCGTTGAACAGCTCGCGCCCAATCAACATGCGGCGAATCTCGCTGGTACCGGCGCCGATCTCGTAGAGCTTGGCGTCGCGCAACAAGCGGCCGGTGGAGAACTCGTTGATGTAACCGTTGCCACCGAGGATCTGGATCGCCTGGAGCGCCATCTGGGTCGCGGCTTCGGCGGTGTAGAGGATCACGCCGGCGGCATCCTTGCGGGTGGTTTCGCCGCGGTCGCAGGCTTGTGCGACAGTGTAGAGATAGGCGCGGCTGGCGTTGAGCTGGGTGTACATGTCGGCGACCTTGCCCTGGATGAACTGGAACTCGCCGATGCTCTGGCCGAACTGCTTGCGGTCGTGGATGTAAGGCACCACCACGTCGAGGCAGGCCTGCATGATCCCGACCGGACCGCCGGCAAGCACCACGCGTTCGTAATCCAGGCCGCTCATCAACACCTTGACGCCGCCATTCTCGACGCCCAGCACGTTCTCTTCCGGCACCTCGACGTCATCGAAGAACAGCTCGCAGGTGTTGGAGCCGCGCATGCCGAGCTTGTCGAACTTGTTGCCGCGCGAGAACCCCTTCCAGTCGCGCTCGACGATAAAGGCGGTGATGCCGTGCGCGCCCTTGTCCAGGTCGGTCTTGGCGTAGATCACGTAGGTGTTGGCGTCCGGGCCGTTGGTGATCCAGGTCTTACTGCCGTTGAGCACGAAGCGGTCGCCCTGGCGATCAGCGCGCAGTTTCATCGAAACCACATCGGAGCCGGCGTTTGGCTCGCTCATCGCCAGCGCGCCGACATGCTCACCGGAGACGAGCTTCGGCAGGTATTTCGCCTTCTGCTCCTGTGTACCGTTGCGGTTGATCTGATTGACGCAGAGGTTGGAGTGCGCGCCGTAGGACAGGCCCACCGAGGCCGAGCCGCGGCTGATTTCCTCGAGCGCGATGACGTGTGCCAGGTACCCCATCCCAGCGCCGCCGTATTCCTCGTCTATCGTGATACCGAGCAGGCCCATGTCGCCGAATTTGCGCCACATGTCGCTGGGGAAGAGGTTGTCGCGGTCGATGGCTTCGGCGCGGGGCGCCACTTCATCGGCAACGAAACCGCGTACCTGATCGCGCAGCATGTCGACGGTTTCACCGAGGGCAAAGTTGAGGCCGGAGTAGTTCATGTCGCCACCTGCTTGTCTTGTAGTTGTTTGGTGCCGCGCGCCGTGAGGCTGATTTCACCTGACGTTTGGCCCTGCTCTTAGCACCTTTCGACACTAGTTTTTGGCGTGGGGTGCGGTGGGTTGTTGCGTGATTACCTTTACGTTAACGTAACAATGCCCGGAATGGCTGTCAACTCCAGCACGACGGGCCCCAAGGCCTCATAACAAACATGAGACTGAGGAATTCGACATGAGTCTTCCGAGCTACACCTGCGGACCGCAGACCAAGCCTCTGTTGGCGATGACCATCGGTGCGGCGTTCGATCGGACGGTCGAACGGTTCTCCGACCGTGAGGCCTTGATCGTGCGTCACCAGAACCTGCGCTACACCTGGGCGCAGCTGGCTGGAGAAGTGGATCGCTGTGCACGCAGCTTGTTGGCGCTCGGTCTTCAGCCTGGCGAGCGACTGGGCATTTGGTCGCCGAACAATGCGCAGTGGTGTATCGCGCAGTTCGCGACCGCCAAGATCGGCGTGGTGCTGGTGAACATCAATCCGGCCTATCGTCTCAACGAACTCGAATACGCACTCAAGCAATCCGGCTGCCGCTGGCTGATCTGCGCCGATGCGTTCAAGACCTCCGATTATCATGCGATGCTCCATGAACTGCTGCCGGAGCTCAGGCGCTCCACCATGGGTGCTTTGCAAAGCCAGACGCTGCCGGACCTGCGCGGCGTGATCAGCCTATGCGACCAACCAGTGGACGGCATGCTGCTGTGGCGCAGTCTGTTGGACATGGCCGAACGTGTAGGCCCTGAACAGCTGCGTCAATATGGCGAACAGCTGCAGTTCGACGACCCGATCAATATTCAGTACACCTCGGGCACCACGGGGTTCCCCAAAGGCGCCACCCTCAGTCACTACAACATCCTCAACAACGGCTACATGGTTGGTGAAAGCCTGAAGCTCACCGAGCATGACCGGCTGGTGATTCCGGTGCCGCTGTATCACTGCTTCGGCATGGTCATGGGTAACCTCGGCTGCGTGACCCATGGCACCACGATGATTTATCCGAGTGCCGCCTTCGAGCCGCTTGCCGCGCTGCAGGCCGCAGCCGAAGAAAAAGCCACTGGCATGTACGGTGTGCCGACCATGTTCATCGCCATGCTCGACCATCCGGAACGCCAGTCGCTGGACCTGAGCCATCTGCGCACCGGGATCATGGCCGGTTCCACTTGCCCGATCGAAGTGATGAAGCGTGTCATCGACGACATGCACCTGAATGAAATGCAGATCGCCTATGGCATAACCGAGACCAGCCCGGTCTCGACCCAGACCGCAGCCGACGACGATCTGGAGCGTCGTGTCACCAGCGTGGGACGCACCCAGCCGCACCTGGAGAGCAAGGTTGTCGACGAGCACAATCGCATCGTCCCGCGCGGACAGATCGGCGAACTCTGCACCCGTGGCTACAGCGTCATGCTCGGCTATTGGAACAACCCGGAGGCGACGGCAGGCGCCATCGACGCCGCGCGCTGGATGCACACTGGCGACCTGGCGATCATGGATGACGAGGGTTATCTCAAGATCGTCGGACGCAATAAAGACATGATCATTCGTGGCGGCGAGAACGTGTACCCGCGCGAGATCGAGGAGTTTCTCTTCACCCATCCCGGGGTGGCAGATGTGCAGGTGATTGGGGTGCCGGACAAGACCTACGGCGAGGAAATCGTTGCCTGGGTCAAGCTGCATCCGGGGCATGAGGTCAGCGCCGATGACCTGCGTGATTTCTGCAAGGGGCGGATCGCGCACTTCAAGGCACCGCGGCATATCAAGTTCGTCGACGACTTCCCCATGACCATCAGCGGCAAGGTGCAGAAATTCCGTATGCGGGAAGTGAGCATCGCTGACCTCGGCCTCGCCGAGTAGAGGCAATTGCCGATTACGCCCGACCACACCGCTTTTCTTGAAGAGTACGGAGCATCTCATGACCCAAGCCATCAGTCGTTTTCCGCTTGTCGAGCACCTGGATTCGCTGCCGGACGATGTACGTGAACGCATTCTGGCGGTACAGGAAAAAGCAGGTTTCGTCCCCAACGTTTTCCTGATGCTGGCTCATCGGCCCGATGAGTTTCGGGCGTTTTTCAGCTATCACGATGCGCTCATGGAGCGAGAGTCCGACAGCCTGACCAAGGCCGAGAAGGAAATGATTGTCGTGGCAGTCAGCGCCGATCATGGCTGTCTGTATTGCGTGGTCGCCCATGGCGCGATTCTGCGAATCCTGGCCAAGAGTCCGCTGCTGGCCGACCAGCTCGCGGTCAACTACCGCACCGCGCCATTGAGTGCACGTCAACAGGTGATGCTCGATTTCGCCCTGCATATCGGGGCGCAGCGCGGCGTGCTTGATGACGCTTGGCAAGGCCGTCTGGAAGAGGCCGGCTTCACCTCTGACGACATCTGGGACATTGGCGCCATCACTGCGTTGTTCGGACTTTCCAATCGCCTGGTGTCGATGGCGCGCACGCCGCCCAACGACGAGTTCTATTTGCTGGGCCGTGTGCCCAGGGACGCCACCACTAAATAGCAATGAGCGTTTGCTGGGCGGCATGGTGACCCCGAACCAGGCGAAATCGTGGGCGAGCTCGAAAGCATGGCTTGTCTGTGAGTCAGGCGTTCTGCCATTTGGCGCTGCGTTTTTCCAGGAAGGCGTTAACGCCTTCCTTCTGGTCTTGGGTATCGAACAGCTCGACGAACAGATCGCGCTCGCCAGCCCAGCCTTCTGCATGGCTACCGCTGCGGGCATTCATCACCAAGCGCTTGGAGCGGCTGACGGAGGAGGGGCTTTGTGCGCTGACGCCTTCGGCGAGCTTAAGCGCAGCTTCCAGAGATTGGCCGTGCGGCACCACTTCCTCGACCAGGCCGATCTTCTCGGCGCGCTGCGCGTTGATGCGCTCGCCGCAGAGGATCATCCGCTTGGCCCAGCCTTCGCCCACCAGCCATGGCAGATTTTGCGTACCGCCAGCACAGGGCAACAGGCCGACGCTGGCTTCCGGCAACGCCATCTGCGCCTGCTCCTCGGCGATGCGGATATCGCAAGCCAGCGCACATTCCAGGCCGCCACCCATGGCGTAGCCGTTGATAGCGGCGATGGAAACACCGCGGAAACGGCTCAGCGCATCAAAGGCGCGGCCGAACAGCTCGGACACTTCGCGAGCTGCAACCTTGTCGCCGCTGGCGAATTGCTTGAGATCGGCACCGGCGGAAAAGAACTTTTCGCCCTGACCGGTGATGACCAGTGCATAGACATTCGCGTCGCCGTTGAGTTGGCCGATCATCTGTTCCAGCGCCCCCAGTGATTCGCGGTCCCACGTATTGGCCGGCGGATTGGCTATGGTCAGCAGGGCGGTATGGCCGCGCATTTCGAGCTGGATCTTCTGGCTCATGTCGATTCCTTCTTCTTGTTGAAATGATTGCGAATGTAGTGCGGCGAAACAGGGTTCAATAAACGAGCCTAGCAGCGTAAAAATAGTAAACCCATGGTGCGAAATGCAGAGGTATTCTGTGTTTTTGCACAGTGGGCCGCGGGCGGGCGTGCTGACCTCGACGGATCTGGAGTCTGCAGTGGATTGGGACAACCTGCGTTTTTTTCTCGAACTGTCCCGTGCGGGCAAGCTGACCATCGCCGCGCGGCGTCTGGGCGTCGATCACACGACCGTTGCACGACGCGTCCAGGCGCTGGAAAAGGCGCTGGATCGCCAGTTGTTCATCCGCGCCAAGGCGGGATATCGCCTGTCCGAGGCGGGGCGTGATCTACTCGCTCAGGCCGAGGCGATGGAAAGCGCGATCACCTCCATCGAGCAGCCGAGCCTTACCGCCGACAAGCTATCGGGCCAGGTGCGCATCGGCGCCACCGAAGGCTACGGCACGGTCATGCTGGCCGGCCAGTTGGCCAGCCTGACGCGAGACTATCCGCATCTGGGCGTGGACCTGCTCGCGGTGCCGCGCTCGGTGCGGCTGGCGCGTCACGAAGCGGATATCGTCGTCACCCTGGAGCGCCCCGAGCGCGGCCCCTACGTGATTACCAAACTGACCGACTATGTGTTGCGGTTGTACGCTTCGGAATCCTACTTGGCGGCCCATCCACCGATTCGCAGCCGCGAAGACCTGAGCGACCACGTATTCGTCAGCTATATCGAAGATCTGCTGTACAGCAAGGAGCTGTACTTTCTCGACGAAATCGTACGGCCGCGCCAGCACTCGCTGCGCAGCACAAGCATCCTTGCGCAGCAGGAAGCCGTGGCGGGCGGCGCCGGCCTGGCGATTCTGCCGGCGTTTTCCGCGCGCAAGGAGCCCTTGCTCAGGGAGGTGCTCGTAGACGAAATCGAATTCACCCGCACCTTCTGGATGTTGATGCCGGTGGAAAACAAAGATCTGGCGCGGATGCGCGTCTGCTGGGATTTCTTGCGGGAAGTGGCGGCTCACAGTCACGACCAGATGATGGGTCGCGCATGATTCGTGATGGCAAAGGCACCATTTCCGTGCGGTTGGTGAAAGAGGCGCTGCTGGCCTTCAGCACATCGGCGCTGCCGGCCGACAGCTTGCTGGATAACCTTGGGCTTGCGCCGATCGACATGGAAGATGCCGACGCGCGCATCGATGTGGACGAATACAGCAAGCTCTGGCGTCGATTGGCGCGGCATTTCGACGACGAGTTCTTTGGCATGGACTCACGTCGGATGCGTGCCGGCAGCTTCGCGTTCGTCTGTCGCGCGGCGATGGCGCAGCCGACCCTCGACAGTGCGCTGCGCGTCGCGCTGGATTTCTTCGGGCTGACATTCGAGGGGTTCAACGGCAAGCTTCATCGCAGCGAGAGCCTGGCGGAAATCACCCTGCAAGAGCCGGTGGGCGGGCCGGCACTTCGGGCGTTTGGCTACTTCACTTTCTGGATGCTGCTGCACGGACTTGCCTGCTGGCTGGCCGGTCGACGCATCCCGCTGCTGGCCGTCGAATTGCGTTGCGAAGAGCCGGCATATACCGACGATTACCGGGTGATGTTCTCCGACAACCTGCGCTTCGCCAGGCCCAGCACCCGGATCATTTTCGCGGCCGAAGTGCTCGCTCTACCGGTGCGGCGCAGCGAGCAGGAGCTGCATGACTTTCTCGCCCAGGCGCCGGCAAACATCCTCGTCAAATACCGCGACAACACCAGCCTTGGCAGCCGCATCAAGGCACAGTTGCGCGCTCTGCCTGCCGAGCAATGGCCGACCAGCGAAGCCTTGGCGCAGCAACTGTGCATCTCGCCCTCGACTCTTCGCCGGCGCCTGGCCGACACCGGGTTGCCATACCAGACGATAAAAGATCTGGTGCGCGAGGAAATGGCCACGCTGTGGCTGGCTGACCCGAACATCAGTTATGCGGAAATCGCCGAGCGCCTGGGTTTTGCTGATGTGAGCTCGTTTTACAAGGCATTTCGCAAGTGGACCGGGACCAATCCGGGCCAGTACCGTGGGCTGATTCTTCATGCCGATGAATAGGCCAGGCGTATTGCCGTCGAAGCGAGGAGCGCCGTGTTTGCTCGCATAGGTGATAAACCACGGGCCCGGCCTGAGCCAGATATGCGATGTCATCGGAAGTGAATCTGGTAGCACTCATCCACGTTCGTCTCCGACAAGACGACCACCACCGTGCTCCGCCAGGCACCGCCCGACACGTCCGGCTACCGGCTCCCTCGCCCCTTTGGGAGAGGGTTGGGGTGAGGGGAACGAGGCTAAGCTAAACAAGACGCCGACGCCGCGCCGTTGGGACGATTTGGCCAAAACAGTCATCGCGATTGCGTGCAACGACTATTGCCGGAGGCTTTTGGTCTGTTGAAGATGAGGTCAGGGTGATCAAGCAACGCGCGTCTGCCTGATCCGAACCATCACTACGAGGTCGAGTCGTGAACATTCAAGACAAGGTTTTCCTGATCACCGGAGGCGCCTCCGGGCTGGGTGCGGCAGCTGCAGAAGCGCTGGTCGCTGCCGGTGCCAAAGTGGTGTTGGCCGACATCAATGCCGAGCTGTTGAACGAGCGTAGCGATGCGCTAGGCGCCAGCGCTCACGCTGTGATCACCAATGTGTGTGACGAAGCCGCGGCGCAGGCGGCTGTGAATGCGGCGGTCGAACATTTCGGCGGCCTGCACGGGCTGGTCAACTGCGCTGGCGTCGCCAGCGGTGAAAAGATTCTCGGTCGCCAAGGCCCGCACGGGCTGGAGAGCTTCAGCCGAGTCATTAATCTCAACCTGATCGGCAGTTTCAACATGTTGCGCCTGGCCGCTGAAGCCATTGCCAAGACTGAGCCGGACGCCCAGGGCAATCGCGGCGTGATCATCAACACCGCGTCCATCGCGGCCTACGACGGGCAGATCGGCCAGGCCGCTTACGCCGCATCCAAGGGCGGCGTGGTCGCTATGACGCTTCCCGCGGCGCGTGAACTGGCGCGTTACGGCATCCGTGTGATGACCATCGCTCCTGGCGTGTTCGAGACGCCGATGATGGCCGCTATGACCCAGGAAGTGCGCGACTCGCTGGCGGCCGGTGTGCCGTTCCCGCCGCGTCTGGGCCGAGCGAAAGAATATGCAGCGCTGGTCCGCCATATCGTCGAGAACGACATGCTCAACGGCGAGGTGATCCGCCTCGACGGCGCCCTGCGCATGGCCGCGAAATAACGGGAGATAGGTGATGAACAACGATCCAATCGTGATTCTGGGCAGTGCGCGTACGCCCATGGGCGGCTTTCAGGGCGATCTGAAAAGCCTCAGCGCGCCGGAGCTGGGCGCGGCTGCGATTCGCGCGGCGGTCGAGCGCAGTGGAGTTGCTGCCGAACAGATACAGGAAGTGCTGATGGGCTGCGTGCTCCCGGCCGGTCTCGGCCAGGCGCCGGCGCGTCAGGCGGCACTTGGCGCCGGGTTGGGCCAGGCGACCGCCTCCACCACGCTGAACAAAATGTGCGGCTCTGGCATGCAGGCCGCCATCCTCGCGCACGATGCGTTGCGCGCGGGCAGTGCGGACCTGATCGTTGCGGGCGGCATGGAGAGCATGTCCAACGCGCCCTACCTGCTAGAAAAGGCCCGCAGCGGTTACCGCATGGGCCACGGCAAGGTGCTCGACCACATGTTCCTCGACGGCCTCGAGGATGCGTACGACAAGGGCCGGCTAATGGGCACCTTCGCCGAAGACTGCGCGCAGAATCATGGCTTCACTCGCGAAGAACAGGACGCCTACGCGCTGACATCACTGCAGCGCGCCCGCGATGCGATCGCTAGCGGCCGCTTCGCCAGCGAGATCGTCCCGTTGGAGGTCACTCAAGGCCGCGAGCAGCGCAGCATCCGTGACGACGAACAGCCGCCCAAGGCGATGCCGGAAAAGATTCCGTCGCTCAAACCGGCGTTTTGTGAAGGCGGCACCGTGACCGCGGCCAATTCAAGTTCGATCTCCGACGGTGCGGCTGCATTGGTGCTGACGCGCCGCTCCGAAGCCGAGCGCCGGGGCTTGAAGCCACAGGCAGTAATCCACGGCCACGCGGTGTTCGCCGATGCACCCAATCTGTTTCCGACCGCGCCCATCGGCGCCATTCACAAATTGCTGGAACGTACCGGTTGGCGTCTCGACGAGGTGGATCTGTTCGAGATAAACGAGGCATTCGCCGTGGTCAGCATGGTCACCGTGCGCGAGCTGGGGCTCGATCACGCCAAGGTCAACGTCAACGGTGGCGCTTGCGCGTTGGGCCATCCAATCGGCGCGTCCGGGGCACGGATACTCGTGACCCTGATCGCCGCACTGCGCGACCGTGGCCTGCGCAAGGGCATCGCGGCCATCTGCATCGGTGGTGGCGAAGCGACCGCCATGGCTGTCGAACTGCTCGATTGAGGATTTGCCATGCTGCTCAATGACGATCAAACCAGCATCCGCGACATGGCCCGGCAGTTCGCTCAGGAACGCCTGAAACCCTTCGCTGCCGACTGGGACCGCGAACATCGCTACCCGGCCGAGGCGATCGGTGAAATGGCCGAGCTTGGCTTCTTCGGCATGCTTTGCCCGGAACAGTGGGGCGGCAGCGAGACCGGCTACATCGCCTATGCGTTGGCGCTGGAAGAAATTGCCGCCGGCGACGGTGCCTGCTCGACCATCATGAGCGTGCATAACTCGGTGGGCTGCGTGCCGATTCTGCGATTTGGCAACGAGGAGCAGAAGCAGCGCTACCTGACGCCCCTGGCCAGCGGTGCGCAGATTGGCGCCTTCGCCCTGACCGAACCGCACGCGGGCTCCGACGCCAGCAGTCTGCGCACCCGCGCCCGGCGTGACGGCGATGGCTACGTGATCAACGGCGCCAAGCAGTTCATCACATCGGGCCAGCACGCCGGCACGGTGATCGTCTTCGCCGTGACCGAACCGGACGCCGGCAAGCGCGGCATCAGCGCCTTTATCGTGCCCACCGACACGCCCGGGTATCAGGTGGTGCGCATTGAGGACAAGCTCGGGCAGCACGCGTCCGACACCTGCCAGCTGGCGTTCGAAGACATGCGCGTGCACGAATCCCAGCGCTTGGGCGAGGAGGGCGAGGGCTATCGCATCGCTCTGGCGAACCTGGAAGGCGGTCGCATCGGCATCGCCGCTCAAGCGGTCGGCATGGCGCGCGCGGCATTCGAGGCCGCCCGCGACTATGCCCGTGAGCGCGAGGCGTTCGGTAAGGCGATCAGTGAGCATCAGGCCGTCGCATTTCGGTTGGCCGACATGGCGACCCAGATCGCCGTCGCCCGGCAAATGGTGCTGCACGCCGCCGCGCTGCGCGAGGCAGGCCAGCCCGCGCTGGTCGAAGCCTCCATGGCCAAGCTGTTCGCCTCCGAGATGGCCGAGAAAGTCTGCTCGGCGGCCATCCAGACGCTGGGTGGTTACGGCTATCTCCAGGATTTCCCGGTGGAGCGCATCTACCGCGACGTGCGGGTCTGCCAGATTTATGAAGGCACGAGCGATATTCAGCGGCTGGTGATTGCGCGGAATTTGGGCGAATAAGGCCTCAGTTCGTTTAGTGGCAGCGCCGATTGGGTTCAGCCCACCAAATACGTCCGCCGCACTCCGCTGCGGTGGGCTGAAGCCCACCCTACCTAGTTGTCCTGCAGCGCTTATTGAGGGCAGACCAGCATGCCCACACCGAGGTCACGTGACCTCTATAAAATCGGTTTCCAGCTCAATCCCAGCCCTCAGCTTCTTCCGAGTCTTTGATCGCTCCCGGCGTCCGCGAGAAGCGCGGGGCCGGTGCGGCGTGCAGGGCGCCGTCGATGTCCCGATAAACGCAGCGTTCCTGCATATGTGGATGCTGTGCGGCTTCTTCAAGGGTGAGTACGGGTGCGAAGCAGGCATCAGTGCCTTCGAGCAGGGCGCACCATTCGGCCTGGGTCCGGCTGGCGAACAGCGCGGCGAGCCGTTCGCTCTGATCTTGCCAGAGGGCTGGGTCGTTGCAGCCTTGGCGCAACGATTCAGGCGCATCGATCCGCCGCATCAGCTCAGCGAAGAATTGCGGCTCCAACGGTCCGACGGAGATGTCGCGGCCATCGGCACAGGTGTAGCAACGGTAATGCGGAGCGGCACCGGACAACAGGTTACGGTCGCGCTCAAGTGAAATTGCCCCGCTGGGCAGGAGTCCCGCAAAGAAACTCATCATCGAGGACACGCCATCGACGATGGCCGCGTCGACTACTTGGCCCTTGCCTGAACGTTCTCGTTCCCATAGCGCAGCCATGATGCCGAACGCCAGATACAGCGAACCACCACCGAAGTCGCCGACCAGATTGAGCGGTGGAATCGCCGGGCCTTCGCGGTCGCCAATTGCCGCCAGTGCGCCGGTAATCGCCAGATAGTTGATGTCATGTCCGGCGCTTTTGGCCAGTGGCCCGGTCTGGCCCCAGCCAGTCATGCGCCCATAGACCAGCTTTGGATTGCGCGCCTGAACCTGCTCCGGCCCGAGGCCCAGGCGCTCCATCACGCCGGGGCGAAAGCCTTCGATCAGCACATCGGCATCTTCAGCCAAGGCCAGACAGCGCTCACGCCCGGCATCGCTTCGGATATCCAGTGTCAGCCGCCTGCGTCCGCGATCGGCCACCGGGTTGGGCCAGCCATTGCCGCCGTCACGATCGATGCGCAGCACCTCGGCGCCCAGATCAGCCAGGAGCATCGCGCAATGCGGGCCGGGGCCGATGCTGGTGAACTCCAGCACGCGCAGGCCAACCAGCGGGCCCTGGCGGCGTTGGGTATTTTCGGTTGGCATGGTAGCTCCTAGCGTAGCGGGCGCAGCGCGTATGCCGCGCGTTGAGCCGGAACCGCCGGCGAATAGAATACGGATTTCCGATGGGTTTCACTTACCTCGTGTATCGCCGACACACCGCTCCGTAGGATGGTGAAACCCGACCCGAACATACGGGGCGCTCCAGTCGCTGCGAGTCGCGCTGATGGGTTGCACCTGCGCGGCTCGCCCCATCCTACGATCAGCGGGACATCGGCTATATGCTCGCTGCGCTCGTGGTCATATCCATCAAATGGCTGCGATAGCGGTCGCGCAGGGTTTTCTTGTCGATTTTGCCGGTGGCGGTAAGGGGTACGCTGTCGAAAATCACCGCGTCGGGCATCCACCATTTGACGATCTGTGGTTCGAGATAGGCGAGCACCGCCTCGGTGGTCAGTTCGGTGTCGTCATGCGCTTCGATGATGAGGACCGGGCGTTCTTCCCATTTCTCGTGCGTCACGCCGACCACCGCGGCGATGCGCACCCCTGGGCAGCCCACCGCGACGTTTTCGATATCGATGGAGCTGATCCATTCACCGCCGGACTTGATCACGTCCTTGCTGCGGTCGGTGATGCGCATGTATCCGTTGGGGTCGAGGGTGGCGATGTCGCCGGTGTCGAACCAGCCGTCCTCATCCAGCGCAGTGGTTTCGCTGCGGAAGTAGCGCTCGACGGTCCAGGGGCCGCGAACCAGCAGCGCGCCGGAGGCGGTCCCGTCATGCGGTAGTTCATTGCCCGCTTCGTCGACGATCTTCAGCTCGATGCCGAATTGCAGGCGGCCCTGGCGGGTCCAGATGGTCTCGTTGGTGGTTGCCTCGCCCATGGCTACAAGCTTGGGCGTTGGAGTGGCGACCACGCCGAGTGGGCTGGTTTCGGTCATGCCCCACAATTGGCGGACGCTGACGCCATAACGGGTCTCGAATTTCTCGGCCAGCGCCCTGGGCACGGCCGAGCCGGCAATCACCAAACACTTGAGCTCGCCGGTGCCTTCGCCGGTGCGCTCAAGATAGTTGAGGTACATGGTCCAGATGGTCGGTACGCCACCGGAGAAGGTCACACCCTCGGTCTGGATCAGCTCCTGCAGACTGGCACCGTCCATCTTGTCGCAGGGCAGGACGAACTTGCAGCCGTTGATGGCGGCGGTGAAGGGCACGCCCCAGGCCGTGGCATGGTAGAGCGAGGCGCAAGGCATGATGCAATCGAAAGCAGAGAAGCCGAACGCGCCGGTAAGCCCCGCCGCCATGGCATGCAAGACGACGGAACGGTGACTGTAGACCACGCCCTTCGGGTTGCCGGTGGTGCCAGAGGTGTAGCAGAGCATGGCGCCGGCGTTTTCGTCGAACTGCGGCCAGTCGGTGATGGGTTGCTCATCGGCGATCAGCGTTTCGTAGCTCAGTGCACCGATATCGCCCGGCTCAGTGCGTTGGGCATCGGACAACATGATGAAGGTGCGAACGTGTTCCAGCCGGGGCCGCACACGCTCGACCACGGCAAGAAAGCTGCGATCGAACAGCAGCACGCCGCTGCCGGCGTGGTTGAGCGTGTAGATGATTTGTTCGTCGGACAGGCGAGGGTTGGCAGTGTGCAAGACGGCACCGATGCCGGGAACAGCGAAAAACAGTTCGAAATGCCGATGGGTGTTCCAGGCCATTGATGACACCAGATCGCCCGGCTGCACGCCAAGGCTGCGCAGCATCGAGGCTGCCTGGCCCGCGCGCCTCGCCAGGCCTGCGTAGTCGTAGCGCCATTGAGGTTCGTCGACCAGTCGCGAGACGATCTCACGGTCGCCGTGGGCCATGGCCGCATGGGTCAGGATGCCGCTGATCATCAGTGGGGTCTGTTGCATCGTGCCTTGGAGCATCTTCGTATCCTTCTTATTGTTGTCTTGATGTCGGCCGCGCTCACCCACATCCGCCGCTCGGAATACTGCTTCGAGGTGTTTCGTCTAGCTGGGCCCTGCGTTGCGCCGGCTTTGATCGCCAGCGAGGACTAGTTCTTGCTGGCGATTCCTCCGTTCGATCACAAACCGTAGTTGTTCAGCTCGCGGGCGATCAGCAGCCGCTGAATTTCGCTGGAGCCTTCGTAAATCTGGGTGATCCGCGCGTCACGGTAATAACGCTCGACCGGATAATCCTCGAGATAGCCGTAGCCGCCATGGATCTGCATGGCTTTGGAACAGACGTATTCGGCCATTTCCGAGGCAAACAGCTTGGCCTGGGACGCCTCGGACAGGCAGGGCAGGTTGGCGCTGCGCAGGCGTGCGGCATGCAGGATCAGCAGGCGCGCGGCGTTGAGCCGGGTATGCATGTCGGCCAACATGTTGGCCAAGCTCTGATGCTCGATGATCGGCTTGTCGAATTGAATGCGTTCACGGGCATAACCCAGCGCTGCTTCGAAAGCCGCGCGGGCGATACCGAGCGCCTGGGCACCGATGCCGATACGGCCGCCTTCGAGATTCGACAGGGCGATCGCCAACCCCTTGCCGCGCGGGCCGAGCAGGTTGGCTTCGGGGATTCGGCAGTCGCGCAGAGTCACGCCGCAGGTATCCGAGGCGCGGATGCCCATCTTGCTTTCCAGGCGGTCGACGACGAAGCCAGGATTGTCGGTGGGCACCAGAAACGCCGACAGCCCTTTCTTACCCAGGTCCGGATCGGTGACCGCGAAGACGATGGCGATCTTGGCGCGCTTGCCGTTGCTGACGAATTGCTTGGCGCCATTGATGACCCATTCGCCGTTTTCCAGCATGGCGCGGGTGCGCAGGTTATGTGCTTCGGAGCCGGCCTGGGGTTCGGTCAGTGCGAAGCAGCCAATGGCGCGTCCGGAGGCGAGATCCGGTAGCCATGCGTCTTGCTGTTCCGGTGTTCCATATTTGAGGATAGGACCGCAGCCCACCGAGCTGTGAATGCTCATCAGCGCGCCGATGGCACCATCGCCAGCGGAGATTTCTTCGACCGCCAGTGCGTAGGCGACGTAATCGATGTAGGTGCCGCCCCATTGTTCGGGCACGATCATGCCGAGCAGGCCGAGGTCGCCCAATTGCGCCACGGTCTCGTCGCCGATCCAGCCGGCCTGTTCCCAGGATTGAGCTTTGGGGGCAATCTCGGCGCGGGCGAAGTCGCGCGCCGTATCGCGGATCATGCGCTGTTCTTCAGTTAGTTCGATGTCTTGCATGGGAAGTCCCTTGGGTCAGACGCCGGCGAAGAAAGCGGCCACTCGCTCTGGCGTCACTTCATTGAGCGTAGGCGGGTTCCAGCGCGGGTTCTTGTCCTTGTCGACGATCAGTGCGCGCACGCCTTCGATAATGTCGCCCTTGTCGAACCATTGGCGGTCCAGATGCAGCTCCATGCGAAAGCACTCGGCGAGAGAAAGCTCGCGGCCGCGGCGGAGCATTTCCAGGGTGACACTGATGGACAGCGGCGAGCGGCTGTCGATCAGCTTCAGCGTCTCGGCGGCCCAGTCGCGGTATTCGGCGCGGGTTTCACCAGCCAGGGATTCGCGGATGGCGGCAATGCTGGTGCCAGCAAAATGTTTTTCGATGGCGGGGAAGAGTGCCTTGAACGGCGCGTCAGGCAGCTCGGTGCTGCCCATGGAAGCGACCAGTGTGGTGAGTTCTGCACGGGGCGCCGTGCTCCAGTCCTGTTCATCGAGGCGCTGCTCCAGTTCTGCAAAGCGCTCATGCGGCACGCAATAATCGGCAAGCCCGGCATAGAGCGCATCGGCCGAACCGATGTGATTGCCCGTCATGCCCATATAGATGCCGAGATTGCCGGGCAGGCGCGGCAGGAAGTAACTGCCGCCGACGTCCGGGAAATAGCCGATACCGACTTCCGGCATGCCCATGCGTGTGCGTTCGGAAATCACTCGCAGCGAGGCACCCTGGACCAGGCCCATGCCGCCCCCAAGAACGAAACCGTTCATCAGCGCCAGCAGCGGTTTGCTGTAGGCGTGGATGTACTGATCCAGTGCGTATTCTTCTTCGAAGAAGACGCGGTGCAGGTCTTCGCCGTTCTGGTAGCTGTCGTACAGCGAGCGGATATCGCCGCCGGCACAGAAGGCTTTTTCGCCGGCGGCGCGCAGGACCACGGCGACCACGTCCTGATCGTCAGCCCAATCCTGAAGTTGGCGATGGAGCGTGCGCACCATGGGCAGCGTCAGGGCATTCAACCCGGCTGGGCGATTGAGCGTGAGGTAACCGACGCGGTTGCGAACTTCGATCAGCACCGGCGCTTCTGCCTGGGTCATGCTCAATCCTCCTGGCGGTAGAGTTTGATGATCGCCGAGAAATCCAGCGCACCGTGTCCTTGCATGCTGAACGCTTGGTAGAGCTGCTGTGCGATGCCGCCGAGAATCACCGGCTGACGCACCTGTTTGGCCGCTTCGCTGGCAAGGCCGAGATCCTTGAGCATCAGATCAGTGCCGAAACCGCCGCTGTAGCCGCGCGAGGCCGGGCTGTTTTCGACCACGCCTGGGATAGGGTTGTAGATTTCGGAACTCCAGCAGCGCCCGCTGGAAGAGTTGATCACGCCAGCCAGAACCTTCGCATCCATCCCCAGCGCGACGCCCAACGACATCGCTTCGGCGGCACCGATCATGGAGATGCCCAGCAGCATATTGTTGGCGACCTTCGCCACTTGGCCGTTACCGGTGCCGCCGCAATGGACGATGTTTTTACCCATCGTTGCGAGGATCGGCTGAGCCTGTTGAAAGTCCGCCTCGCTGCCACCGACCATGAAGGTCAGGGTTCCCGCTGCGGCGCCAACGGTGCCGCCGGAAACCGGCGCGTCGATCATGGGGTTGCCATTGTTGGCGGCCGCTGCGGCGACTTCGCGTGCGCTCATCGGGTCGATGGTGGAGCAGTCGATCAGCAATACACCGGCCGGTACGTGGGCCAGCAAGCCGTCCTCGCCAAGATAGACCTGACGCACATGCGCGGCGGCGGGCAGCATGGTGATGATGACCTCGACGCCCGCCTGTGCGACCGCAGCGGGCGAGGTGACTTCCTTCGCGCCGGCTTCGACCAATCCGGAAACCGCCGCGGCGGAAAGATCGAAGACGCTGACTTGATGGCCGGCCTTGAGCAGGTTGCGGGCCATGGGCCCGCCCATGTTGCCAAGTCCGAGAAAACCGATTTGCATGGCCTTTTCCTTCTTGTTTTTAGTGTCGACTGTCGTTGGTGGCCAAAGGGCGGCGCTGGTTGCGCCGCCGCCTATTGCGTTACTTGAGATTGATGGTGGTGTTCACCGGCCCGCCCACTTCGTTTTCATCGAACCAACGCTGGATGACGGTCTTGGTCTGAGTGTAGAACTGCACCACCTGTTTGCCATATGGGCCGAGGTCGCCAAGCTTCGAGGCACGCGAGCCGGTGAAGGAAAACATTGGAACCGGCACCGGAATCGGCACGTTGATGCCTACCTGGCCGACGTCGATCTCTTCCTGGAAATGCCGCGCAGCCGCGCCGGAGCGGGTGAAAAGGGCGGTGCCGTTGCCGTTGGGGTTGGCGTTGATCAGTTCGATGGCTTCATCGAGGCTGTCAACCTGCATCACGCAAAGCACAGGGCCGAAAATCTCTTCGCGATAGATGCTCATCTCGGGGGTGACGCCGGAGAAAATCGTCGGCGCGACGAAATTGCCTTTGTCGTAGCCAGCGACCTGAGGGTTACGGCCATCGAGCGCGAGCTCCGCGCCCTCGGAAATGCCGCGCTCGATCAGCGAGCTGATGCGGTCAAGCGCCGCGCAGGAAACTACCGGGCCAACGTCCGTGCCGCCTTCGGCACCGGCATTCACCTTCAATGTTTTCGCCTTGGCGACCAGATCCGGCAGCCAGCTTTGCGCTTCGCCCACCAGGATCAGCACCGACAGCGCCATACAGCGCTGACCCGCCGCACCAAAGGCGGCACCGACCAGATTGTTGAGCGTCTGCTCCTTGTGTGCGTCGGGCATGATGATGCCGTGGTTCTTGGCGCCCATCATGCACTGCGCCCGCTTACCGTTGGCGGTGGCGCGGTTGTAGACATGGGTACCGACCTTGGTCGAGCCGACGAAGGAAACGGCCTTGATGTCCGGGTGGTCGCAAATCATGTTCACCGCATCGGCACCGCCATGAATGACGTTGAGCACGCCCGGCGGCACACCGGCTTCCATGGCGAGTTCGGCCAGACGCATGGTCACCATCGGGTCCTGCTCGGACGGCTTGAGCACGAAGGTATTGCCGGTGGCGATGGCCATCGGGAACATCCACAGCGGAATCATCGCCGGGAAGTTGAACGGG
>NZ_CEXBBO010000030.1:0-62030 GCF_982611455.1 Stutzerimonas sp.
GAGGCTGGAGGCTGGAGGCTGGAGGCTGGAGGCTGGAGGCTGGAGGCTGGAGGCTCAACAGCATCAGCAGCCTCCAGCCGATACGCAAGCCCACGGACCGCGATTAGACAGCATTAGATAAGAGACGCCGCTGCGCCAACTTGCCTACCGTCTATCGCTTAACATCCAGATGGCGAAAGGCTCAGACTGAGCGGGTCAGTAGAAATCAGACGAGCAGCGCGGCGTCGATGGCTCTGGCATCGATCAGCGCAGCTTGCTCCAACAACAGACGTACCGGTGCAAAGGATCGGCGGTGAATGATTGACGGGCCGAGTCGCTGCAGCGCATCCAGATGATGGGGAGTTGGATAACCCTTATGCGCCGACAGACCGTAGCCGGGATAACACAGATCTAACGCGCACATCTCGCGATCGCGGCTGACCTTGGCAAGAATCGAGGCGGCGGCAATGGCCGGGACCTGGCCGTCGCCCTGGATCACCGAAGCGCTGGGTACGGCGAGCTGTGGGCAGCGATTACCGTCGATCAGTGCCAGCCGAGGCGTCACGCTCAGGCCCTCGACGGCACGCTGCATCGCCAGCATGGTGGCGTGCAGAATGTTCAGTTGGTCGATCTCATGCACTTCGGCTCGTGCCACACACCAGGCCAGCGCTTTCTCGCAGATTTCGTCGAACAGCATCTCACGCCGCGCCTCGGTGAGCTTCTTCGAGTCGTTAAGCCCCTCGATTGGACGCCTCGGATCGAGAATCACAGCAGCAGTCACGACAGGCCCGCAAAGTGGCCCACGGCCAACCTCGTCGACCCCGGCGACCAATTCTTCGACCAGATTGAAATCCAGACCCATCTGCATCAGTTCGCCTCGACCAGTTCGAGTACCGCATTGGCGGCCTGACTCGACGCATCGCAGCGCAGGGTTCGATGGATGGCATCGAACCCCTCGGTTTGTACATCGCCATTATCCAACAAGGGTGACAGTAGCTGCGCCATCGCTTCTGGAGTCGCCGCGTCCTGCAACAGCTCTGGCACCAGCAAGCGCTGGGCGAGCAGATTAGGCAGGGCAACGTAGGGACTTTTCACCATGCGCTTGAGGATACGAAAGGTCAGCGGCGCGACGCTATAAGCCACCACCATCGGACGCTTGTAAAGCAAGGCTTCCAGCGTCGCGGTACCAGAAGCAATCAGCACTGCATTGCAGGCGGCAAGCGCCTCATGAGAGCGACCGTCGAGCAGCCTCAACGGCAGGTCCCGACCAACCAGCATTTGCTCCAACTGCGCACGGCGCTCGGGGCTGGCACAGGGAACCACGAAATGGATGCCTGGGCGCATCGACCGAAGCCGGTCCGCGGCGCTGAGGAAGAGTTCGCCAAGGCGACCCACTTCGCCACCTCGACTGCCTGGCATCAGAGCGACTACAAGCCCCTGCTGCGGTAGATCCAGCGCAGCACGTGCGGCGGCGCGATCGGCCTCCAGCGGGATCGTATCGGCCAATGGATGCCCAACGAAACGCACCGCGACCTGATGAGCGTCGTAGAATTTCGCTTCGAACGGAAATAGAGTGAGCATCAGGTCGCAGGCATCGCGAATCTTCAGTACCCGCTTCTGCCGCCAGGCCCAGACCGAAGGGCTGACGTAATGCACAGTCTTGATGCCGGCCTGCCGTAGTTTGAGCGCAAGGTCCAAATTGAAATCCGGCGCGTCGATCCCGATGAATACGTCGGGCCGCACGTCAAGCAGCGTCTGCAGCAAGCGCTTACGGCGCATCAGCAGCTCAGGCAGCCGACCGAGCACTTCCACCAGCCCCATCACGGCGAGACGCTCCAGCGGAAAATAGGATTTGAGTCCCAGCGCCTCCATCCGCGACCCGCCAATACCGATAAATTCGACATCGGGGCACTGAGCCCTGAGGGCCTGCATCAAGCCTGCACCGAGAATGTCGCCAGATGCTTCACCGGCCACGAGTGCAACTGTCAACGGTCTGGACATATCAGCGCGTGATGCCGCGATTTGATGCCTGCACCGAGTCACGGAACAATGCAACCTCAGGAAAAGTCAGCGCATCCGCCGCAAGCTCGGCGAGCGCGGCGTCTACCGTCAACCCTTTGCGGTAGACGATCTTGTAGGCGTTGCGCAGGGCCAGAATGGCTTCTGCAGTGAAACCACGACGGCGCATGCCTTCGAAGTTCATGCTGCGCGCCTGGGCCGGACTGCCAAAGACCGTGACAAACGCCGGAACGTCCTTGCCGATGGCAGTACCCATTCCGGAAAAGCTGTACGCGCCAATATGACAATACTGATGCACCAGGGTATATCCCGACAGGATTGCCCAATCGCCCACATGCACATGGCCCGCCAGCGCAGTGTTGTTGACCAGGATGCAGTGGTTGGCGATGACGCTGTCATGACCGATATGCGCATAGGCCATGATCAGGTTGTGATCACCGATAGTGGTTTCGCTGCGATCCTGCACGGTGCCACGGTGAATGGTCACGCCTTCACGGATCACGTTGTGATCGCCGATCACCAGCCGCGTCGGCTCGCCCTTGTACTTCAGGTCAGGCGTGTCCTCACCTACTGAGGAAAACTGGTAGATGTGATTGTGGCGACCGATACGAGTCGGCCCCTTGATGATCACATGAGACGCGATCACCGTCCCCTCGCCTATCTCGACATCCGGGCCGATGATCGACCATGGTCCGACCTGAACGTCATTAGCCAGTCGGGCCGCAGGATCGACGATGGCGCGAGGGTCGATCATATCTTCTGTTCCGCACAAATGATCTCGGCTGAGCATACGGGCTTGCCTTCGACGCTGGCCCGGCAGTCGAACTTCCAAATCCCGCGCTTGGCGCTGATGAAAGATGCCTCGAGGATCAACTGATCACCCGGCACTACCGGCTGACGGAAGCGCAGCTTGTCCGAGCCGACGAAATAATAAAGCGTGCCATCGGCCGGCTTGACGCCCATCATTTTGAAACCGAGCAACCCGGCCGCCTGCGCCATCGCTTCGATAATCAGCACGCCCGGCATGATCGGGTGCTGCGGGAAATGACCGTTGAAGAACGGTTCGTTGATGGTGACGTTCTTGTACGCGCGAACTCGCTTGGCTTCCGTGTCCAGTTCCACTACCCGGTCGACCAGCAGGAACGGGTAACGGTGGGGAAGGTATTCGCGAATCTCGTTGATATCCATCATGTGAGGAAAAAGCCTGTAATGATTAGAGGAGCTGGCACGCCATTGCAGCCGTGCAGCCCGCTGGCGAACAGCCGCTAGCAGGCAATCAGACGATAAGGTCAGGCATCTGAAGACGAATCCCCATTCGGGGTCACGGCAGCCAGGCGTTTTTCCACAAGTTGCAGACGACGCGCCATATCGTCGAGATGGCGAATTCGGGCGGCGCTTTTGCGCCATTCGCCGGCTGGCTGCATGGCCGTGCCCGAAGAATAGCTTCCTGGCTCGGTAATCGACCGAGTAACCATGGTCATGCCTGTAATGAAGACATTGTCACAAACCTCGATATGACCAACGAGCCCGGCACCACCCGCAATCATGCAGTTGCGACCAACTTTTGTGCTGCCGGAAATGCCCGAGCAACCCGCCATGGCAGTGTTGTCGCCGATCTGGACGTTGTGGGCGATCATTATTTGATTGTCCAGCTTCACACCATTGCCAATCACAGTGTCCGATAGCGCCCCGCGGTCGATGGTCGTGTTGGCGCCAATCTCGACATCATCGCCGATGCGAACGCCGCCAAGCTGGGCAATTTTTTCCCAGCTACCCCGCTGATTGGCAAAACCGAAACCTTCGCCACCGATCACCGCGCCGGGCTGGATCACTACCCGCTCGCCGATGCAAACGTCGTGGCAGAGCGTAACTCGCGGAGCCAGGCGCCCCCCAGCGCCAATACGGCTACGCGCACCGACAAAGGACTGAGCGCCAATCACCACATCTGGCCCGATCCACGCGTGCGCCTCGATCACAACCTGAGCACCGACGCTTGCGGACGGATCGACGTGGGCGCTGGGCGCGACTATGGCACTTGGATGAATACCGCAGGGGGAATGCGGCCGCGTCTCGAACACATGTGAGATACGCGCATAGGCAAGGTAGGGATTGGCGACAATCAGCGCGGCACCAGCGTAGCCCTCGGCATCCTCGGACGTAAGCAATACAGCGCCTGCACGGGTACTGGCGAGAAACTTGCGGTACTGGGCGTTGGCCAGGAAACTCAGCTGATCAGGACCAGCCTCCTGCAGCGTAGCCAGACTTGAAACCGCTTGCGCAGCATCGCCGCGCAACGTGGCTCCCAGCTGCTCGGCAAGTTCACCGAGCGTATAGACAACCTGGCTCATCAGCGCAGCTGATTCATGCGCTCGATGACCTGGCGAGTGATGTCGTACTGCGGCTTGACATCAACCACGGCGCCACGCTCGAGTACCAGGTCGTAATCACCCTTCTTGATGACTTCTTCGACAGCCTTGTCGAGCTTCGGCTTGAGCTGCTTGAGCATGTCACGGTCAGCTGAGGCCTTGGACTCGTTGAGCTCCTTGGAGAGGAACTGGAAGTCGCGGGCCTTCTGCTTGAACTCCAGCTCGAGACGTTCACGCTCGGCCTGTTGCATCTTGTCGCCGTCCTTCCCCAGACGGTCCTGGATGCGCTTGGCATCGCTTTCTAGCCCTTTGAGCTTCTCCAGCTGCGGACCGAACTTCTTCTCCGCATCGACAGAATAACGCTTGGCAGCGTCCGATTCGAGCAACGCCATCTGGTAGTTCATCACCGCAATCTTCATTTCGGCGAAAGCGGGGGTCGCCACTAGAGCAGCGGCAACAACAAGCAATTGGGTCAACTTACGCACGGTATATACCACTCTTCAAGAATGCGTTGGAGCATCGCTCCAGGTGATTAAAAGGTTTGGCCCAGCGAGAACTGGAAGACTTGGGTATCTGCCTCGTCCGGCTTCACCACAGGCATTGCCAAGCTGAAACTCAAAGGGCCCATGGCGGTGATCCAAGTCAAACCTACGCCGATCGAACTGGCCACATCGCCAAAGTCGATATCGCTGCACTTCGTAGACTCAGCTGGGCAATTGGTGTCGTAAACATTACCAACATCCCAGAACACCGATGTGCGCAGCGAGCGTTGATCCTTGACGAAAGGCATCGGGAAAAGCAATTCCATTCCGCCCTGGATCAATACGTTACCACCATAGGGCAACGCATCCTGATCCGGGTCGGCGATGGTGCCCTCATTCCCCGTCACGGTTTCGCCGCGGCTCGGTGTACTGCGCGGACCGAGGCTGCTGTCTTTGAAGCCGCGCACCGAATTGAAACCGCCGGCATAGTAATGCTCATAGAAAGGTAGACGCGAGGTCGAACCGTAGGCATCGCCATAGCCCAGCTGAGTATGAAGGCGCATGGTGTAGGTCTTGGTTACCGGGACGAACAGCTGCGCGTTGTAGTCGAGCTTGTAGAACGACAGGTCGCTACCAGGAATAGTGGTTTCCAGCGCAAGGCTCTGCGAATGACCACGGGTCGCCAGAACCCCACGATTTAGGGTCGATTCGGACCAACCCACCGACGCCTTGAAGTTGAGATAGCTGTCGCCCTCTTCTTCCATGAAGTCGAAAATTTCATCGACCGTGTAACGGCCGCTGTCGATCGTGTCCTGCTGAGCGGACAGGCCGAACGACAAGCGTGAAGTCTCGCTGATCGGATAACCGATGTTGATACCACCACCCAGACTATCGACGGAGTAGCTGGAGACGTCGTAGTCCAGCTCATCGTAATCTGTGGTTCGGTAGAAGGCATTGTAGCCGAGGCTGACGCCGTCTTCGGTCCAATAGGGATCGACGAACCCAAAGTTATAGCGCGTCTGGTATTCGCTACGAGTCAGACCCACGCTGACGCGGTTACCGGTACCCAGGAAGTTGTTCTGGCTGATCGAGCCACCAAGAATCAGACCGGCGTTCTGGGCGAAGCCGATACTTGCCATGATCGAGCCGGATGGCTGCTCTTCGACACTGTAATTAACGTCGATCTGGTCATCCGTGCCGGGCACCTGCGGGGTTTCGACGTTCACTTCCTTGAAGAAGCCCAGGCGCTCGAGACGGGTCTTGGACTGATCGATCAAATAGGTGGACGCCCAGCCGCCCTCCATCTGGCGCATCTCACGACGCAGCACTTCATCTTCGGTCTTGGTGTTACCGCGGAAATTGATGCGATTGACATAGGCCCGCTTGCCCGGGTCGACTACAAAGGTGATCGAGACGGTGTTGTCTTCGTCGTTGGTTTCCGGCACGCCGTTTACGTTGGCGAAGGTGTAACCCTCATTGCCCAATCGCCGCGTGATCAGTTCGGAGGTCGTGGTCATCACCTTGCGTGAGAACACCTGACCTTCCTTCGCCAGTAATAGTGATTGCAGCTCTTCTTGCGGTACCTTCAGGTCACCGCTCAGCTTTACATCGCTGACTGTATAGCGATCACCTTCGGCAATATTAACGGTGACGTATACGTCTTTTTTGTCTGGCGTAATGGATACTTGGGTTGAGGTGATATCCATGTTGATGTAGCCGCGATCCAGATAATAGGAACGCAGGCGCTCGAGGTCACCAGACAGCTTTTCGCGAGCGTACTTATCGTCATTACGGAAAAACGACAGCCAGTTAGTGGTCTTCAGCTCGAACAGATCGGTCAAATCCTCGTCAGGAAAAACCGTATTGCCGACTACGTTGATGTGCTTGATCGAAGCGACCGAGCCTTCGTTGATATTGATCTTCAACGCGACGCGATTACGTGGCTGCGGCACGACCTCGGTTTCGATGGTGGCCGAATAACGCCCCTGGGCAACATATTGGCGCTGCAGTTCGTTGCGCACACCCTCAAGCGTGGCCTGCTGGAAAATTTCGCCTTCGGCGAGCCCCGATTGCTGCAAACCGGAAAGCAGGTCTTCAGTCTTGATCGCCTTGTTGCCATCGATTTCAATACCGGAAATCGACGGCCGCTCCACGACGTTGATTACCAACACGTCACCTTCGCGGCCAAGCCGGATATCCTCGAAGAAACCGGTGCGGAACAATGCACGGGTAGCCTCTACCAGACGACTATCATCAGTAGCCTGCCCGACGTTCAACGGCAAAGCACCAAAGACACTGCCGGCGGAAACTCGCTGCAGACCATTGACGCGTATATCGGAGATGGTGAAGGACTCGGCGTGAACTTCGGCAATCATCAGTGCGGAAATTACCGCAGGTAGCAGCAGACGTTTCATGAAGTCCTTTCTTTTCAAACCTGATAATTGAACCTGCGCAGGGCGCGGCGACATCAAGGTATATGGCGGTTAAAGGCGGCCAAGGTCGTTGACCAACGCAAGCAGCATCACCCCAACAACCAGGCTGATACCGATCTGTACTCCCCAGCCCTGAACCCTGTCCGACAAGGGACGTCCACGGACCCACTCGACCAGATAGAAGAGCAGATGCCCTCCATCCAGGACGGGGATAGGCAATAAATTAAGTACTCCAAGACTAATACTCAGATAGGCGAGGAAGTTGAGAAAATCACCCACGCCGGACTGTGCAGAAGCGCCCGCCACTTTAGCAATGGTTATCGGGCCGCTCAAGTTTTTTACCGAGAGCTCGCCGAAGAGCATTTTCTTCAACGAATCGAGCGTTAGAACGCTCATCGTCCAGGTCCTGCGGAGCCCTTCACCGACCGCTTCGAGTGGCCCATAGCTAACGTTCCGAAGCATTCCGGCTGGCCATTCGCCGGCCGCAACGCCTGCCCCAAGGTAGCCGCGACGGTTATCCCCCTCGCCGCGCTCGGCCAAAGTCAGAGGAAGTTCGAGCAAACTGCCATCACGCTCGACTTCCAACCGCACCGGCTTTCCCGCCAGGGGCCTGACTCGGTCGACGACTTCCTGCCAGACATTCAGTGGCTCGCCATCGAGGCTGACCAATCGATCACCGAGGCGTACGCCAGCAGCCTGCGCAGGCCCTTCGGGATCAAGCTGAGCCACTACGGGCGCGATTTCCGGGCGCCAAGGTCTGATGCCCAACGACCTGATCGGATCCGGCCCCTCGACGCCTTTGAGCCATTCATTCAGCTCCAGCCGCACTCGCTGTGTCTGACTGTCGTCAGCCTCACGCACCAACATTTCCAGTGAGCCGCTTTCGCCAAGCCGCCTGATCAATTGCAAATTGACCTCTGCCCAACCAGCGGTGGGTTTGCCGTTGACCTCGACGATTTCCTGCCCTGCTGCCAGACCGCCGCGTTCGGCGAGGCTGCCAACCTCGACGGCACCGACCACTGGCCGTACCTGCTCACTGCCGAGCATCGCCAGCGCCCAGAAGAACACCAGGGCTAGAAGGAAGTTAGCTAATGGCCCGGCCGATACGATAGCGAAGCGTTGCTTGACCGTTTTGCGGTTGAAGGCTTGATCCAGAAGCGCCGGCGGAACGTCACCCTCACGTTCGTCAAGCATCTTCACGTAGCCGCCGAGCGGAATCGCTGCAATCACGAACTCGGTGCCCTGCCGATCATGCCAACGCAACAGGGGATGACCGAAGCCCACGGAGAAACGCAGCACCTTGACGCCACAGCGGCGTGCGACCCAGAAATGACCGTATTCGTGGAACGTTACCAGCACACCCAACGCAACGAGGGTGCCGATGATCATGTACAGCGCGCCCATAACTCCCTCTGCCTTGAAAGACCGTTTAGAAACCACCAGCTCTAGCGAACTCAAAGCCTATACGGACGTCCCCACGGCTGGTTGGACGTCCTCGGCCGCTATCGATCGCGACTATGCAACCAGCGCGAAGCAAGCACGCGAGCCTGCGCATCGGCAGCAAGCACATCTGCCAGACAGCGAGCAGGGACCGAAGCCTCGAGATCGAGAACGTCTTCGATGATACTCGCGATTTCGGTGAAGCGAATGCGGCCATTGAGGAACGCCTCCACTGCCACTTCGTTCGCCGCATTGAGCATCGCAGGCGCCGTTCCGCCCTCCTGTGCAGCCTGCCGGGCGATGCGAAGACAGGGAAACCGCTGCTGATCGGGCGCGTGGAAATCCAGACGGCCTATCTGCAGCAGATCCAGCACTGATACGCCGGAATCGATTCGCTCCGGCCAGGCCAGTGCGTGAGCAATCGGCGTGCGCATGTCGGGATTACCCAACTGAGCCAGAACCGAGCCATCGACATAGTCGACCATAGAATGGATGACGCTTTGCGGGTGAATGACCACCTCGACCTGATCTGGGCGCGCATCGAACAGCCAACACGCCTCGATGAGTTCGAGCCCCTTGTTCATCATGCTGGCCGAATCCACCGAAATCTTGCGCCCCATGGTCCAGTTCGGGTGCGCGCATGCCTGTTCGGTCGTGACAGTCGCAAGCTGCTCGAGTGGTAGCTCACGGAATGGTCCACCAGAGGCAGTGAGCAGGATTCGCCTGACACCCACATTGGCAAGCCCGGCGGAATAGTCGCCTGGCAGGCATTGAAATATCGCGTTGTGCTCACTATCGATGGGCAGCAGCACGGCCGTACTGTCGCGCAACGCCTGCATGAACAACCCGCCGGACATGACCAGCGCTTCCTTGTTCGCCAGCAGCACGCGCTTGTTTGCCTGCACCGCCGAAAGCGTTGGACGCAAGCCCGCAGCGCCGACGATCGCCGCCATTACCACGTCGGTTTCGGGATGCGCCGCTACTTCGCTCAAGCCACCCTCACCCACCAGTACGCGAGTGCGCATACCATCGTCACTGAGCTGGCCTTGCAGGTCGCGAGCCTGACCGCTATCGGCCACCACGGCGTAACGAGGACGATGCAAGCGGCAGAGCTCACGTAATTCGGCAATACGGCTAAATGCTGTCAATGCGAAGACCTGATAGCGCTCGGGATGACGAGCGATAACGTCCAGCGTGCTCAAGCCGATCGAACCGGTCGCGCCAAGCACCGTTACTTGCAAGGGTCTGCTCACTAGGCACCCCACCCGGCCAGCCACAACAGAACGGTGAATATCGGCACCGCGGCGGTCAGGCTGTCGATGCGGTCCATCACACCACCATGGCCAGGCAGCAATTGGCTGCTGTCTTTGATTCCAGAACTGCGTTTAAACATGCTTTCGGTCAGGTCACCAACGACGGAGATCACCACTACCAGAGCCGCACCCAGCAGTGCCAACACCAGTTCCCGAGTCGACCAGCCCTGATAAAGCCCGACGCCAAGGGTAATAAGCAGACTGGTTATCAGCCCACCGATCAACCCCTCCCAGCTCTTGCCCGGACTGACCTGCGGCGCGAGCTTTCGCCGACCAAAGGTCTTTCCGGAAAAATAGGCGCCGATATCGGCAGCCCAGACCAACACCATTACCGCCACGATCAACCAGTTGCCTTGCGGCCACTGCTTGAGCAGCACCAACGCCTGCCAAGCCGGAAGCAAAATCAGCAAACCGATCATTAAACTACCGATGCGCCCTCCCCAATGGCGCTGGCTAGCTGGATAACTGAGTACCAGCGACGTCGCAACCAACCACCAAACCACGCTGATCGAGAGCAGCCAAGGCGCGAGCGCCGGGAACCGGTATAGCACAGCCAACAGCAGAGCAACGATCACTGCATAACCGACCCGCACGGCCTGACCGGCACAGCCGGCCAAACGCGCCCATTCCCACCCCCCCAGGATCACTACCACGCCAATGAACAAGGCGAATGCGAGACCTTCAAGGAGAAAGAAGCCGATCAGCGCAATCGGCAGGAGAATGGCGGCGGTGATGATGCGTTGTTTCAACATTCTGCACGGACCTCTGTCTCGACCTGATCACCGGTCTTGCCAAAACGCCGTTGCCGCTTGGCGAAATCGGCCAGCGCGGTGCGCATTGCGTCATGCTTGAAATCCGGCCAGAACAGGTCGGAAAAATACAGCTCGGCGTAGGCCAGCTGCCACAACAGAAAGTTGCTGATGCGCCGCTCACCTCCGGTGCGAATGCACAGATCCGGCGCAGGCATATCACCCGTCGCCAGGTAGCTTTGAAAAAGCGCCGGGGTGATCTCGTCCGGATTAAGACGACCGATCTGCGCTTCACGGGCCATTCGCTGTGCGGCTTGAAGGACATCCCACTGACCACCATAGTTGGCTGCCACCTGAAGCACGAAGCGACTACTTCCCGCCGTCATCTGTTCGGCTTCCAGCATGGCGGCCTGGAGTTCGGGATGGAAGCGCGAGCGATCACCGATGACACGCAAGCTGATGCCGTTGTCGTTGAGCCTGCGCGCTTCCCGGCGCAAAGCGGTGAGAAACAGCTCCATCAAAGCGCTGACTTCATCGGCTGGCCGTTGCCAGTTCTCGCTGGAGAACGCAAACAGTGTCAACACCTCGACACCCGCTTCGGCACAGACCTCGATGACAGCCCGGACCGCATCGACGCCCGCCTTGTGTCCGGCCACGCCCGGCAACAGGCGCCTCTTTGCCCAGCGATTGTTGCCATCCATGATGATTGCAACATGGCGGGGTACATTCCGCCCGGCAATCTGCCTGACCTTTTCCATGAAACGACTCTACCTGCGCTCAATCACGCGCTGCGAACAATAGGAGAAATTGCCGATGGCCATTTCCGGGGATACGACTGAATAGCCCCTCGCATGCCGATCCTAACGAAGCCGGCACGCTCCGACATGAGCGATACGGACGAAGTCCGGCATAACAACGTCAAACGGCCATCAGGTCGTTTTCTTTGTTTTCCAGCGCCTTGTCGATTTCCGCGACGTGCTTGTCGGTCAGCTTTTGAACGTCATCCTGAGCACGGCGCTCCTCGTCTTCACTGATTTCCTTTTCCTTCACCAGATCCTTGAGCTGCGCGAGCGCATCGCGACGGATATTGCGCACAGCGACACGGGCATTTTCGGCCTCTGCGCGCGCCTGCTTGGTATAACCCTTGCGCGTCTCTTCGGTCAGAGCCGGCATCGGCACACGGATGGTAGTGCCGGCAGTGGCCGGGTTAAGGCCAAGATCGGAGGTCATGATGGCCTTTTCGACCGCCTGGATCATGCCGCGGTCGAAGACCGTCAGCGCCAGGGTGCGAGAGTCTTCGGCGATAACGTTGGCGATCTGGCGCAGCGGAGTATCGCTGCCATAGTAGGACACCATTACGCTATCAAGAATGCTCGGATGGGCACGACCGGTACGGATCTTCGCAAACGCATGGCCCAAGGATTCCAGGGTTTTCTTCATGCGTTCCTGTGCGTCTTGCTTGATCTCATTGATCATTGATTCGATTCCTCGATCAGGGTTCCTTCAGCGCCGCCAAGCACGATATTGAGCAGGGCGCCGGGCTTGTTCATGTTGAACACCCGCAGCGGCATGTTGTGATCGCGGCACAGGCAAATGGCCGTCAGATCCATTACGCCGAGCTTGCGGTCGAGCACGTCATCATAGGTCAGCTGCTCGAATTTCTCAGCGTTCGGGTCCTTGAAAGGATCCGCGGTGTAGACGCCGTCGACCTTTGTGGCCTTGAGCACGACGTCAGCATGGATTTCGATGGCACGCAGACATGCAGCCGAATCGGTAGTGAAGAACGGGTTGCCGGTGCCCGCCGAAAAGATCACGACCTCACCACTTTTGAGATGACGCATCGCCTTGCGGCGGTCGTAATGATCGGTGACGCCAACCATGGAGATAGATGACATCACCAGCGCGGGGATGTTGGAACGCTCCAGTGCATCGCGCATCGCCAGGGAGTTCATCACAGTGGCCAGCATACCCATGTGGTCCCCGGTGACACGATCCATACCAGCGGCGGACAGCGCTGCACCACGGAACAGGTTACCGCCACCGATGACCAGGCCAACTTCTACGCCTATTCCAACCAGCTGACCGACTTCCAAGGCCATGCGATCTAGCACCTTGGGATCGATGCCAAAGTCTTCCGAGCCCATTAAGGCTTCGCCGCTTAATTTGAGCAGAATGCGTTTATAGCGAGGATTGCGTGCACTCATCTGCTGAGCCATTGGCGTTGTGTCTCCTGCGGCATTTATATGACTGACATGCTGTACAGCCAGAAAATATCTGCGCTATGACAGCGAAGCTGCGGCTTGGTGCCAAGCTAATGACTATAACGTGACGAAAGGAACAATTCCGCCCTCCAGTTCGACAAAGAGGCCGCGCGCGTGAGCGGGCAGCCTCTTCGAGGACAGCAGGAACGGCTTATTGCTTGATTGCAGCGACCTGAGCGGCCACTTCGGCGGCGAAGTCAACCTCGGCGCGCTCGATGCCTTCGCCTACTTCGTAACGCACGAAGGAAACGATCTCAGCCCCAGCCTTCTTGGCCAGAGCGCCAACCTTGACGTCAGGATCCTTGACGAACGCCTGCTCGACCAGGCTGGCTTCAGCAAGGAACTTGCTGATGCGCCCAGCAACCATCTTCTCGACGATCTCCGCCGGCTTGCCCTTGATCTTGTCTTCGTTCAGCGCCAGGAAGATTTCCTTCTCCTTGGCCACAGCGTCTTCAGAAACCTGGGACGGATCGAGGAACTGCGGGTTGCTGGCCGCGACGTGCATGGCGATTTCCTTCGCCAGCTCGACGGTACCGCCTTTCAGCGCAACCAGAACACCGATGCGATGACCGTGCAGATAAGAGCCCACAAGATCAGCCTCAACGGCGGTCAGGCGACGGATATTAACGTTCTCGCCAACCTTGGCTACCAGCGCTTCGCGATCGCTTTCCTGAGCGGCAATCAGCGGAGCGGCGTCAGTCATCTTTTCGGCGAAGGCTTTTTCAACGCTGTTGCTGACGAAATTCTTGAAGTCGTCCTGCAGTGCCAGGAAATCGGTCTGCGAGTTGACTTCGATAATCACGGCGCGCTTGTTGTCTTCGGCAACCTTGACCGCGATGGAGCCTTCAGCAGCGATGTTGCCCGCCTTCTTGGCTGCCTTGATGGCGCCAGCAGCACGCATGTCGTCAATGGCTTTCTCGATGTCACCGCCAGCAGCGGTGAGTGCTTTTTTGCAATCCATCATGCCTTGGCCAGTGCGCTCGCGCAGTTCTTTAACCAGGGCTGCAGTGATCTCTGCCATGTTCGCAAATCCTCTCGATTCGATTTTCGATCATCGCCTCACTAATCAGGCGATCAATTCGGAAGTGACAAAAAGGGGGCATAGCCCCCTTTTTGTTCAACGGCTATCAGCTATGCGGCAACCGCGCTCAGCCTTGAGCGGCCTCAGGGGCAGCTTCTTCGACGAACTGGTCAGCACCGCCGGCACCATTCTGGCGGCCACGCAGTACTGCATCGGCCATCGAACCCAGATAGAGTTGCACGGCACGGATGGCATCATCATTACCAGGGATAATGTAGTCCACACCTTCCGGGCTGCTGTTGGTATCGACGATACCGATGACCGGGATGCCCAGCTTGTTGGCTTCTGAGATGGCAATGCGCTCGTGATCGACATCGACGACGAACATGGCGTCAGGCAGGCCGCCCATATCCTTGATACCACCCAAACTGCGATCGAGCTTCTCGAGATCGCGGGTACGCATCAGGGCTTCTTTCTTGGTCAACTTCTCGAAGGTGCCGTCCTGAGACTGAACTTCAAGATCACGCAGACGCTTGATCGAAGCGCGGATGGTCTTGTAGTTGGTCAGCATACCGCCCAACCAGCGGTGATCGACATAGGGAGAGCCACAGCGAGCGGCTTCTTCGCGAACGATCTTGCCTGCGGAACGCTTGGTACCGACGAACAGAATCTTGTTCTTGCCAGCAGCCAGTTTTTCAACGAAACGCAGAGCGTCGTTGAACATCGGCAGGGTTTGCTCAAGGTTGATGATATGAATCTTGTTGCGCGCACCGAAAATGTATTTATTCATTTTCGGGTTCCAGTAACGGGTCTGGTGGCCGAAGTGCACACCGGCCTTCAGCATATCGCGCATGGTGACTTGAGACATGGGACTTCCTCAGATAAGTCGGGTTAGGCCTCCACGCGTCCCGATATCCAACTCTTGCGAGCACCCAGGATACCGTGTCGACACGTGTGTGGGGTCAGGCTCGGCAGGTACTCCCGCAGAGCGGCGCGTTTTATAGCATAAAGGCAGGCGAGAGGCTAGAGGCTGGACAGAACGCAATTCCCGCACGCCCTGCTTCTCGTTCAGCCTTACAGCCTCCAGCGCTTTATCGGCTCTTCGCCTATTTGGTTTATCATTTGCCTCTTCAATTTTTCCGCCTGCGCCTCTTGGCGCCAAGAGGGTTGCATGACCGTTTCCATCAAGACGCCCGAAGATATCGAGAAAATGCGCATTGCTGGGCGGCTCGCCGCCGAGGTGCTGGAGATGATCGGCGAATACGTCAAGCCGGGTATCACTACCGAGGAGCTGGACCGTCTCTGCCATGACCACATCGTCAACGTGCAGCAGGCCATACCCGCCCCGCTCAATTACAAGGGCTACCCGAAGTCGATCTGTACGTCTATCAACCACGTCGTCTGCCACGGCATCCCTAACGAGAAGCCGCTAAAAGATGGTGACATTCTGAATATCGACATTACCGTCATTAAAGATGGCTACCACGGCGATACGAGCAAGATGTTCATTGTCGGCAAAGCCCCGGAATGGGCCGAGCGCCTGTGTAAGGTAACCCAGGAATGCCTTTATAAAGGTATCGAGATCGTCCGCCCCGGTGTCCGTCTTGGCGATATCGGTGAAGTGATCCAGAAGCATGCCGAAAAAAACGGCTTTTCAGTGGTCCGTGAATATTGTGGCCACGGCATCGGCAAGGTCTTCCACGAGGAACCGCAGGTGCTTCACTATGGGCGTGCCGGGACTGGCCTGGAGCTGAAGGAAGGCATGACCTTCACCATCGAGCCGATGATCAACCAGGGTCGCTCGGAAACCCGGCTGCTCGGTGACGGCTGGACAGCCATCACCAAGGATCGCAAGCTGTCAGCACAGTGGGAACACACCATCGTGGTGACTACCGATGGTTATGAAATCTTCACGCTGCGCAGCGATGACACCATCGCTCGCACGTCGTCCTGATCAGTTATCGATATGTTGCCTTGATGGAGAGTGCTGGCATGCCTCAGGTTGATCCCGAACTATTCGACCGCAGCCAGTTTCAGGCAGAGCTGGCGCTCAAAGCCAGCCCCATCGCTGCCTTCAAAAAAGTCATTCGCAAATCCCGTGAAGTGCTCGATGCACGGTTTTTAGCAGGCCGCGATATCCGTCGCCTGATCGAAGACCGCGCCTGGTTCGTTGATCAGATCCTGCGCACAGCTTGGCAGCGCTTCGACTGGAACAGCGATGCCGAGATCGCGCTGGTCGCGGTGGGAGGCTATGGTCGTGGCGAACTGCACCCGTACTCCGACATCGATCTGCTGATCCTGCTCGATGACAGCGATCAGGAAAAATTTCGAGACTCCATTGAAGGCTTTCTGACCCTGCTTTGGGATATCGGCCTGGAGGTCGGCCAGAGCGTACGCTCAGTGGCCGAATGCGCCGAAGAGGCCCGTGCGGACCTGACGGTGATCACCAATCTTATGGAGAGCCGCACCATCGCCGGGCCCGAGCGCCTGCGACAAAACATGCTGAGCGTCACCAGACCATCGGAAATGTGGCCGAGCAAGGAATTCTTCCTTGCCAAACGCAACGAGCAAGCGGCGCGTCACTCCAAGTACAACAACACCGAGTACAACCTTGAGCCCAACGTGAAAGGCTCGCCCGGCGGGCTACGCGACATCCAAACGATTCTGTGGATCGCTCGTCGCCAGTTCGGCAGCCTGAATCTGAGCGCAATCGTCGATCAGGGTTTTCTTACCGAAGGCGAATATGCGTTGCTGGTGTCCAGCCAGGAGTTCATCTGGCGCGTCCGTTATGGGCTGCACATGCTGGCAGGACGCGCCGAAGACCGCCTGCTCTTCGACCACCAACGAAGCCTCGCCGCCCTCCTCGGCTATGAAGACAGCGATGCCAAGCTGGCCATCGAGCGCTTCATGCAAAAGTACTACCGCGTGGTCATGAGCATTTCCGAGCTCAGCGATCTGGTAGGGCAACATTTCGCGGAAGTGATTCTGTGGGAGGGCGACAGCGGCGATGCCGTGCCGCTCAATAGCCGCTTCGTCTTACGCGACGGCTATCTCGAAGTGGCTAATGATTCGGTTTTCAAACGCAGACCCTTCGCGATTCTGGAAGTCTTCGTACTGCTGGCGCAACATCCAGAAATCCAAGGGGTGCGGGCCGAAACCATCCGCCTGCTGCGCGACCACCGCCATCTCATCGATGATGATTTCCGCAGCGATATCCGCAACACCAGCCTGTTTGTCGAGCTGTTCAAGTGCAAGGAAGGCATCCACCGTAACCTGCGCCGAATGAACCGTTACGGCATTCTCGGACGCTATCTGCCGGAGTTCGGCCATATCGTCGGCCAGATGCAGCACGACCTTTTCCACATCTATACCGTTGATGCCCATACGCTCAACGTCATCAAATACTTACGCAAACTCAGCAAGCCCGGCGTCGCGGAAAAGTATCCATTGGCCAGCAAGCTGGTCGAACGCTTGCCCAAGCCGGAACTCATTTATATCGCAGGGCTTTATCACGACATCGCCAAAGGTCGTGGCGGAGATCATTCGGAGCTCGGCGCTGTGGATGCCCAGGCCTTCTGCGTGCGCCACAAGCTTCCGGCGTGGGATACGCGGCTAGTGGTCTGGCTGGTGGAGAGTCACCTGGTGATGTCCACAACAGCGCAGCGCAAGGATCTATCCGACCCGCAGGTGATCAATGATTTCGCCCAGCTGGTCGGCGACGAGACCCACCTCGACTACCTGTACGTACTTACGGTGGCGGACATCAACGCCACTAACCCGACGCTGTGGAATTCCTGGCGAGCCAGCCTGCTACGCCAGCTGTACACAGAAACCAAACGAGCCCTCAAGCGCGGCCTGGAAAATCCGCTAGGTCGCGAGGAACAGATTCGCCAGACCCAGCGTGCCGCGCTCGACAATCTGGTACGCAACGGTACTGATCCGGACGACGCCGAGCAGCTGTGGTCGCAACTGGGTGACGACTACTTCATGCGTCACAGCTCCACCGACGTGGCCTGGCACACCGAAGCCATCATCGAGCATCCGAGCGACGGCGGCCCGCTGGTTCTGATCAAAGAAACCACCCAGCGAGAATTCGAAGGCGGCACGCAGATTTTCATCTATGCACCGGACCAGCACGACTTCTTCGCCGTGACCGTGGCGGCAATGGATCAGCTGAACCTGAACATTCACGACGCCCGCATCATTACCTCGAGCAGCCAGTTCACGCTGGACACCTACATTGTGCTGGATGCCGATGGAAGTCCTATCGGCAACGATCCCGAGCGCACCGAGGAAATTCGTCAGGGCTTGATCGATGCGCTACGTAACCCGGAGGACTACCTGACGATCATCCAGAAACGCGTGCCCCGCCAGCTCAAGCACTTCGCGTTTCCGCCGCAGGTCACCATCCACAACGATATGCAACGCCCACACACGATCATCGAAGTTATCGCACCTGACCGCCCCGGGCTGTTGGCACGCATCGGCCAGCTGTTCCTGGACTTCGATCTATCGCTGCAGAACGCTAAAATCGCCACGCTCGGCGAGCGCGTCGAGGACGTGTTTTTCGTGACCAATGCGGACAATCAGCCGCTGTCGGATCCCCAGCTGTGCATCAAGCTGCAGCAGGCAATGATCAAGCAGCTTTCGCAGGAGAACGAGCGGCAACCCTCACCGAGCAGCATCGTCATCTGAGAACAAGCCCGGCTTGCGCCAATGCCCACCAGAGCCAGTCGCCAGGCCGGCCGACATTCAATCCCAGGGCTTGCCGCGTGTCTTAGCCGTGTATGGCAGCTTCTGCTGCATCGCGGCCTTGGCCAGGACGTGAGCACTAACCGGCGCAGTCAGAAACAGGAACAGGGTAATCAGCACTTCGTGCGCGCTAAGACCATCGCCCTGATTGCTGAAGAAGATCATCGATGCGACGACGATGCCGCCCACTCCCAGCGTGGTGGCCTTGGTCGGCCCGTGCAGCCGAGTGAAGAAATCCGGCAGACGATATAAACCAATCGCCCCGATCAGCGCGAAGGCGCTGCCAAGTATCAGAAAGGTACTCACCAGCAGTTCGATCCAGAATGGCATAGGTGACTCCTCAATCGATGATGTCGCCGTGCAGCAGATGTTTCCCCACTGCGACGGTACTGACGAAGCCCATCACTGCGATCAGCAATGCAGCTTCGAAGAACAGATCGGAAGCCAGCCAGATGCCGAACAGGACGATCAGCGCCAACGCGTTTATATAAAGCGTGTCGAGCGCCAGCACCCGGTCGGGCATGTCCGGCCCCTGAATCAGGCGCACCACATTCAGAATCGCAGCGAGCCCGATGACTGCCATACACAGCGGAATCACATACGAGAGCATTCGAATATCTCCAGCAAGGGCGTTTCGTAACGGTTTTTCACCTCGTCGACCAGCGCCTCGATATCGGGCGCGTCCAGCGCGTGGATCAGCAGAACCTTGTGATCGGGTCGCAACGAGGCCGATACAGTGCCCGGCGTAAGCGAGATGATGCTGGTCAGCACTGCGAGGACGAACGGATGCTCGATCGCCATCGGCACTTCGACGAAGGCAGGTTGTAGATGGCCGCGGGGGCCAAGTACCAGCTTCGCCACGTGAATGTTGGCGACTGCGATGTCATAGAACACCTTGAGCATGAACAGGCAGAGCTTCAGCGGCCGACGAACCGCCGGCACCTCGATCAAGAATCCGCTCACCAGCAGCGGAATCACCCAGCCGAGAAATAGCCCGAGGAGCAAATGGCCCAAGCTCAGAGTGTTGTTGAGCAGCAGCCAAAGCATGGCCAGCAGTAGCGTCAGCGCAGGGTTGGGCAGCACGCGGAATTTCATGCGGCACCTCCCTGAATGATCTGTAGATAAGGGCCGAGGTCGAACAGCTGTGCAGCTGCTGCCTGAACGTATGCCTGGATCGGCTGTGCTGCTACCACCAGAACCAGGCTACCGAGCAATAAACCGACGGTTGCTGCTACACGCATCGGATCCGCCGGCCTTCCCACGGTAGCCGCCTCACTCGAACGCCAGAACACCATGCTTCCGGCGCGGCTCAGCGCGATCAGCATGCCCAGCCCCCCAACCAGTACCACCGGCCAGAGTATCGAAGCGCCAATACCCGGCGGTACCGCCCGTAAAAGCATCACCTTGCCGAGGAAACCGGAAAACGGAGGCAGCCCGGCGACGGAAATCGCTCCGGCAAAGAACAGCGTGCCCAACATCAACGGCTGTTTCAATGCCGGCGCCGAGATCAGCTCGGATGCCGTATCGCCGCGTTGTCGAGCAATGACGTCCGCCAGCAGGAACAAGCCGCCGGATATCAGAGTGCTGTGGATCAGATAATAAAGCGCCGCGCTTAGCCCCTGCTCCGTCCCCAGCGCGATGCCAGCCAGCAATGTGCCCACCGATACCACTACCAGATAAGAAAGCAGGACCTGCAAGTTACGAGCGGCCAGCGCGCCCAGGACGCCACCGGCAAGGGTGAGCATCGACAGCGGCCACAACCAATCGAGCACCATGTTGCTCAGCACGCCCGCTTCGCTGCCGAAAATCAGCGTGAACACCCGCACGATGGCGTAGAGACCGAGCTTGGTCATGATCGCGAATAGCGCGGCAACCGGCGCAGTCGCCGAGGCATAGGCTCGAGGCAGCCAGAAGTACAGCGGCAGGATCGCCCCCTTCAAGGCGAACACCACCAGCAACAGATAACCTGCAGCAGCCAGCAGCGGAGCATCAGCCGGATCGGCGGCACTGACCCGAACCGCCAGATCGGCCATATTCAGCGTCCCGGTGAGACCGTAAAGCATGCTCACGCCGATCAGGAACAGCGACGATCCCAGCAGATTCAGCACGACGTAGTGGATGCCGGCCTGTACTCGTTTCGCTCCATGGCCGTGCAGCAACAAGGCATAGGACGAAATCAACAGGACCTCGAAGAATACGAACAGATTGAACAGATCGCCGGTAAGGAATGCGCCGTTGATGCCCGCCAGCTGAAACTGGAACAACGCATGAAAATTAGGCCCGCGCTCATCGTCGCCACGGGAGGCGTAGAGCACCGAGAAACCGGCAAGCACTGCAGTCACCAACAGCATCAGTGCACTCAGCCGATCGAGCAGCAGCATGATGCCGAACGGCGGCGGCCAGTCGCCGAGGCGATACACGGACAAGACACCGGTATTCGCCTGCAGCAATAGCAATATGGCCAGCGGAACCAGCAACCAGGTCGCGATCAGCGACAGCGAACGCTTGAATGGCATCCCCTGTCGATGAACCAGTAGCAATGCACAGCCGGCAAACAGCGGCAGCAGGATCGGGAGGATCAAGGCGTGATTCATTCGCGCGGCTCCCGGCCGTCTACGTGGTCGGTGCGCAACTCGCCGAGACCGCGAAGCGCCAGTACTACGACGAACGCGGTCATTGCGAAGCCGATTACGATGGCGGTCAACACCAGTGCCTGCGGCAAGGGATCACCGTATTCGGCGCTCTGCCCGATAACCGCCGGCACGCCAGTAGCGAGGCGACCCATGGCGAAAATGAACAGGTTCACCGCGTAGGAAATCAGCGTCAGCCCCATCACCACCGGGAATATGCGAGCACGAAGCAGCAGATAAACACCGCTGGTCATCATGACTCCAAGCGTCATCGCGAACACAGCCTCCATCAAAGCACCTCCTTGCACGATTCGTCTTGGCTGACGTGAGCGATGTTGGAAAGGATCAGCAGGGTCGCCCCCACCACCGTCAGGTACACGCCAAGATCGAAAATCATCGCGGTTGCCAGTTCGAATTCACCAATCAGCGGGAGATGGAAATGGCCGAAGGCCGACGTCAGGAATGGTCGGCCGAACAACCAGCTGCCCAGACCAGTCAGTCCAGCAAGCAATACGCCAAGCCCCGCCACACCGTGATAGCTGAACGGCTGGCGCTGCTGCGCCCAGGTAACGCCATGCGAGATGTATTGCAAGATCAGCGCGACCGCAGTGATCAGACCAGCAATGAAACCACCGCCCGGCAGGTTGTGCCCACGCAGGAAGATGAACACCGACACCAGCAGCGCCATCGGCAGCAGCGCACGTGACAGCGTATCCAGAACCATCGGATGACTGTCGGTCGACCATAGCCGGCCACCATAGTCGCGAATCGGATGCGGCAGGCGCAGCCCATGCAGCAAGCCATAGATGCCGACTGCGGCGATGGCCAGCACAGCAATCTCGCCGAGCGTATCGAAACCGCGGAAATCCACCAGAATCACGTTGACCACGTTGGTCCCGCCGCCGCCGGACACGCTGTTTTCGAGGAAGAACGAAGCGATGCTGTCATAGGGACGCGTCAGTACCGCATAGGCGAGCAAGGCGATCATGGTGCCGAAGCTCCCGGCGAGAATGAGGTCGCGGAAGCTGCGCAGGCTGCTCGACTCAGCCGGTGTTCGATCCGGCATGAAAAACAACGCCAGGATCAGCAGGATGATGGTCACCACCTCGACCGAAAGCTGGGTCAGCGCCAAGTCAGGTGCCGAATAACGCGCAAATGTCAGCGCAACCATCAGCCCCACCACGCTCAGCACGATCAGCGCCGTTAGACGTCTGCGGTGAAAGATCACCGTCAACACCGACGTGAGGCAGAGAATCAGCAACCCGAACACGGTAATGCTATCCAACGGCGTGAACGACAGCGGACCATGCAACGACTGCAGAGGCGTAAGCGCATATACCACCAGCAGCAGAGAGCTGAGCAGCATGAGCGCGAGATAGCGTTGCAGCGAACCGCTTTCCATGCGTTCAGTCACCCAGCGTGCCGTTCTAGCGATTTCACTGACCAATCGTGCAAATACCTGCAGGGAATCGACCCGCGGCAGCCCTTCGTACCAGCGAAACGCCCACTTGCGCATCGAGTAGATGAGCAGCCCACCGCCCAGGGCGACGAAACTCATGGCTAGCGGCAGATTGAAACCGTGCCATATCGCCAGGCTGTACTCGGGAACGTCTCCGTTGAGGCTGCCGGCAACCGCTGCCGCCAACAGGGGCGCTACCGTGTAGGCAGGCAACATGCCGACCAGCAAGCAGAGCAACACCAGAATTTCCACCGGGATCTTCATATAGCGTGTTGGCTCATGCGGTGGATATTTCGGCAGGTCGATCGGCTCGCCATTGAAGAACACGTCGTGCACGAAACGCAGCGAATACGCTACCGAAAAGGCGCTCGCCAAGGTCGCGAGCGCCGGGATTGTCCAGTAAAAGCTCCCGAGCAGGTGCTGCTCAAGGGTCTCGGCGAAGAACATCTCCTTACTCAGGAAGCCATTGAGCAGCGGCACTCCAGCCATCGCCAGCGACGCGACCATCGCCAGCGCCGCGGTGTGCGGCATGTACTTCAACATACCGTTGATGCGCCGCATATCGCGCGTCCCGGTCTCGTGGTCGATGATGCCAGCAGCCATGAACAATGACGCTTTGAACGTCGCATGGTTGATGATGTGAAAGATTGCTGCCACGGCGCCCATTTGCGAATCGAGGCCGAACAGCAGCGTAATCAGCCCAAGGTGGCTGATGGTCGAATAGGCCAGCAAACCTTTCAGATCGTGTTGAAACAGTGCCATCACGGCACCAAGCAGCAAGGTTGCGAGGCCGGTCAGACTGACCAGATAGAACCACCATTCAGAATCTGAAAGCGCCGGATACAGGCGAGCCAGGAGAAAAACCCCGGCTTTGACCATAGTTGCCGAATGCAAAAAGGCCGATACCGGGGTGGGTGCCGCCATTGCTTGCGGCAACCAGAAGTGGAACGGGAACTGCGCAGACTTGGTGAATACGCCGAGCAGGACCAGAATAAGCGTAAGCGGATATAACGCATGCGTTCGTATCAGATCGCCGGATGCAAGCACGGCGCTCAACTCGTAGCTGCCGACGATATGTCCGATCAACAGGATGCCGGCCAACAACGCAAGCCCACCCCCGCCTGTCACCGCGAGGGCCATCCGGGCGCCCTGACGGGCATCGGAGCGATGGCTCCAGAAGCCGATCAGCAAAAACGAGGAGAGACTGGTCAACTCCCAGAACATCAGCATCAATAAAAGGTTTTCTGCCAGCACGACGCCGAGCATTGCGCCCATGAACAACAGGAAAAAACCGAAGAAGCGACCCATCGGCTCACTCTTCGACAGGTAATAGCGCGCGTAGAGGATGACCAGCAGACCGATGCCAAGAATCAGCAGAGCAAATAGAAAACCCAGACCGTCGAGCCTCAGGCTCAGGTTCAAGCCCAGCTCTGGCAACCAGGGCAGCATCAGCACTTCCGTTTCTCCGCCAAATACGGCGGCGCGCTTGGACATCAGCAGTAATAGCGCTAGCAACGGAGCTAGCCCCGCACCGAATGCACAGGCGGATCGTCCAAAACGTTCGAGCAGTAGCGGTAGACCGATCCCCAGAAATGGCAGAGCGATTATCAGCGCAAGCGCCATGAGCAAAAACCCCTTGAGCCGCGCAAGCGCACGGCAGTTATATCCCTTGGTAGACCAGATCTCAGCCCAAAGAGGCATGGCGGTGTGCGCCGATTATCCACACCGACCGCAGCAACGTCATGAGTTCATGTATTTCTAAAAACAAAAGGCGCAGCCTGACTGCCGGCCGGCAGTCAGGCTGCGCCTAATAGATTACGCAAGGCGCGCTATGCAGCATCCGAACATCTAGTCGCAACGATCAAGAGGGCGGCAACGATCGCGACGCAGCGGCAGAAAACCGCACGAGCCCGCCCTGGCCACTATCGGACCACTCACTATCAAGGCGCTATGCGACTGGTGCCGTTGACGGTCATGATCCGTACGCGTTGCCCGACGCGGAAGACCTGATTAGGCTCTACTTCCTGCACATAGGCGCGCATGTTGCCGTCGTCCTCTCGAACGGTGATCTCAACACCCTGCGCACGCGTGATGCCTTCTTCGGCCGCTGCGCCGAGCAAACCACCCGCCACCGCGCCGATCACCGCTGCAACAGCACTACCACGGCCACCACCGACGCCGCTGCCAGCGATACCGCCAACTACCGCGCCAGCACCGCCGCCGATCGGCGTTTTGGTACCTTCGAGCTTGACCGGACGCAGGGATTCAATGGTTCCGTAACGGACCGTCTGGACCGTTCGCGCCTCGTCCCGGGAGTAGGAATCTCCGGTGAGGTTTGATGTACAGCCGCCTACAGCCAACGCCATAGCGGTAAACGAAGCGACGAAGATGGAGTTGCGCATAGTAATCTCCTGGGAAACGGGTGTTCATCCCGACCGCATTGAGCAGGCGCTGCGGCGAAAAGGCGCCCGGTAACTGCCTCGACCTGACTCGGCATTCATGTGGTTAGGACCCCACTTTACCCGAGGCTATCCCGCCCCGCATGCAGGAAGCACGCTCAAGCTGTTTCACGAGACGAACCAAGGGCTACTTCATCATCGTCGTTCAATGCGGGGCGTGCCCGCGTTGACGCCCGACCGCTGGTTCGCTTCAGACATCGGCCAGCCGAGACCTGCCGTTATTCGCGGGATGAGATCCGGGCAAACATGAGCGGTCCTGCGGCTGGAACAGCAAGCATCTAGAGCTGAAGAGGCGATAGCCACAGAACGAAGCGGAACAAGATGCTTCAACGAAGACGGTAAAACCGGCCTACCGCTGTGTTTTGGACTGATCAGACGATAACCGTCTGGCGAATCAGGGCGCTAGGCGCTCGCGCTGCCAGCTATTGGCGATTCGTCGATAATTGAGCCGGTCATGTAATCGGCTCGGGCGTCCTTGCCAGAACTCCATCCGCTCCGGCAGTAGCCGGTAGCCGCCCCAGTGGGGCGGACAATGAGGCGGCTGATCGACAAAGCGCTGTTCGGCTTCGGCGAGCAGTCGTTCGAGTTCGGCGCGATCGCCGATCACTCTGCTTTGCGGCGAAGCCCATGCGCCGAGACGACTGCCCAGCGGTCGCACCTGGTAATACGCATCCGACTCGGCAGCGCTGACCTTCTCGACCCGCCCCTCTATCCGCACCTGGCGTTCCAGGCTCGGCCAGAAGAAGGTCACCGCGGCGAATGGGTGCGCTTCCAGTTGTTCCGCCTTGGCACTTTCGTAGTTACTGAAGAAGGTAAAGCCGCGGTCGTCGAGCGCCTTGAGCAACAGCACGCGACAATGCGGACGACCGTCGGCATCAACCGTGGCGAGAGTCATGGCATTCGGCTCGACCGGGAGCTGCTCGGTCTGCACGGCGTCGTCGAACCATTGACGAAACAGGCCGAACGGTTCGTCCGGCGCATTCGCCTCACTGAGCCCTTCACGGGTGTAGTCGCGGCGCATATCGGCCAAGGTCTGGTTCATCGCAGGAGTTCCTGAAAACAGTCAAAGCCACAGCTTAGCCGGTTTAGCCCCGAGCCCCGCTTGATCCGAGGCAAAACAACTCCAAACGAAGGTGCCGCACCGACGACAGGTGCGGCGAGCGCTATTTGGTTTTGGTTACTTCTGCAGCTGCCACCTGAGTCGATTTGGCAGGTGCCTCGCTGTACAGCGCGATCAATGCCAGCAATGTGGGTTGCGGAGTGAGGACCATTTCGACACGACGATTTAGGGCACGGCCTTCTTCATGTTCGTTGGACGCGCGAGGCATGTCGGAACCCAGCCCGCGAATGCGCAGCCGATCGTGTTTCAAGCCACTGAGACGGAAGATCGCAGCAACGGCACCAGCACGCTTGCGACTGATGTCGCGGTTGATTTCTACCGATCCGGTGCTATCGGCGTGACCAAGCACGACCACGGCGGTTTTCGCGTCACCTTCCACCAGTTTCGCCACGCGACTGATAGGCCCAAGCGTGACAGGGAGCAGCATGCCCGGACGATCAGGGTTAAACGATGCATCGACCGGCGCAGTGACCACCAGGACACCCTCGCGGCGCTCGACCTCGAAACGACTGTCCTTCAAAGCGTCTTTGAGCCGGGGCTCGTAGTCGTCCAGCCAGGCATAATCGATCACCGGCTCCGGCGCAGCAGCCACTTCGGCAGGCTTTTCGCCGTTGGAGCTGCAGCCGGAAATGACCATGCAGAGAATCAGAGAGGCGCTTTTCAGCAGGTTCATGAGCAAGTTCCGTGAAGATGAGTTTGCGAAGACAAGCCGCGCGTGATCAGCCGGCAGCTTAAGCAAGGATTTGCCTCAAATTGTGGACGCAGGTCATTGTTATGAAAAGTCTCCCCATGGCAAACAGACGAGCGGTTCAGCCCAAACAGGCTTTTACTGCACGCGCCAGAGCCTGAGCACGAGGATCCATCAGAACATAGGGGCCAAGCGTGTTCGTGACATAACCGAACGCGAGATCCCGTTGCGGATCAGCAAAGCCAATGCAGCCACCGGCTCCAGGATGGCCGAAGGTGCCGGGGCCCATGCCAAACGTCGCATTTTCAACATCCGGCTGATCGAGCCAGCAGCCCAAGGCGAAACGGGTGCGGGTCAGCAAAGTACGATCTTCGCCAATACAATGCTCGCGGGTCATTTCGGTCAGCAGCGCCGGATTGAGCAGATCACCGCGCAGCAGCCCATCGTAGAAGCCGGCCAGCGCGCGTGCATTGCCGTGCCCATTGGCGGCGGGTTGCACCATTCTGCGCCACTCGGGCTTGTTGCCACTGTTCATGATCGACGGCGGGTTGGTGAATGCACGAGCGCTGAGTGATTGCGGATCGCCTGTCATCGCCTTGAACAGACGCTGCGCAGCCGCATCGCCGAAATTATTCTTTTGTCGGGTCAGGTAACCGACACGATCGAATTCTGAATCGGCCAGACCGATATGGAAATCCAGCCCCAGCGGGCGGGCGGTACGCGCAGTGATCGCTTCGCCCGGCTCGCGGCCATCGGCGCGGCGAATCAGCTCGCCGAGCAGCCAGCCGTAGGTAATCGCGGCATACCCATGTCCGTCGCCCGGTGTCCACCAAGGACTCTCCGCTGCCAGGGCAGCCGTCATCACATTCCAGTCGTACAACGCCTCGGCGGGAAGTGGCTTTCTGACAGCGGGCAATCCGGCCTGATGGCTGAGCAGTTGCCGTAGCGTGATGCCTTGCTTGCCGTTGACGGCAAATTCCGGCCAGAGCCGCGCCACCGGTTCGTCCAGCTGCAGCTTGCCTTCGTCTACTAGCTGCAGCGCAGCTACGGCGGTGAAGGTCTTGGTGCAGGAAAACAGATTGACCAAGGTATCGGTTTGCCAGGCTTGCTCACCAGCGTTGTCTGCCACGCCTGCCCAGAGGTCGACTACGGTTTCACCGCCGACCTTCACACACACCGCCGCGCCGCGCTGTTGAGTCTGCTCGAAAAGATCACTGAACGTGTCTCTGACCGCCTCGAAACGAAGATCGAAATATCCTTGGATCTGCACGCTTGCGCCCCTTATCAGATATGTGACCGATGCATTGTTTCAGCCGCGCTGGATCAGCGGAACCGCCTCGGCATTGATTACAGGATAATCAGCAGTTTGAATAACGATACATGCCGCCAGCAGGTCGGCGGGACGGCCGACCCGACAAACTAGCCGATCTCTCGCCGGAATGGCGGCAACGCATTGAGAATGGCCTTGCCATAGCGCTGGGTTACGACCCGGCGGTCGAGCAATGTGATGGTGCCGCGATCCTCTTCGGTACGCAGTAGCCGCCCGCACGCCTGCACCAGACGCAGTGACGCATCCGGCACCGCAATCTCCATGAAGGGATTGCCTCCTCGCGCCTCGATCCACTCCGCCAACGCCGCCTCGACCGGATCATCGGGTACTGCAAAGGGTATTTTCGCGATCACGACGTGCTCGCAATAGGCTCCCGGCAGATCGACACCTTCGGCGAAGCTGGCGAGGCCGAACAGCACGCTTTCCTCGCCATCGTCCACGCGCGCCTTGTGCTTGTTGAGCGTTTCCTGCTTCGACAGATTGCCCTGGATCAGCACCCGTCGACGCCAGTCACGTTCCAGGCCATCGAAAACATCCTGCATCTGCTTGCGCGATGAAAACAGCACCAGCGTGCCACGCGAGCCCTCCACCAGCTGCGGCAAATCGCGCACGATCGCTGCCGTATGTGCGGACGCATCACGCGGGTCGGCATTGAGATTGGGCACCCGTAACACACCTGCGTCTGCGTGATGGAACGGACTTGGCACCACAGCCGTCACTGCGCAACGCGGCAATCCCGCACGCATGCGATACCGATCGAAGCTGTTCAAGGCGGTGAGGGTTGCGGAGGTCACCAGCGCGCCATAACACACATTCCATAGATTGCGTCGCAATGTCTCGGCAGCGAGGATTGGGCTGGCATTGACCTCGATATCGAAAAGCGCGCCACCTTCTGCCAGGGTCAGCCAGCGTGCCATTGGAGGGCTATCCTCCGGATCATCGACGGTGAAGGCGGTCCACAGCTCCCAGTTGCCCTGGGCGCGAGTGAGCAGGCTTCCGAACAGCGGATACCACTCTTCGGCCTGATGGCTGGCGATGCCGACGCCGGTCTCGCCGTCCATCGCTTCTTTGAGCAGCTCGGTAAGCCGGGTGAACAGATCGTTGAGTTTGGCGAAGCCCTTTTTCAGCTCGACGCCTAGTTCGATCAAATGCTCGGGCACTACCCCACCGACGAATCGATGTCGCGGCCGCTCGCGGCCTTCCATGTCTTCACCGGCCTTGAAGTCGGCCAGCTGCTCGCACGCACTGAACATAAATTGTTGCTGACTGCGCAGGTCACGGGCGATCTCCGGAACCGCCTCGATCAGACGGCCAAGATCACCCGGCAACGGATGCTGGGCCAAAAGCTTGGTGAGATTCTTTTCGATCTGGGCAAGCCAGTCGGCAGTCGAGCGCAAACGAGTGAAGTGTGCGAAATGGCCGATGGCTTTGTCTGGCAGGTGATGGCCTTCATCGAAGACATAGAGCGTGTCTCGCGGATCCGGCAATACCGCACCGCCACCGAGCGCCAGATCGGCGAGCACCATGTCATGGTTTGTAACGATGACATCTACCTTTGTCATCCCTTCTCGCGCCTTGTAGAAAGCGCACTGCTGGAAGTTGGGGCAGTGTCGACCGGTGCATTGACTGTGATCGGTGGTCAGGCGCGCCCAATCGGGATCGGCAAGCTCTTCCGACCAGCTGTCGCGATCACCATCCCAGCGGTTGCCGGCAAGCTTTTCGATCATGCTGCCGAAGAGTTTCTGGCTGCGCTCGTCCACGTCTATGCGAAAGCCATCTCCTTCAAAAAGCTGTGCGGTGGCGCTTTGTGCCTGGCCTTCCTGCAGCAGCACATCGAGCTTGGACAGGCATAGGTAGCGGCCGCGGCCCTTAGCCAAGGCAAAGGAGAAGTTCAGCCCGCTGTTGCGCATCAGGTCCGGCAGATCCTTGTGCACGATCTGCTCTTGCAACGCGACGGTCGCCGTAGCGATCACCAAGCGTTTCCCCGCAGCCTTCGCGGTCGGAATGGCGGCCAGGCTATAGGCCACCGTCTTGCCGGTACCCGTTCCGGCTTCCACCGCAACGATTGCCGGCTCGCCGTCCCGACGGCCCTCGTCGTCTGCCTTGATCGCTCCCAGCACTTTCGCCACTTCGGCAATCATCAGGCGTTGACCATAGCGAGACTTGTGGCCTTTGGCCTCGAGAAAGCGGGAATAAGCGCCCTGGATCTGGGTCTTGAGTTCGGTGCTGAGCATGGGCGCGGAAGCTGTATATATTTTCAGTATTTTGAACGGGTGGCTATGATAGCGCGCGTTTCCCCAACCGCCACCGGAGATTTGTCATGACCCCTTTCGCCCTGCTCTATTCGCTACACGTTTTGGCCGCCGTGATTTGGGTGGGCGGCATGTTCTTCGCTTGGATGGTGCTGCGCCCCGCCGCCGTCTCGGAGCTACAGGCGCCCGAGCGGCTGAAGCTCTGGGCCGATGTATTTCGCCGTTTCTTCAAATGGGTCTGGGTCACGATAGCGGTATTGCCGATCAGCGGTATCGGCATGTGGCATATGCGCTTCGATGGTCTGGACGCAGCGCCTCGCTATGTACACATCATGGCAGGGCTGTTTCTGGTGATGCTGGCGTTATTCCTGCGCATCCAGCTGTTGCAGCTGCCGGAGCTCAAGCGGGCGATCGCCGTGCAGAATTGGTCGGAAGGCGGCGCGGCGCTGGGACGAATCCGCAAGTTGGTGGGTATCAATCTGTTGCTGGGATTGCTGGTGGTGGCATTGGCCAGTGCGCGCCCTTTGCTCTGACCTGAGCGAAATGAAACCGGTCGCGGCATAGGTCGCGGCATAGATAGAAAAAGCCGGGCGAGGTGCCCGGCTTCATCAGATCAGCATCGCATCAAGGACGCGCTTCAACCTCGGCTTCTACGCGACGGTTGATCGCACGGCCCTCGTCCGTCGAGTTGTCGGCAACCGGACGGGACTCGCCATAGCCAACCGCGTCCACTCGGCTACCTTCCAGGCCATGCTGATTGACCAGCACGTCACGCACAGCGTTGGCACGGCGTTCGGACAAACGCTGGTTGTAGGCGTCAGTGCCAACCGAGTCGGTATGCCCTTCGACAACAGTCGAGGTCTGGCCATACTGCTTCATGAAGTCAGCCAGATCTCGAATATCGTCCATGCTGTCCTGCTTGACCTGCGCACGGTCAAAGTCGAACTTGACGTCGAGCTCGACACGAACGGGCTCAGCCATCGGCTCAGGCTCAGGCTCGGCAACCGGCATCGGCTCTACAGTTTCGACCATGGCGACCGTTTCCTGCTCGGTACCGTTAGCCCAGCAATAAGCAGCCGCTATACCGCCCCCGATCAATGCGCCGTAACCTGTGTAGGTGCTGCTCTCTATCGCACCCAGCGCGGCACCGGTGACACCGCCGACAGCCGCACAGCTGGGCCAATCCTGCTTCTGCACCCCTGCACAGCCGGCCAGAAAGGTGGTCATCACAATCACGGGTACTGCTGTCCGTAAGCTACTCATCGGTAAAATCTCCTAATATGGGATCGGCCAGAGCGCCATGCGGACGGGCATAAGCGACTCCAGTTGTAACGAGACTAGGCCGGCATGCGCTGCCGCGCTAGTCTTTACGCTTTGCCAGACGGTACGAACTACATCTCCGCAAATTTCGATGCCTGACTCTGAGGATCCCGGTTTGATCGCAACCAGCTCATTACAAAGTCCACAACAGGCACTGGCCGCACTCCTTGAGCAATACGCCCCAGCGCGCCTGTTACATGTAGGCCTTAGCGATCTTCCCGCAATCGAGGCGTTCAGCCGCAGCCACCAAGCCAGCCAGATCGACCGAGCACCAACCCCTCCATTGTCCGAAGAGCTGGCCAGCCGCCGGTATGATCTGGCACTCGTTGCCGACTGCCTGGAACACCTACCGAAGCGAGACGGCCTCCAGTTGCTCGGCGGTATCCGAAACCTCAATGCCAGCCGCATTGCGGTTCTGGTTGATTTGAATGCCTGCGACTGGCAGGCCACGGATTTCTTTGCCCTCGCCCTGCAGGTCAGCGCGCGCTTCGAACGTGACGAACAGACCTTGACCCTCTTCACCTACGACCTGCTGGATTACAAGCAGGTTCCGGACTGGCTGAACGCGAAGTTCTGGGCAAATCCGCAGATGTTTGGCAAATACTGGTGGTGATCCGATGATGACCAATGACCCACTACATGGCGCGAACTGCCCTTGCGGCAGCGGCGACGCGCTCGACGAGTGCTGCGGGCGTTATCACGGCGGACTACCGGCACCGAGCGCGGAACAGCTCATGCGATCGCGCTACAGTGCCTATGTATTGGGGCTAATCAATTACCTGAGGGCCACCACACTGCCCGCCCAACAAGACTCGTTGGATCTTCAATCAATGAACGATTGGAGCGCAGCCAGCACCTGGTTGGGACTCGAAGTCGAGGAGAGCCAGCTGATCGGGGGGCAGCCGGAGCATGCGCTGGTGAGCTTCACCGCTCGCTGGCATGACTTGTCGGGAGAGCACGCCCAGCACGAGCGCTCGGCCTTCGTGCAGCACGACGGCCAATGGTACTTCATCGACCCGACCATCCCGCTAAAGGCCAGCCGTAACGATCCCTGCCCGTGCGGCAGCGGCCAGAAATACAAAAAGTGCTGTGCTGCCTATATATGACAAAGGCCGGAGAGCGCATCGCGCCAGCCGGCCTCTCGTTCGTGTCTACCGGTGCGATTATTTTTCGACGAACGCTCTTTCGATCAAGTAATGCCCTGGATCGCCCATCCGCGGCGATGCTTTGAGACCGAAGCTGTCCAGCACCTCGCTGGTTTCGGCCAGCATGCTCGGGCTACCGCAGATCATTGCGCGGTCGTCCTCGGGGTTGATCGCTGGCAGACCGATGTCCCTGAACAGCTTGCCGCTGCGCATCAGGTCGGTCAGCCGTCCCTGATTATCGAAAGGCTCGCGAGTCACGGTCGGGTAGTAGATCAGCTTCTCCTTCAAGGCTTCGCCGAAGAATTCGTTCTGCGGCAGATGCTCGGTGATGAATTCGCGATAAGCGACTTCGTTCACGTAGCGCACACCATGAACCAGAATGACCTTTTCGAAACGCTCGTAGGTTTCCGGATCCTGGATCACGCTCATGAAGGGCGCCAGGCCGGTACCGGTACTCAATAGATAGAGGTGCTTGGCCGGCAGCAAGTCATCGAGCACGAGGGTGCCGGTCGGCTTGCGGCTGATCATCAGCGAATCACCTTCCTTGAGATGCTGCAGCCGCGACGTCAGCGGGCCGTCCGAGACCTTGATGCTGAAGAATTCCAGATGCTCTTCATAGTTAGGGCTGGCGATGCTGTAGGCACGCATCAGGGGCCGCCCTTCGACCTCCAGGCCAATCATCACGAACTGGCCGTTCTCAAAGCGCAGCCCTGGGTTACGGGTGGTTTTGAAACTGAACAACGTGTCGTTCCAGTGATGCACACTGAGGACTCGCTCAACGTTCAAGTTGCTCATGTACGGATTCCCCTTAGCGCGCGGTAGACGCTTCAATATTTGCAGCAGTCTACCGGCACCGCTAATATCCGTTAATTGAATATTAACGATATATCTTATCGGTTATATAGATATGCATTTTACGTTGCGCCAGCTTCAGGTATTTGTCTCCGTTGCTCGCCAGGAAAGCGTTTCCCGTGCCGCGGAAAGTCTTGCCCTGTCGCAATCGGCAACGAGCACTTCGCTGGCTGAACTGGAGCGCCAGTCCGATTGCCAGCTCTTCGACCGTGCCGGCAAACGCTTGTGGCTGAATGCACTGGGCCGCCAACTGTTGCCGCAAGCGGTGAGTCTGCTCGATCAAGCCAAGGCCATTGAGGATCTGCTGGCTGGCAAATCAGGCTTCGGCTCACTCAACGTCGGCGCAACGCTGACGATCGGCAACTACCTCGCTACCCTGCTGATTGGCAGCTTCATGCAACATCATCCTGAATGTCGGGTGAAGCTGCATGTCCAGAACACGGCGCATATCGTCCTTCAGGTTGCGCAACATGAACTCGATCTAGGTTTGATTGAAGGCGATTGCCAACACCCGGACATCGAGGTGCTTCCGTGGGTTGAGGACGAACTGGTGGTGTTCTGCGCACCGCAGCATCCCCTGGCCGGGCGCACGGACGTGAGTCTGGACGAATTATCGCGTGAAGCCTGGATTCTCCGTGAACAAGGCTCGGGCACTCGCCTGACCTTCGACCACGCCATGCGTCATCATCCGGCGAAACTGAACATTCGGCTCGAACTGGAACATACCGAAGCGATCAAGCGGGCCGTCGAGTCAGGGCTGGGGATTGGCTGTATTTCGAGGCTGGCGCTGCGTGACGCATTTCGCCGTGGCAGCCTGGTTGCGGTGGCGACGCCAGAGCTGGACTTGACTCGGCAGTTCTATTTCATCTGGCATTCGCTGAAATACCAGACCGCGGCGATGCGTGAGTTCATCGAGCAGTGCCGGGCGCTTACGGCCGGGATCCGGCGTAGTGACGAGATCGTGCTGCCAACTATTGCGTGAAAGCGATAGAAGTACTCAGCGCTTGAAAGCGTGCACTGCGCAGCGGTGCGGACCAGCCGCATAGCTTGTTCACCCGAGGTGAAAGGCTGATTCACCCGCTCGGAATCGAAGCCATCTGCTGCAACAGCAGCGCTGCCTGGGTCCGAGTACGGACGCCCAGCTTACGGAAAATCGCCGTGACGTGAGCCTTGATGGTTGCCTCGGAGACGCTGAGCTCGTAGGCGATCTGCTTGTTCAGCAAGCCGTCGCAGACCATGGTCAATACCCGAAACTGTTGGGGTGTGAGGCTGGCGAGACCTTCGCTGGCCGCCTTGGCTTCGGGGCTGACGTGGGCCACGTCCTGAATGTTGCTGGGCCACCAGACGTCGCCGTCGAGCACGACCCGTACGGCCTCTTGGATGGTTTCCAACGAGCTGGATTTGGGAATGAAGCCGCTGGCACCGAACTCGCGAGCGCGCGCAACAACCGCAGCGTCTTCCTGAGCGGAAATCATCACCACCGGCAGTTGGGGATATTGCCCCCTCAGTAGAACCAGCCCGGAAAACCCGTAGGCGCCCGGCATATTCAAATCCAGCAGCACCAGATCCCAATCCGAGGCTCGGGTCAGCAGGGTTTCCAACTCGGCGATGCTGGCTGCTTCAGACAGTCGCACGCCATCTCCCAGACCCAGCGTCAACGCTTGCTGAAGCGCACTGCGAAACAGCGGGTGATCATCGGCGATAAGGATTTCGTAAGCAGCCATGGCAGACCTATAGTTTTTATTAGCGCCTTCATCGGCCTGAGCCGGATGCTGACATCATGTCGGCAATTACCCGAAATATAGCTCGGGAACGAACGAGGTGATGATATCGCGCCACCACTCGAAATTCGATCACCGGCCCGTATTTAATCAGGCGACGCAAACGTGCCTGCCGATGAATATGTGGTCAAGCACATCGGTTTGATGCAAAGTTTCCGACTTTCCCAGCCGAGCCCAAACATGCGTAACCAAGCCCTTCGTGCCGATTTTCTAATGCTCATTACCGCAATGATCTGGGGGACCGCTTTCGTCGCTCAGCGGATCGGTATGGATAACATCGGCCCGTTCCTGTTCACCGGTCTGCGCTTCGCTTTGGGCGCGATCGTACTGTTGCCCCTGCTGCTGCATCAGGGCCGCGGCGCTGCTCGACACGAACCTTTCTTTCAGCGGGGCCTGCTGTTGGGAGGCTTTTGCATGGGACTTGCGCTCACTTTGGGCATCAACCTGCAACAGGTCGGTCTGCTCTTCACCAGCGTGACCAATTCAGGCTTCATCACCGGCCTGTACGTTATCGTCGTGCCGCTGCTGGGTTTGATCATCGGCCAGCGAACCGGAATGGGGACCTGGCTGGGTGCGGTTCTGGCAGTGGCTGGCATGGCTTTTCTCAGCATTGGCGAGAACTTTCAAGTCGCGTCCGGCGACTGGATACAGTTGGCAGGCGCCTTCGTATGGGGCATTCATGTATTGCTGGTGAGCTTTTTCGTCAGCCGCCACGACGCTATCCGCTTGGCCTTTCTGCAATTCGCCACCTGCGCGGTTGTCAGCCTTGCGCTTGCAGCGCTGTTCGAAGATGCCAGTCTGAACAGCATCTGGCTCGCGGCGCCGGCGCTGATATATGGCGGCATGTTCGCGGTAGGCGTGGGTTACACCTTGCAAGTCGTCGCGCAGAAGCATGCGATCGCTTCGCATGCGGCCATCATCCTCTCACTCGAAGCGGTGTTCGCGGCGATCGCTGGCGCGCTGTTTCTCGATGAAAGCCTCAGTCTTCGCGGCTACTTCGGTTGTGCGCTGATGTTCATCGGCATGCTTGCGGCGCAGCTCTGGCCGCGCAAAGCACTGCCACCGATAGTCGGCAGCGAGATTCCGCAAACGGCAAGGCACTGACCGCGCTTGAACCAATCAGCGTTGGCCGAGCGCCGCCAGCGCTCGATGGATAGCGTCATTTGGATCGGGTTCGCGGTGGTGCTTGGCCCCGAGATAATGGTCCGTGAATCCATCGAGCCAGGCATCCAGCGCCGCAGATGCCCGGCCATCACCTGCCAGCGCCAGACACAACGCCGCGACTTCCGCAGTGCACAGATGCTCGCTACGAGTTGAGCGTCGCAGCCGATAGCGTGAAAGCACATCAGCCTGCAGGCTCAACACCGGCAGACGATTCAGATACGGACTCTTGCGGAACATCTTGCGCGCCTCGGTCCAGGTTGCATCGAGCAGGATGAACAGCGGGCGCTTGCACGCGAACACTTCGACATCGGTGACCACGCGTTCGGGTTCAGCATACTCGCCGGGAAACACCACGAACGGCTGATACTGAGGATCGGCCAGCAGCGCCAGCAGCGCGGGATCGACTCCGGTCCGCTGCCAGGTGAAGGCGTAGGTGTCAGCGACGATATCAGCGATCAACCAGCCGGTGTTGCTCGGCTTCAGCGGCTCTATGTCATGCATGATCAGGCACATCCCGCTACTCGCCTCCGCCTGCGGCAGCCAGTTGCACAGGCAATGACTGCTGGCGACGCGGCATCGGACGCAACGAGGCGTACGCGACCCCCTCGCGATAAAGGGCTTGGCGCTACGGGCCAGGCGCGTTTCGCGCAAACGGGCTACGGCATGTGGCATGGGAACTGGGATTCATCTGGCGGGCCGGTAGTTTAGCAGGCCGACCGGCGCCGATGGCAGGCGCCAATGAACCGCGCTGGCAGCTATCGGTCGAACGACGGGCAGTCATCAGGAGATCACCCATGCACCGTTTGACCACCCTAATCGCGCTCTGCCTCGCCCTGCCCTTCGCCCATACCGCTTCCGCGCAGGATCATGCGCTCACCCAGCTACTCGAGAAAGTTGCCAGCGAAAGCAGTGTCGGCACGCCACGCGCTATCAACTCCGATCTTCTCGACGAAGGCTATAGCGTCGATGGGAATGAACTGGTCAATCACCTGAGCGTCCAGCCCCGCCATGCCGCGCAGATGCGCGACAATCCGAAGCAGGTCCGCACGCAACTGGCTGCGAGCGTCTGCAACAACGATGGCCTGCGCCATTTGATGAATGAGGGGGCGGTATTACGCTTCGAATTCAGCGAATACCAAAGCAAGAAGCCTATTACCACTGAACGCTACCGCGCCAGCGATTGCTGAGGTCTTTGGCAAGCAAAGAACGTTTACGTAAGGTTCTTTTCGGCTCCTTCTCAGCAGCACCCTTGGATTGTTTCTGGCCGGCAACTGTAGGTGCCGCTTGATCCGGGCGGCTGCTTACCGTACGTCGAGACCGCTCGCAGGGCGCCACCAATACGGCAGCGTTACGGTGCCCACCGATCACCGTGCCGTTCCTGGCTTGGTCCATTCCAGCGCAGCGTCATGTATCACACCGACGCGATGGGCTACTGTTAAACCAAGACCAGGAGCAACCGGCCCGCGCTAGCACTGCCGGAACCTCTCCGATTCGTCACATTCATTGGAGTATGAGCACCAGCCGCAATACACCGCGCAAGAAGCAAAAACCTGCGTAGGGCGGCGCCGTAAGCGCCGCCGGCTCCAATACATGGGAGACGTTGTATGCCTTTCGAACCGGACGATTACCTATCGAGGCACTTCAAGACCAGCGGCGCGGACCTGTTGAAAAAAATAGATGAGCTGCTCGCGCAGGTCGTTCCACCAACCAGCCAGAACCTGCCGCTCTACCGGGAAATGCTGGTAACCGTCATGCGCATGGCACAAGCGGATCGAAACCGCTGGGATGCCAAGATTTTGCTGCAGACCATGCGCGAAATGGAACACGCCTTCAGCCGGCTCGACCAATTCAAACGGCGGCGCAAGGTCACCGTTTTCGGCTCGGCCCGCACACCTATCGAGCACCCTCTGTATGCACTGGCGCGCGAGCTTGGAGAAACGCTGGCGCGCTATGACCTGATGGTCATTACCGGAGCCGGGGGTGGGATCATGGCCGCCGCGCATGAGGGCGCCGGTACGGGCAACAGCCTCGGGCTGAACATCACCCTACCTTTCGAGCAGCACGCCAACCCGACGGTAGACGGCACCGACCACCTACTGTCGTTCCACTTCTTCTTCGTGCGTAAGCTGTTCTTCATCAAGGAGGCCGATGCGCTGGTGCTTTGCCCGGGCGGTTTCGGCACGCTGGACGAAACACTGGAGGTCCTGACCTTGGTACAGACCGGCAAGAGTCCACTGGTGCCGATCGTGCTGTTGGACGAGCCAGGCGGTTCGTTCTGGAAGGACGCGCTGAGCTTCATGCGTCATCAGTTAGAAGGCAATCGCTACATTTTGCCAACCGACATGCGTCTGATGCGCTTGGTCGATAACGCTGAAGACGCTGCCGCAGAGATCGATAATTTCTATAGCAACTTTCATTCGAGCCGATGGCTGAAGACCCTATTCGTTATGCGCATGAACCATGTGTTGACCGATGCTGCACTGCGCTTCATGAACGACGAATTCGCCGATCTATGTCTGAAAGGCCGCTTCGAGCAGCAGGCATGCTGCGAGATGGAACTGGATGAGCCGGAACTGCAGCGGCTACCGCGGCTGAGCTTCGTGTTCAACGGCCGCGACCATGGTCGGCTGCGCGAACTGACCGATTTCATCAATGCGAAAGAGAACTGGGCTGAGCCGCTGGGAGCCGAAGACTAAGGAAGGTGAGTTCATGCTCCCGCGATGATCATGCGCAAGAGAACGGAAACACTGCTGCGCCTAGGCTAATCGGGCGAACCGCCCCGCAGGAGACGCCCAATCATATCCAGCGGATAACCACGATAGCTGAGAAATCGACCCTGCCTGGCCCGCTCCCGCTGGTCGCTCGGCACCTCTCCGGAAAATTTGCGTAGCCAGACCGCACGCAACTGTTCACCCCAATCGAAGCCGCTGTCGCGCAGCGCCTGCTCGATATCCTCTCGGGCGAGGCCACGCTGAGTCAGTTCTTCACGTATGCGCAAGGGGCCGTAACCCGCATTCGCACGCATACGAACGAAACTTTCCAGATAGCGGGTTTCGCTGAGCAGGCCTTCGTCGGCAAGACGGTCCAGTGCCGGTTCGATGAGATCGGCCGGCGCACCACGTAAGCGCAATTTGCGGCTCAATTCGATGCGTCCATGCTCACGACGGGCCAGAAGATCCATTGCAGCCCGCCGCACCGCAGCGGGGTTGTCGAGCATGACTGGCATATGGATCAGATATCGGCTTCGACCAGGTCTACAGCCGCCGGATTGGCTTTGGTGTTCGGCGAAACCACCAACAGCTTGTCACGGATCTGCTGCTCGATCTCGCGGCCGATTTCCGGGTTTTCTTCGAGGTACTTGGCAGCGTTGGCCTTGCCCTGACCGATCTTGCTGCCCTTGTAGGCGTACCAGGCACCCGATTTCTCAACCAGCCCCTGCTGCACACCTAGGTCGATGACCTCGCCATTGCGGTAGATGCCTTTGCCATAAAGAATCTGGAATTCGGCCTGACGGAACGGCGGCGCCACCTTGTTCTTGACGACTTTGACACGGGTTTCACTGCCGACTACTTCGTCGCCTTCCTTCACCGCGCCGGTACGACGGATGTCGAGACGCACCGAAGCGTAGAATTTCAAGGCGTTACCACCCGTGGTGGTTTCAGGACTACCGAACATCACGCCGATCTTCATACGGATCTGGTTGATGAAGATGACCAGGCAGTTGGCGTTCTTGATATTACCGGTGATCTTGCGCAACGCCTGGGACATCAGGCGGGCCTGCAAACCGACATGGGTATCGCCCATCTCGCCTTCAATTTCCGCCTTAGGCACCAGGGCGGCCACGGAGTCGACGATGATCACGTCCACCGCATTGGAACGCACCAGCATGTCTGTGATTTCCAGTGCTTGCTCCCCGGTGTCCGGCTGCGAAACCAACAGGTCATCGACGTTGACGCCGAGCTTGCCGGCGTAGTCGGGATCGAGCGCGTGTTCGGCATCGACGAAGGCGCAAGTAGCACCCATCTTCTGGGCCTCGGCGATCACCGACAGGGTCAATGTGGTCTTGCCTGAAGATTCCGGACCGTAGATTTCAACGATCCGGCCCTTTGGCAGACCACCAATGCCCAACGCAATATCCAGGCCCAGCGAGCCGGTAGAAATGGAAGGAATCGCCTGGCGATCGTGATCGCCCATGCGCATGACTGCGCCTTTACCGAACTGCTTTTCGATCTGGCCCAAGGCAGCAGCCAAGGCGCGCTTCTTGTTCTCGTCCATTACAATCCTCACTTGATCAAGAGGGCCAGAGGCCGCAACAACTGTATAAGTAGACAGTATTAGAGCATAGGCAAAATGAAGCGCCTAGCCCTGAAGCGGATTTTCTCCAGCCGCGAGTCGGATCAATCCGATGAGCGCGGCCTCCACGCTCTGCTCGCGCACCGCCTGCCGGTCGCCAAGAAATTGAAAACGTCGGGCGACAACTCGCTCGTCAGCGGCCCATGCCAACCACACGGTGCCAACCGGCTTTTCCGGCGAACCACCTCCCGGCCCGGCAACACCGCTGACCGCCACAGAGAAGCGCGCGCCACTGTTCTGTTGCGCTCCGCGCGCCATGGCTTCGACGACTTCCCTGCTCACGGCACCAACTTGGATGAACAACGACTCCGGCACACCGAGTTGGCGGGTTTTCTGCACGTTCGAATAGGTGACGAAGCCCGCTTCGAACCAGGCTGAGCTACCTGCGATTCGAGTGATGACTTCGGCGATACCGCCACCGGTACAGGATTCCGCGGTGCTGACCTGTGCACCCTCTCGCTGCAGAACATCGCCCAGCCGCATGGCGAGATCGGTGAGATTCATTAAAGCTCCGGTAGGTAAAAAAGCTGGCTGATACCCTACACCAACTGACCACACACTTCAGTCCGCCACACTCGCAGTCGATCAAAAGGCACGTGCCTTCCATCACGCCTCTGGCTGTGCGGGTCCGGCAAGCTTACTGTCACGGCGTCTTCCCAGCCGGCTGACGACCTTATCGCCATAGGCCTGGATTGGATCGGAAAGGGTTCTTTTGACGAAGAAGGCAAACAGCGTGACGATCGCCAGCATGATGCCGATATACAGCGGACCGGGAATATTCAGCGTCGCGGGATGGAATTGCAGACGCTCGGCGATAGCGAAAATCGAAGGGTGGGTCAAAAAAATGATGTAGCCCACGCCTCCGATGGGAGCCAACCACCGCAGCCCTTGCCCATTCATTCGCGTCGCAATCAGAAATATCGCTATACCCACGCTGTAGCTCACGAAGTAGCGGTACCAGGTTTCATCCAGCCCGGTGTCGCGGGAATAGGCGAGCAGGCAGACCGGAAGAAGGAAGATATAGAACAACGCAACCGCAGCCCAGGCGTAGCCTCCAGTGTCGGCTGCGCGTCCGTTGTCGGTGCTTTTCCACAGCGCGCCGAGGAAGCACACACTCACCATCAGCGGCAGCGCCACTGGCAGCTTGGCCTCCAGACTGTAGCGCAGGTAGGCGAGCAACAGCGTGAAGCAGTACTGAAGGACCAGTAAAAGCAGATCCATCCGCGGCGAGCGGCCCAGCCTGAAGGCGAACATCACCACGCAGAGCGCATAAAAGGTGATCTCGATTTGCAGCGTCCAGTACAGCCCGATCACGTTCTCGACCAGGAAGAAGCCCTGCAACATCGTGGCATTGAGGGCGATAACCAGCGGAGTGAACAGTCGCGCCGGGTCGTCCCACGGAAAAATTACGCCAAGAAACAACGAAAACCAGTACAAAGGGAAAAGCCGGAAGAAGCGCTGATAGACGAACGCGGCGATCGGTCGCTCGTAGCTACCGCGGTTCTTGTACAGACCGGCAACGACGAAATAGCCGCTCAGGGCGAACAGCACCAGAACGCTGATCTTGCCGACATCCAACACCGTCTTGGTAGTGAGGAACAGGTAGCCGGTCAGCTCGTCGAAAGAGCCGTCGCGTTTCATTTTAGCGATTAGATGGGAATAGGCGACGCACAACGCCGCCGCACCACGCAGGGCATCGAGTCCGAGTAGTCGGGGCATGTCTGCTGCTCACTTTGAACTGGGAGATGTAAGAGTCGCCAGAGCTACTGGCGCGAGAGGATGAAACGCAGGCGTTCGCCACGGTGGCGATGGATCGGAAACCCGCAATTCTGACCGGCAAGTGTCATATTCGGGAGCCGAGAGCGGGTCGATTGGGTGAGGCGACAGCGAAGACCAGGCACGCTACCGCGGCAGCTGCCCAAGGGCGTCTGCGCAACTGCGAGGCGGTAAAAAACCGAAAAGAGGCCGAGTCGCTCAGCGCAGGCTCTTTCCATTGACCGAAGGATCGGCGGCACCGGATCGTTTGTCAACGCGCTCGCCTCGCTTGCCGGCCGCTGACATCACGTCCCCTGACCAACCCTGGAAAGCATTGGAGTCCGAGGGAAGCCGGCCCCACCTGCCAAACGCCATGCCTGCTGAGTATGGCAGGCCCGTGTTAACCTTGTCGGCTTTCAGCGGGGGAACCGTACCTCGTCCTGCAGCTCTGCTCCACCGAGCCGCACCGGCAGATGATGACAATGCCCCGGTTCTTCCGCCTCACCACGAACCGCACCGCAAGCCGATGACCAAGCCCAACTCCGATCTCTCCGCACACACTCCGATGATGCAACAGTACTGGCGGCTCAAGCGCGAGCATCCGGATCAGCTGATGTTCTACCGCATGGGCGACTTCTACGAGCTGTTCTACGACGACGCCAAGAAGGCGGCCAAGCTGCTGGACATCACCCTAACCGCGCGCGGCCAATCGGGTGGCAAGGCGATTCCCATGGCCGGGATTCCCTTCCATTCTGCCGAGGGTTATCTCGGTAGGCTGGTGAAGCTCGGCGAGTCTGTGGTGATCTGCGAACAGATTGGCGACCCGGCAACCAGCAAGGGGCCGGTGGAGCGCCAGGTGGTGCGCATCATCACCCCCGGCACGGTGAGCGATGAGGCGCTGCTCGACGAGCACCGCGACAATCTGCTCGCTGCCGTGCTGGGTGATGAAAAGCTGTTCGGGCTGTCAGTGCTGGACATCACCAGCGGGCGCTTCAGTGTCCAGGAATTCAGCGGATGGGAAACCCTGCTAGCCGAGGTGGAACGCCTGAGCCCGGCCGAGCTGATGATTCCGGACGACTGGCCCGTCGGCCTGCCGGTCGAGAAACGCCGCGGCGTACGCCGCCGTGCGCCCTGGGATTTCGACCGCGACAGCGGGCTCAAGGGCCTCTGCCAGCAGTTCGGCACTCAGGATCTGAAAGGTTTCGGCTGCGAGAAACTGACGCTGGCGATCGGCGCCGCCGGCTGCTTGCTGACCTACGCAAAGGAAACCCAACGTACCGCCCTGCATCACCTGCGCAGCCTGCGCCATGAGCGCCTGGACGACACGGTGATCCTCGATGGCGCGACCCGGCGCAACCTGGAGTTGGACATCAACCTCGGCGGTGGCCGCGATAACACCCTGCAATCGGTGGTAGACCGTTGCCAGACCGCCATGGGCAGCCGCTTGCTCAGTCGCTGGCTGAACCGTCCACTGCGCGACCGCGGCATTCTCGAAGCGCGCCAGGATTCGATTACCTGTTTGCTCGAGCATTACCGCTTCGAACAGATCCAACCGCAGCTCAAGGACATCGGAGACCTCGAACGTATCCTCGCGCGGATCGGGTTACGCAACGCTCGCCCGCGCGATCTGGCGCGCCTGCGTGATGCACTTGCCGCCCTGCCGCAACTGCAGGACGGCATGCAGGAATTAGTGGCGCCGCACCTTGCCAGTCTGGCTAACAACATCCGCACCTATCCCGAGCTTGCCGAGTTGCTGGCCAAGGCAATCATCGACAACCCGCCAGCGGTGATTCGCGACGGCGGTGTGCTGAAAACCGGATACGACGCCGAGCTGGACGAGTTGCAATCGCTTTCCGAAAATGCCGGCCAGTACCTGATGGACCTGGAAGCCCGCGAAAAAGCCCGAACCGGCCTGGCCAACCTCAAGGTCGGCTACAACCGCGTGCACGGCTATTTCATCGAACTGCCGAGCAAGCAGGCCGAATCGGCACCGGCCGATTACATTCGCCGACAGACGCTCAAGGGCGCCGAGCGCTTTATCACGCCGGAACTGAAGGAGTTCGAAGACAAAGCCCTGTCGGCTAAGAGCCGCGCCCTGGCGCGCGAGAAACAACTCTACGAGCAACTACTGGAAATGCTGATTGACCATCTCGCCCCGTTGCAGGAAAGCGCCGCGGCGCTGGCCGAACTGGACGTCCTGAGCAATCTGGCCGAACGCGCGCTGACCCTCGATCTCAATCGCCCACGCTTTGTCGATCATCCCTGCATGCAAATCGAGCAGGGTCGCCATCCAGTGGTCGAGCAAGTGCTGCAGGCGCCCTTCGTCGCCAATGACCTGAGCCTGGACGACGACACGCGCATGCTGGTGATCACCGGGCCGAACATGGGCGGTAAGTCCACCTATATGCGCCAGACTGCTCTGATCGTGCTCCTCGCGCAGATTGGGAGTTTCGTGCCGGCAAAAGCCTGCGAGCTATCGCTGGTAGATCGCATCTTTACCCGCATCGGCTCTTCCGACGACCTAGCCGGCGGCCGTTCGACCTTTATGGTGGAGATGAGCGAAACCGCTAACATCTTGCACAACGCCAGTGACCGCAGCCTGGTGCTGATGGACGAAGTCGGTCGCGGCACGAGCACTTTCGATGGTCTGTCGCTGGCCTGGGCCGCTGCCGAACATCTGGCCGGGCTGCGCGCCTTCACGCTGTTCGCCACCCATTACTTCGAGCTGACGGTGCTGCCTGAAAGCGAAGCGGTAGTGGCCAACGTGCACCTGTCCGCCACCGAGCACAACGAGCGCATCGTCTTCCTCCACCACGTGTTGCCGGGCCCAGCCAGCCAGAGTTACGGCCTGGCAGTGGCGCAGCTGGCAGGCGTACCGGCCAATGTGATCCAGCGTGCGCGCGACCATCTGTCGCGACTGGAAACGACCAGCTTGCCTCACGAAACGCCGAAGATATCCGCTGGCCAGCCTGCACCACCTTTGCAGAACGATCTGTTCGCCAGCCTGCCGCACCCAGTGATTGATGAATTGGGAAGAATAAATCCCGATGACATGACTCCGCGTCAGGCGCTGGACCTGCTATACAACTTGAAAACACGAGTCTGACGGTTACAAAAAAGCTGATAGAATCGCGCGCATTTTTTGGATATACGCGGCATTCGCCTGGTGCCGCTATAGCCCTGCCGAACGGGAGCGTCATGCAACGCTACCTGACACGCCTGAGGAGATAGCTAGAAATGACCTTCGTCGTCACCGACAACTGCATCAAGTGCAAATACACCGATTGTGTGGAAGTCTGTCCGGTGGACTGCTTCTACGAAGGCCCGAACTTTCTGGTCATTCATCCGGACGAGTGCATCGACTGTGCACTCTGCGAGCCGGAATGCCCGGCCCAGGCAATCTTCTCTGAAGACGAAGTACCGGATGAGCAACAGGAATACATCGCGCTGAACGCCGATCTCGCGGAAGTCTGGCCGAACATCACCGAGAAAAAGGACTCGCTGCCCGACGCCGAAGAATGGGATGGCGTGAAGGACAAACTGCAGTATCTGGAGCGCTAATCCGCCCTAACAAAAATGCCCGCATCGTGCGGGCATTTTTGTTTGAGGCCTGGATCAGGCGCGGTCGACGCCTTTCTTCAGGGTATCCTTGGCTTCGCCTTTCAACTGCTGCGCGTCGCCCTTTACCTCCTGACGCTGGCCTTCGTTCTTCATACGTTCATTGTCAGTAGCCTCGCCAAGCCCCTGTTTGGCCTTGCCGGCGGCTTCATTGAGGTTGCCCTTCATCTTGTCTCCAGTACTGCTCATGGCTATTCCTCTCTGTCTTCGTTGGGTACCTTCGGTGGACAGAGCGAATCGGTGGATAGTTTCGCTTTTCCGAGGAACGGTAGCTCACGGCCTTATCCAGAAGCTCCGCCAGCTCAGCCGTTTCGTGCTCTTACCAGACGATTGAATAGCGGGCGCCCGGCCAGATGCAGAAACAACGGCGCGCCGGCGATCAGGTAAAAGTAGTACGTCACGAAGCGCCAGATCAGAATCGCGGCTGCCGCGGTCGACGTGCCCACCAGCGGCGTAAGCAAGGCGGCCGATGCCAATTCGGCGCTGCCGGCGCCACCCGGCAATAGGCTCAGCTGTCCCGCCGTCAGCGCCAGCAACTGAACAATAAAGGTCCAGGCCCAGGCGAGTGGGCTGCCCAACCCCTGCAGGGTGAGATAGAGCACGCTGTAACGCAGCAGCCAATGCAGTGTGGTCAGGACGAATACGCCAAGCAATATGGTCCGCGGCAGCCGGAAGCACTCCAGCAGCGCATTGCGGAAGCTCAGGACCTTGCGCGCCCAAAAACGCTTGCGAGGCGCCTTCATTCCCAGCCGGCCAATCAGCCAGCCGTTGAGCAAAAATACCTGCCGGTGGAAACGTCCGAGCAGCGCCAGCACGATCATCACACCGATCAGCAGCGCCGCACTGAAACCCAGCAGACTGGCGATATAGGTGTTGAGCGAGTGCGTTATCGCGTAGATCAGTACGCCGACCAGCGCACAGGCGAAAAACAGCAGATCGGTCAGCTGTTCGACGGCAAAGGTCGCAGTGCCCTTGGCGGGCGCCACACCTTGACGCAACAGCAACGCCATCATCGTCAACGGCCCGCCGGCGCCGCCTGGCGTGGCACAAATGGCGAACTCGGTAGCAACGACGATGCCCAGCGCACGGCGCTGTCCCAAGCGCCGTCTGCCGATCAGCAAGCGCAGGCGCAACGCGTTGAGATACCACCCAAGCATGATCATGCCGAGCATGGTCAGCAGCAACCACGACGGGAAGCGCACCAGCCGCTCGAACAGTCCGCTGCCGCCCAATAAAAGTGGGATCAGGGCGGCCGCCAACAACGCGCCGAGCAGCAGCCACCAGCGTCGACTCATGCCACCGCACTCGAAGCCAGTACATAGCGATTCAGCCAGTCGATTTTGGTCATCGGCTGCCGGCCTTCTTCGAGCAGCCGGATCAGCAGATTTAGCCAGTAGCGGCGCGAAAACTCGTGACGCATATCGACAGGGTGCAGGCCCAGGCGCAGCACTGGTGCCTGCCGATGGCGATTGAGCAGCTGTTCGGTGACCAGCCGCGACATACCACGGCGCCAGGCACTACGTGCGCTCCAGACCAGCCCCGGTGCGTCTATGGCGGTGTAATTGGGAAGCAGGAATAGGTGCCCAGGGTCGCTGGTGTAGATCAGTCCGGTCGTCGCCAGTGCACGCCGCGCACCGGGCCCCAGCAGCCAGGCCGGCGCCACGAACCCGTGCAGCGGCCATTGCTGTCGTGCGAACAGTACGATGCCCTGCTGCAAACGCCGAGCGGACTCAGCCTGGTCCAGCGGATAGAACTCGCCTTCGTGGGTGAACACACGACGCATGAACCAGTCCCGTGGTGAGCGCGGCGCTGGCGCCTCGTCAGCATGATTGCAACCGTGCAATACCAGTTCGTCGCCGCGCGCCAGCCGACTATCGAGCAGGCGGCAGAACCCGGGATGATCCTCGAGCCGATTGCGCCGGTGAAAATCCGGCACCACTAACCAGCAAATCGGCACATGGCCAAGCGCGTCGACCGCTTCGACGAAGCGCCGATAGTCCGGCCAAGTTTCCGGTGTCACATCATGCAGCACCAGTATCAGGCTGCGCTCAGCCATGCACGGCGACCGGCAGATCGGCTGTGCCCAGCACGGCGTGATAATGCGCGAGCAACCCCGCAACCACAGCATCCCAGGCGTGGTGCGCCTCGACATGCTGACGCGCCTGGGCGCCAAGCAGCCGGGAATCGTCTTCGAACAGTTCGCGCACGGTTTGAGCCATCGCCCGGGCATCCAATGGGCGACACAGGCGACCGGTATGGAACGGCACCAATTCAGGCAGCGCGCCGGCTCGCGTGGCAACCACCGGAATGCCGCTGGCCATGGCCTCCAGCGCGACCAGGCCGAAGGTTTCCTGATTACCGGCGTGCAACAGAACGTCACTGCTGGCCATATAGCGCGCCACATCGGGCGCGGGGCAGAAGCGATCGATCACCGAAACGTTGTCCGGGACGCGGTGAGGCATGCTCGACCCCACCAGCAGCAAGTGATACGACTTGCCCAGCAATCGGGCGGTTTCCAGCAGCACGTCGATATTCTTCTCTCTCGAACCGCGGCCGGCAAAGATCATCAGCCGGGTATCGTCACTCAACCCCAGCTCGCGGCGTATCTTCGGATCGCGCCGGTCAGGACGGAAAACCTCCAGATCGACGCCCAGAGGTTGTACATAGACGTTGCTGACCCCCAGTTCCAGCAGCTTTTCGGCCATCACCCGACTGGGCGCCAGCACGCGGTCGAAACTGCCGTACAGCCGCGAGACGTAGCCATTCATGTTGGTGCCCAGCCAGCCGCCGATGCGGTTGCTCACCAGCAACGGCAGGTCGGAGTGATAAAAGCCGATTACTGGAACGTCGAGACGCCGCCCAGCATCCAGCGCGGCCCAGGCGGTCATATACGGATCGCCGACTTCGATAACGTCGGGGTGCAGGGCACGCAGCTGATTGCGCCAGGGCGCGCGCCGCACTGGGAAGCGGTAACCCTTACCGAAAGGCAGTGCGGGCGCCGGTATTTGGTAGATACCGGCGTTATGGCTGTAGCTGTCTCCCGGCACCAGGATGCTGTGGCGAACCCCCGAATACAGCTGCAGACGGCGGTGTTTGGCCTCGAGATAGGTACGCACGCCGCCGCTGGCGGGCGCGTAGAACATGGTCATGTCGGCGATATGCAAGATGGAGCGTCTCCGTGAGGTCTCGATGCAGCACCCTCCGGAGACAGACGCCAGCAACGGTCGAATCAGCCAGATCCCACCGAGCCGAAGCCGGACCACTCCCTGAAAGATTCTGCAATGAAATCAATGGACCTCCGCTCAAGACGGTTGTTCGCTGGTGTCTTCGGCGTATCCGACAGCGAACCCGTCCAAAGCCTCATCCTTCGACGCGTTTATCGCCCCGGTCTTTGCCATCAACCGAGGCGTGCTCGATGACGGCATTCATTTCCGCGCCGAACAGCAGCACCGCCGCCGATATGTAGAAATAGAGCAATAGGACGATGACCGCCCCGATGCTGCCGTAGGTGGCATCGTAGTTGCCAAAATTCTGCACATAGAGGCCGAAAGCCACCGACGCGGCAATCCAGACGATCACCGACAGCACCGATCCGGGCGTGATAAAGCGAAACTCCTGCTCCACGTCCGGCGTGACGTAGTAGAGGACGGCCACCACCAGCATCATCAGAATCACGATCACGGGCCAGCGCAGCCAAGTCCAGAGCGTGACCACGATCTCTTTCAGGCCCACCTGAGTGGCGAGCCATTCCATCACCTGCGGGCCGATGACCATCAGCGCCGCCGCAGCCAGCAGTATCAGCGCCAGGCCAACGGTGTAGACCACCGAGAGCAGCATCAACTTCCAAGTCGGCCTTCCCTCATCTACACCGTAGGCCTTGTTCATCGCATTCATCAGCGAGCGAATGCCGATCGATGCGGACCAAAGCGCCAACAGAATACCGAACGACAAAAGGCCGCTTTTCTGGTTCTGCATCTGATCGATTACCGGGTTTACCAGATCGAGCGCATCCGGCGGCAACACCAATGAAACCTGCTCACGCAGCCAAGTGAAAAACTCCTGCAGATCCAGCATCCCCAGCAGGGCGATCAGAAACAGCAGAAAGGGAAACAGCGAAAAGATCGCTCGATAGGCCAACGCCGACGCATAGGTGGTCATGTCGTCCTTGCTGAAATCCTTGATGGTGCGTTTCAGCAGTTCAAAACTGCCAATGCCACGCGTATTCAGCAATGCCATTGCGCCTCCCCCAAATAGAAAAAACCGAAGCCGTCAAAAATGGGACGACTGGGATTTGCAGGAGTTCGCCAGTGGTCGTCCCGACTGTCGCACGGACAGCGAGACATCCGTACACCACTATCCATGGCGTGCGGAGCGACACGCGATATTTGTCCGAACGGAGCACGAAGACGCTTGTGGCAGCGGTCTCAAGGAACTTTCAGCCGCTGCAACGCTCTTGATGAAGTCTCCAGTAAGGTCCATCGCTGACTCGACTGTAGGCGCAACCGCACAACGCCATGACCGAAGCGGCAGGCATCGCCGCCAAACCTCGGCTCGCCCCGGCAGCCGGCACGCGGATATGCCACATATGGCTTACGCCGCTCTTCGCGGTCGCAGGAGCATCGAATGAAATCGGGATATGCAACGGACGCCCCACAGCCACGAATGACCACAGATCTTTTCAAATACGCCAGACTGATCCTTACCAAAGGCAGCGGCGCAGCGGCTACGCTCGGCCTGAACATTCTGCTGGCGCGCCTGTTGGTTCCCGAACTCGCCGGTACGGTATTTTTTTGCGTCGCCTTGGGTATCTTTCTATCGCTGGTGGCACGACTTGGGTTGGACATCGCGTGCCTGAAGAACATCTCATCATTGAGCGATGGCCAGCAACGCCGCTATTTTCACCGCGCGCTGGGTCTCGCCACGCTGATGAACATCCCGGTCTTTCTGATCGGCCTAGCGGTGGTCTACTTCTCTGAAACCACCCAGGCGTATTTCGCTCACGCCACCGCTCTGTTCGCGGTCACCGCACTCGGCCTATCTTTGCTGAGCATTTCCAGCGAGACGTTGAAAGCCAAACACAGAACCAGCGAGGGGCTGTTCTGGCAGACCGCGTTTCAACCAGCTCTGACGTTGCTGCTGATAGCCATTTCCGGCAATGACCTGACCACCGTAGCCGTCTGTTTTGCCATCAGTTACGGCTTGGCCATTCTCGGCTCGATATGGCGTGCACATTCCAGTCTCCCCGCCTCCGATTCCAAGCGCGCGCTCAGCTGGACGGAAATGCTCACGCTGTGCACACCGCTGATGCTCATCGCCGTGATGAACAGCATCATCGAGCTGTCCGACACGCTGATGCTCGGCGTACTGCGCTCGGCCAGCGAGGTCAGCATCTATTACATCGCCGCCAAGATCGCCGCGCTTTCAACGACCTTGCTGTTCATCATCAACGGCACCATCGCCCCCGACATATCGAAACGCTGGGCTCGGAACGACCGTGCGGGGGCATTCGCCATCGTGCGCAAGTACTCGCGCTTCATGCTTGCGCTGGCCCTGCTGATCCTGCTCGCCATAGGCCTGCTGCGTGAATACATCCTGGCTGTGTTCGGCGCGGAGTATCGGGACCAGGGCGTCTATCCGTTGCTGGTCCTGGCTGCCGGCTATTTCTTCGTGCTGGCCGCCGGGCCGCTTGGCATCTTCATGACCATGACCGGCAACCACCGCCGCTACCTGCATAACAACATCGCCGCCTGCGTGATCAACGTGGCGCTCAACGTCATTCTGATCCCGCGCTATGGCGTCAATGGCGCCTGTTTCGCCACCGCCGTGGCGCTGGCACTGAAAAACGCCCTGCTCTACGTCCAGTTCAAACAAATCGAAAGGAGTCCGACGCCATGACTGACCGGGTAAACGTAATCGCTTACGGAGCCTATGATCGGCACAACTATGGCGACCTGCTCTTCGCAATCGTCCTCAAACGTTATCTGGAAGCGGACGGCCGCTTTTCCGTCCTGGTCGCAGCGACCAAGAAATCCAACCTTTCTAGCTATGGCGCGCTACCGACCATGCCCCTGAAGAAAGCGCTGGAAATCACCCGCGACCAGCCTAAAACCATGCTCATCGTCGCCGGCGGCGAATGCCTGACCGCGCAATGGGAGAGCATCATCGGCTACCTCGCGCCCCAGGCGATCTACTACCCGATCAAGGCCAGCCCCTACCTTATCGGCCACAAGGCTTTCATTCGCCTGAGCCGGCTGTTCACCTCGATTCCATCGGATATTCCGCTGGTCTTGGGCGAGCGCGACCTCCCCGGCTACAAAGTGATGTACAACAGCGTGGGCGGTAATGAGATCAGCCGAAAGAAGCCGTTGATTCACCAAGCCATCAGACGGAATCTCAAGGACTGCACCTATGTTTCCGTGCGTGACCGCGAAACCTCGGCCGAACTGGACAAGCTAGGTGTCGAGCACAACCTGGTGCCCGACAGCGCCATCCTCATTTCCGATATGTTTACGCAGCAGGTCGACTCGGCCGAGCCCGGCCATATCGTCTTCCATATCTCCGATCACCACGCCAAGCGGCGCATCGAGGCGATCGCTCAGCAGCTGACAGAACTCAACGTCACCACCGGGCTGAAAATTGCCCTGCTCACCATCGGTAAGGCCCCTGGCCATTCCGACGACGGGCCGCTCGACAAGCTTCACAGCCTGCTGGGTGACGAGCGAGCTTATCGCGTCGACAGTGGCAATATCGAAGACATCATCCGCTGCATCGCCACCAGTAAACTCTACTGCGGCACCAGCCTGCACGGCGCGATCACCGCCCTGGCCTATGCCGTTCCGCAGATCGCGCTTCTTCCACAGCGCGTTGTCAAGCTGTCGAGCTTCCTGGAAACCTGGGTACCGAAGCAGTCATGTGGCTTTGCGGAAGTGCCCCAGATCAGCCAGATCGGCTCAAACTTGATCAATGCCTTCGGCGACACCCAGCGAGCCGAGTTGCGGGCCGTGGTCGAGGCCATGAAAAGCCGCGTGCGCGCCAACCTCGATCATATGGTCAAGCTTTACGAGCAGGCACCTGCTCGGGGCGAGGCAGAGGCAAATGGGCAACCCAAGTCAGAAGCCCTTGCTGCAAGCTGATTCTCAGAAATCAGTTTGAAAAACAGCGAAAAAGGCCCGCATCGCTGCAGGCCTTGATTTCATTGGTGCCGGCAAGAGGAGTCGAACCCCCGACCTTCGCATTACGAAAGATCGGCACCTGCCATCACAGAAGCTGGACGCCAGTAAAACCGGGGCCTCCAGCTCGTCCCGTCATCGCCCACCCCCGCTTGCTGTAGATTATTGCCTTTTTTGGGACACCTGATCGCGGCACATTGCAGGATTGCAGAGCACATCAAAAAACATCTTACAGAGTGCTTTTCAGGGTGCTACGCTATGCTCGCTTACCTCGTTCGCACAATGACCTTACGAAGACCTTAATCAAGACAGCTCGGCCCATAGTAGAGAACCCACATTAGCTCAACGAAGCTTGACGGTTCGGCCCACAGATATGAGCTCAGGCACCCTAGAATCGCGGATAGCAGAGAACAGGTGGATATGGCGATGACTTACACGGTACTGGCTGACGTTGCGGCGTCGGTGACAGAACTAAAAAAGGACCCAATGGGCACCATTCGCGAAGGTGGCGGCGAAACGGTCGTGATCCTCAATCGAAACGAGCCAGCGTTCTATGCCGTGCCACCCGCACGCTACGAAGCGATGCTGGAGCTGATTGACGATCTGCGGCTGGCTGAGATCGTACGCGCTCGCGTTGGTGAACCTACTGTACGAGTAGATATCGATGACCTCATCGCGCAAGCCGGCGGAGCCGACTAAGTACGCCCTGGAGTTCAATGCTCAGGCACTCAAGGAATGGGGCAAGCTGGGCAACACCATCCAGCTGCAGTTCGCCAAGAAGCTGAAAGAACGCCTCGAGAATCCCCGAGTCGAGGCCGACAAGCTTCGGGACATGCCCAACTGCTACAAGATCAAGCTCCGCTCTATCGGCTACCGGCTGGTCTATGAGGTGATCGACAGTCGCTTAGTTGTTACGGTGATTGCTGTAGGCAAGCGAGAACGGAGCAAGGTGTATGGCAGTGCAGCCAAAAGAATGTAGGGGATTTTATGAAAGCCCTTGAAAAAAGACTTCATGATTCATCATGCACTCAAATATTGGCGCCGAAGATGCAGACAATTTAGACGGGATTTTTAAAAAAGAAGATGGCACGCAGCACTCTAGACCAGATTATCTCTTACGCGGAAGATCAGTAATCCTTGAAAAGAAGACTATTACCAAGGACCCAACTAAAGAGCTCAACAGCTGGCTAAACAAACTTACCGAGAATGATCCCTGGCTTGCAGCGACTGGCTTACACCAATGCCAGTCGAGCAGATAATTCAAGCCCATCCAGACCAAAGTAATTTTGCAACACGCTTTATCGCGGCTTACGCAACGACGTAATGCAAAAAGCCAGCAAGCAGCTCAGCGACGCTACGGGCGAACTACTGGCAATTGTCGAAGCCCTGGGTAACCCGATTGCATCATCGCTGACCGCCCTGGAATTCAGTCGCTACCGGGCCGAACGGCTCAAGAGCTGCACCCCGGCTACGGTCAACCATGAACACCGTTATCTGAAAGCTGTGTTCAACGAGATGATCCGCCTGGGCGTCTGGCATGAAGCCAACCCACTCGCCAATTTGCGGCAACTGCGTATCGACGAAACCGAGCTGACCTTTCTCACCCTGGACGAATGCCACTGGTGCTGAACGAATGCGCCCGCTCGACCAACAGCCATACCCTGCCTGTCGCCAAGCTGTGTCTGGCTACTGGTGCCCGCTGGGATGAGGCCGAATCGATTACCCGCAATCAGCTCGCCAACGGGCAGGTTCGGTTTTCACGGACAAAGAATGGCCGCGTCCGCTCGATTCCGGTGCCTGATGATCTGGTGAAGCTGATCCTCGAGCGTGGCTACCCTGGATCGGGTCGACTGTTCAGCTCCTGCCGGTCGGCGTTCCGTAAAGCCTACGAACGCACCGGCCTGCACACCCCCGGCCAGCTCACCCACATCCTCCGGCACACCTTCGCCAGCCACTACATGATGCAGGGCGGCAACATCCTCACGCTGCAACGAATCCTGGGCCACGGCGATATCAAGATGACGATGCGCTATTCACATCTGGCGCCGGATCACTTCGCGACAGTGCTTAGTCATTCACCCTTAGCGCTACTACTGGATAACCGCTGATTAATAGCGCTTGAGAATGTCGACGACGGCCGCCCGTGACGAGCTGGGTTTCGTGCGGAATATAAATTCAGCGAACTCCAGACTGTTCTTGCCATTCGCCCATTGTCTGGCGCTCACGATCGTCGTTGTGGGATCTGCGCCTTTCTCTAGGAGATAGGTCAGCAATTCTGGCTGGGAGCTTAGAACTGCCACATTGACTGGGGATGTTCCGTTTGAGTCTGCCGCATGAATCGAGCAGCCGTTCCCTATAAAACGATCCAGCAGCTGAATCACTTCTTGAGGGCTAACCGAGGGCAAGTCATAAGCAGAGGCAGTAAGCGCAACCGCAGGTTCTTGCTTCCCTTCGTAGGGTATAGCGCAATCACCTTTTTCTGCGGCGGTTCGAAGCAACTCCAATCCCGTATCCGAAGCGATGGATATAGCAGGTACGATCAGAACTGCGAGCAATAATGATCTGACGAAGCTAGTGGTGGGCACGCGATCCAATCCGCGGGTGACCATTTCACGCATGATATGTCGGTGAGATAAAGCCGAGACAAGAATGGGACAGTTGTGAGACACCCTGCCCAAAAACAAAAGGGGCTAGCCGAAGCTAACCCTTTGATTTCATTGGTGCCGGTGAGAGGAGTCGAACCCCCGACCTTCGCATTACGAATGCGCTGCTCTACCTACTGAGCTACACCGGCGACGAGCGGCGCATTATCGGATTTCGCCGGGGCAGACTCAAGGCCCGATCCCGGCGAATTCACTGCTCGGCCAAAGGCCGAAGCGACATCGCGTGACGTCACAATCCGGCAGAGGTCGAGCCGGTTGTGCCGACCGGGCCTGCGCTCGATCGAGAGGTTTCGCTGTTATCGGCGTACTGCTGCTTAACCTGAGCCGCGACGTCTTGACCTTTGGCAGATATCTTCTCGTATCCCTCTTCGGCCTTGTGGCGAAGCTTATCGGTCATGCGATCGCTGGCTTCACCCAGCATCTCGTCCTCTCTGCGTGTCGACGGCACCGAAGCAGCCAGCAACGCACCCAGCGCGATACCGATGGCGCCAAGCGCCAACGGCTGCTCCTGGAGCAGTTGATTGAAACCGCCACGCGCTCGATCAGCACCGCCGCGAAGCCGTTCAGACGCGTGGCGCCCGGAGTCGCTTGCCCGAGTACGCGCATTGCCGAGCGATTCGGAAACGTTGTGGCTCATCTGACTGGCCTTGTCCTTGATATTGGCACCCTGTTGCTTGGCCCCAGCGGCCTTGGCCGAAAGTTTTTCGCCCATCGAGGGGCCCGTTGACGCACCGTTATAACTGGCGGTGGTGACGTTCGAATGTGGCTGGCGATTCTGCCCTGCCATCATCCACAGCAATCCTATGGAAGTCAGTACTGTCGGCACCGGATTAGCCTTGACCGTATTGCTCAGGTTGGAAAAGAACTCTCCGCCGCCACCTTTCACGTAACCCAGCGCGGTGTCGATGAGCTCACCCGGTGATAGCTTGTTTTCCAGCGCATGAACGATGTTGCCTATTTCAGCTCGCTGCTGGTCGATCTCCCGCTCCAGTTCGGCGGGATCCTTCTGTGCTTCGGCATCTATCTGATTACGTGTGCTCATGATGTGTGCCCCTTGACGGCTTCTTTATCCTTGCTGACCGAATTGATGGTGCGCTCAGGCTTGAACGAAGACGCCTCGAACTTCTTCTTGCCGGCGGACACCATCACCAGTCCGATCACCACGACGACACCGCCGACGATCAGAGCAGCAAGCCATGGCTCCATGACATTGCTCAGGCCGTAGACTGCCGACATCAACAGAATGATGAAGCCACCGAGCAAGACCGCCCCGCCGCTGGCAACGCTGGCGGCACCAGCCTTGGTGGCACGGATGGACTCGCTCAATTCGGCTTTCGCCAGCGCCAGCTCTTTAGTTACCAGCGATGGAACTTCGTGAGTCAGCTGCCGTAACAGTCCGCCTACAGAGCTGTCGCTTTCGGTCCGCAAACCTGGCTCCGGTGTATTCACCGTGGGTGTGGCTGTCTTACGTGCTTCGCTCATGGGAAAAGTCCTCCGTCAGTACCTTTGCCGTCGCGGCTGGATGGAGAGCCGAGACCAGCCCCCGTGCCCGTGGATGAGCCAACACCGCTGCTACCAGCGGTGCTGCTGGTTCCCAGACCCGCTCCGAGATCAGCCCCGCCGACGCCGGTACCCGCTCCGGTCGTAGCCGTTGTGGGTCGCGAGGTGCTGGTTGCAGAAGAAACCCCAGCGTTGCTGATGCTGCCGATAGTTCCGGACTCACCGGTATTCAGCCGTGCATTTAGCTCATCCTGACCGGGTAAACGGCCCCCAGCCGACGGCTCATGTCGGCTGCCCGAAGACGGAAACGAAGCGGAGCTATCGTGGCTCTGATAGTCGTGATGCGAGGCTCGTTTGCTGGAGGCGCGGGCGAAGCGAGTCAGCCCGAACCCGAGCGCAACGCTGCCCACAATGAACAAGCCAGGATTGTCCCGCGCCAGCCGGTTTACATCCTGGAACAGCTCATCGACGCTCTTGCCGCGCAGATCGTCGGAGAGTTTGACCATGCTCTGCGCCATGCTGGAAACGTACGTGGACAAGCCCAGACGATCATGTCCTTCCAGCTCTTGAGCGGCTGCCTTAGCGCTTTGAGCGACAGCCTCGAGCTCGTCGGCAGCCGTTTCGCGATAGCCTTCAAGCTGGCTTTTGCCTTCAGTTTTCACCTGATCGGCAGCCTGCCGAGTCTTGGCTTTAGCGTCTTCAGCTGCATGCTCAATCGACGATCCAGCGGTGGGCTGACCAGGAGTAGAAGCTGAAGTGCTAGAAGTAGAACTGGGGCCGGTCTTGGGCTGGCCACCGTAACCAGTGATTTCTTCGTCGGGTGTCGTCATTTGATTCACCTTTTATATGGCTTGGCCGGAAGACCACGGTCCGTAGAAACACAGCAACTGCGGTAAAACGCGAACTGTGTAATTTCGGTGCGCACATATATGGTGACCGGGCCTGTATTTTCGAGTTCCATTATTTCGGCATGCCCTCCCGAGGGGGCATTTAATTACACTAAGTTCTTTATCGATTAACTTTTTCAGTTCTGGATAATGGCAAGTTGCCCGACTTTCTTGCAATGCCGCATAAGCATTGGGGTTAAGCGTAACGGCACATAAACAAGCGAAACGGTTAATCGATAGTTTTGTGAGGCTGCGATAAACCGAAGTCATGCCCTCAACGTTGCACCGAGCGAAACCGCAGCCGACGAGCAGCACTCTTGTTTGGAATCGCCTTTTCCAATGCACAAAAAAAACGGGCCCGTAGGCCCGTTTTTTTATCTGGTCGCGGTTACAGCGGACCGATGGTAGAACACGTCTTCTTGGCAGCAGAATGCTTCTGCAGCGGTGCCAACTGAGGGCGGTGCTTACCACTGGTTACGTCCAGCGCCATGATGTTCTCACCCCAGCGAGGACCGGCAGCCCAGTAGGTGCTCGGGATGCAGTTCTCGTTCAGGTAAGCCAGCAGCTTGTCGGTAGCGACCACGGCAGAGGGAGAGAAGTCCGGAATGCCATGCTCACCGAGGTAACCACGCAGCTTGTTCTTCTTCAGCCACTCTACCCACGGCTTGACTCGCTCGACACCCAGGTTCGGGGCGAAAGTTTCTGCACGATTACGGTAGGTACCCGAGTAATCGTAGTCGAGATACTGGTGCGCCTCGTAGACCAGATTGTTCTTCGGATCGCGCATCCACGGATCGTTGATCAGCTGGGTGTTGTACTTCTGCCAATGGAACGCACTGGAGTAACGGTCGCCTGCGATCATGATCCACTTGGTCGGGTCGACCTTACGGATAGCCTGCCCGGCTGCCTGAGCAGTTTGCGGCCAGAGGTTGTTACCGGTGTTGTACGGCTCGTTCATCAGACCATAGCCATACAGGGCCGGATGCCTGGAGACTTGTACGGCGATCTTGCGCCAGGTCTCGGCAAACTGTGCACGCGGTACCTCAGGCGAGTTGATCACCTTGCCGTAGTAGCGGTAGTAATTGTGCATGTCAAGGATGACCTTGATGCCGTACTTCTGAGCGTAATCCAGCGACTGCTTGATGCGTCCCAGTTCCGCCGCGTCCAGCTCGGTACCCAGCTTCGGCTGGATCCGCTCCCAGAGGAAGCCCAGGCGAACCAGTTTAAAGCCGAGGCCGGCGTGCCGCTTGTAGTAAGACTCGTCGGCGTAGGTATAGCCCTTGTTGTAAATGCCTGGAACGTTCGAAGGATCGAACACGCCCGAACCGAAGTTCACGCCAACAAGATCGATACCGCTGCCGTCACTGACTACTGGAGTCGTGGGGGCCGGAGTAGGCGCTGGAGCCGGTGTTGGTACAGGCGTCGGCGCTGGCGTGGTTGTCGAAGGCTTCGTGGTGGTAGTACCGGAAACCACGCTGATGGTCTTCGGATAACCGACCGCGCTGCCCGACAGAGCACTGCCGCTCAGCATGACCGAGAGGTGCGCGCCTACATCATAGACCGCGGCTACCTTGCGAACCTGGCCGTCGGCCAGTTTTACCGATGCACCGGCAACGAACGCCGCCTTGTTGGTCGAGGTGTCAGGGATGGAGAAACCGGCTGCCTTACGGTAGATGCCATTATCCCAATCCGAGTTTGTAAAGCTGTTCAGTCCGGCTGTGTAGGCCGTGCTGGGTGCAGTCGGTGTCGGCGTAGGTGCAGGTGCAGGTGCAACGGTAGCCGGTGGCGTAGTTGCATTAGCATTGCTGGACACCACGCTGACAGTCTTCGGATGTCCAACGCTGCTGCCAGACAGAGCAGAGCCGCCCATCATGACCGATAGGTTGGCACCCGAGTCGTAAATTGCGGTGATCTTGCGTACCTGGCCATCGGCCAGCTTCACCGAGGCACCCTTAACGAACGCTGCCTTGTTGGCTGCGTTATCAGGAATAGAGAACCCAGGCGACTTACGGTAGATACCGTTATCCCAATCCGAATTGGTGAAGTTGTTCACGGTGGCAGCGAGCGTGCTGCTGGGTGCAGTCGGTGCCGGAGCGGTTGTGGCCGGGGCCTCCACCGAGCTGACAACGGTGCTGACCTTGTGCGGTGCGCCGACCTTGGCGCCATCGAGCACGCCGCCAGCAACATAAACGCTGAGGTTTTTGCCAACGACATAAACCTTGCTGATCTTGCGCACTTGGCCATCAGCAAATTTGATCTCTACGCCCGGCTTGAAGGCGGCGATCGCGGCAGAACTTGCCGGGGCCGAAAAACCTGCAGTCCGGCGCCAGACACCATTAAGGAAATCGTTACTGGTGAACTTATTGATTGAAGACGTGAAGGCGGTGGCCGATGAGGCACTTACCGTAATGGCGGCAGCCGCTTCGCCGCTAATGGCGACGGAGCTAAATACTGCAGCGAGAGCAATGGAGCGAACAAGTGCCTTGGGGGCACCAGTAAAAACATTAATAGACATTCAGTCTCTCCGGAACTTAATACTTCAAAAGGCCGAAGCCTTTAAAAAAGAGGCGGGAGGTTAATTAAGTCGTACAGGCGCTTACTGGCAGATGTTTCACTACGCGCAACCGGACGAACCGCTTGGCAAAGGACGCCGGATTGCCTTGGTGGGGAACCCGGCAATCCGTTGCGTGGCGGCTTTATAATAGGTTTTTAAAAATACACAAAATTTTTTTGACGGCTTTGTATCGTCAATCCACCGCCACGTTTTTGACCGGCCATTAATGCGCTATTAGAAACTGGCTTTTTGATATTGCCCTTAATAGCTGCTCAGCCGCTTTAAACCGTTCCGCTACTGCGAATATAGGCGTCATTTTTTTGAATCCGCCCCCTCGGCAGCGCCGCTTTTTCCTATAGCTTGTCCGACGAACGGGCACAGCAAGGCGCTCTCATTTCCGGTCGGCTTATAAGAGCTGAGGAGATATTTCTAGCGCGGTTATTCCCGAAGCGAACCCCATTACTTGTTGCCGCTGACCGAAAACTGACCCAGTAGAGGCTGTTCTGCCGACTGAAAA
>NZ_CEXBBO010000031.1:0-60077 GCF_982611455.1 Stutzerimonas sp.
AGTTTTCAGTCGGCAGAACAGCCTCTACTGGGTCAGTTTTCGGTCAGCGGCAACATACGTCTATAAGTTCGTCCCCAGCGGGCGTTACGTGCCCGGTGCCGATCAGGCCAACCGTCAGCTGCTGGACAGCGGCATTCTCTACGTGGCGCGTTTCAATGCTGACGGCAACGGCGAGTGGCTGGCGCTGGTTCACGGCCAGAACGGCCTGACTGTCGCAAATGGCTTCGCCGACCAGGCTGAAGTGCTACTCAATGCCCGCGCTGCTGCTGACCAGGCCGGCGCGACGCCCATGGACCGGCCGGAATGGGTGGCGGTGCACCCGCGAAGCCGCGAGGTCTACGTGACCCTCACTAACAATGACGGTCGCGGTAAAAAGCAGCCCACCGACAAGGCCAACCCACGACCGAACAACCTGCACGGACAAATCCTGCGCTGGAACGAGCAGGGCGCCGATCCGACCGCTACGTCCTTCACTTGGGAGATCTTTCTATTGGCCGGCGAGCGGCCAGGCGCCAAAGATGCGGAGGGCCAGCCGGTGCCGGCCAACCTCACCGGCACTATCGATGGCGATATCTTTTCCTCGCCGGACGGCGTGGCGTTCGATGGCGCTGGCAGGCTGTGGATCGAGACCGACTACGGCGACGAGGAAGTAGTGATGCAGGCCATGGGCACAAACCAGCTGCTCTGCGCCAATCCCCGTACGCGTGAGGTCCGGCGCTTTCTGGTCGGCCCGCGTGGGTGCGAGATCACGGGCATCACCTGGAGCCCGGATTACCGTGCGATGTGGATCAATGTGCAGCATCCCGAACTGAGCTTCCCCGCCAGCGATGGCAAGACCCGCCCGCGCGCCTCAACCGTGCTCATCACCAAGAATGACGGTGGCGTCATCGGCACCTGAAAGCGAATCGTCCGAGCGATGGGCTAGGCTCGGAAAAGAGCCGGCTCACTGCTGAGGTGCGTCCTAAACGCGTCGATGAACGTTTCGGCAAATGCCTGGCTCTAAACATGCAGATACATTCCCTACTGCATGTAACCAAGGAGCTGGGCCATGGCAATCCCGCATTTGCGTGCTCGCGTATCCCTCGCCGTATTCGTCGCTTGTGTTCCGGCAGTCAGTCAGGCTGACCTGTATTCCTTGAAGATCGAAAACGATGTCATCGCCACCGGCAATGATGGCCACTACACCAACGGCTTCGAGTTGATGCGCTCATTCAAGCCCGACGCTGATCACTGGTCGCGCCGGTTCGCCGATGTGCTGCCGGGCTGGAGCGCGGACGATGTGGACAATGTCGCCTACCGGCTGGGTCATCAGATCTACACGCCAAACGATATCGAGCGAGCTGAACTGATCGAAGACGATCGGCCTTATGCGGGTTTGCTGTTCGCCGGGATGTCTATTTTCTCGGATGACCAGCACGACGGTTGGCGCGGTGCCAGCGGTTTGCATCTGGACGCTGGCATCGTCGGGCCTGCCGCCGGTGGCAAGAAAATACAGCGCAGGGTCCATGAGATCACCGACAGCGACGAGCCTCGCGGCTGGGACAATCAGTTACGCAACGAGCCCTTCGTCAACCTAGCCTATCAGCATCGCTGGTGGCTGCAGCAACGTTTTGCCGGGCTGGAGTTCGAGTATGGGCCGAGCGCCGGCTTCTCACTGGGTAATCTCTACACCTACGGTTCTGCTGGGCTGGGGCTGCGCATCGGCCAAGGGTTGGCGCGCAGCTTCAGCATCCCAGCGGTAGCACCCGCGCAGAGCGGCAGCATGTTCTTCGACCAAGGCGGCGGGTTCGCCTGGAGCCTGTTCGCCAACGTGGAAGGGCGCTACATGGCGCAGAATATGCTGCTGGAAGGCAATACGTTCAAGAGCAGCCATTCAGTAGACCCACGCGAATGGGTCGGGGATGCCAAGGCTGGGGTGGCATTGACCTGGAACAGCTGGCAGTTGGCGTTTGCCAGTGTCTGGCGGACCCGGGAATTCAACGGCCAGGATGAGCATGATCAGTTCGGCTCGTTGACGGTCTCGACCTGGTTTTGACGGGCGTTCGAGTAGGGTGGATGACGTTTCATCGATCCACCAAGCCAAGGCCTGGTGGATGTAAAAACGACATCCACCTATGCCTTGGATTTCCTCATGTCGGATCGCGAACTCTTGAGTCGCGTTCGGCAGGGCGCGTATCCGCGTTCTACTTCTTCACCCAGTTGCCATTGAGCTGGATGATTTGCCCCGACGGGGTTTTCTCCAGGGCCTTCTTGCCGGCGATGGCTTCGACATCGCTTACGCTGATGCCGTTCTTCTGCGCCAGGCGATGGTATTCGGCGCGGCGTGCCTGGTTGATCTGGCTGGCAATATCCTCGGCTTGGCCGCCGGGCTGCACCACACCGAGGTAGCCATCGGGCTTCTCGCCGAGCTGGCCGCTGGCCTTGGCCAGGCCAAGTGCGGACATGGCTTCGTTGAGCGACATGGCGACGGCGGGCAGAGCCAGGCAAAGCGCCAGGAACAGGGTTCCGAGTTTCAGATAGGTTTTCATAACATTCCTTCAGAGCGACGGGCTCAGAACAGGCCGCTGTCTTCGTTGATGATTGAGTCGAGCTGCTTGTCGACCTTGATATAGATCTCGTGCTCGATTTTTACGTTGAGATTGATGTTGATCGGCTCGTTGGGCACGGCCAGTTCCACTCTCGGGGTGCAGGCGCTGGCAAGCAGGGCCAGCGCCAGAATGCTGATCGGATGGCGCAACCGCATGACGGTTTCTCCTGTTCGGGTTGTCGCTACAGTGCCTCATCTGAGGCGCTCCTGCACGCGTCGTTGAATGGTTTCGCTGACCCGATCGGACAATTGCAGGCTGGTCAGCAGCGCGGGAATGTCTTCTTCAAGATTGATCGAAAAGTTGATCGGTCGCCCGCCTTCCAACGCGGGATTTCGGCCGTGCAGCTTCAACCCGAGGTCTAGCGTGCCGTCGGCGGCGTATTGCACGTCGCTGGCGAGCAGGTCGTAGTGAAAGTCATCCAGCGCTTCGGTTACCAGACGCATCGCCGGATTGGACTGGCCCAGCGCCTGAATCTTCGCTGAGCGGAACTGCAGGACGCCGCCTGGCTCGCGCGCTTGCAGCGAGCCCTGTTCGATGCTCACGCCTGCCTCGTTGCGTAGTAATTGCAGCTCTCCGTCGATTACGCCGGTGCCTGAAAGGCCTTCGGTGGGGTAGGCCTCGAGCAATAACGGCAACTGCAAACCGCGTAGATGAGCCGTCAGCTGTTGCTCGTTGGCGGCCAGATCGGCAGCGCCGGGGTCCAGCCAGAGCCTACCGCCCAGCAGCTGGACTTCAGCGGTGGTCCAGGCAAGGCGGCCTCGGTCGAGACGCTCCAGGTTGCCGGCGTATTCACCGTTGAAGCGCAATGGACCGAAGGTGAAGCCGGGGTTGGCCTGCAGCAGGGTCAGTTCTTGTATGTCCAGCCGCAACTGATTGCGCTGCAATGCCAGCGCCAGGCTGGCGTCGAGTCCGCTCAGCTCGGTGCGGTCGTAAATGCCACCGAGGCCCTTGGCTGTGAGCGTCGCCGTGGCGGTTGGCGGTCCGCTGGCAGGCACATCGAGTTGCCCTTGAGCCTGTAAGCGGCCGGTGTTCAGCTCCAGCACTTGCGGCCAGCCAGCGAGGGTAGCGGCGAGCGGATTGCCTGCACGCAGGAATAGCTCTGGAAGCTTGGCGTCCAGGCGGATCGCGCCGCTGGCCCAGTTGCGCGTGAGTGTGAGTGGGAGAGTCAGCCCAGCATCGTTGTCCAGCGACCCATCGAGCGAAATCCGTTCGCGATCGCCGTTGAGCGTGCCGCTCCAGCGCCAACCCTGCGGACGCAGTGATGACTGGCGGAGCTTGGCCACGTTCACCGCGGCGCGCCCGTCGATCAGCAGCCTTTGTAGCTGTTGTTCAGCAAGGCTCGCCTCAAGGCCGATACCGGCCATATCCAATTGCAGCTTTTCCGCCGTGATCGCTGTCCCGCTCGACAGGCTACCCAGCGTGAGCTGCGAGCCATTGTCGAGCCGAACGACAACCTTCTCTTCAGAGGCGCGGCAGCTAAGGCGCAGGTCGGCTTTCAGGTCTGTCATTGCAATGTCCTGCAGTGACAGCGCGGGGCTTCGCAAGCTCAAGCGGGTCTGCTCGAAAGCCACGGCAAACGGCGCGGTGGTTTTGAACATGAGCTGTGCATCGAGCGTAACGGGGGAGGGGCCGCGAGCGGTCAGCTGGATCTTCAATGGCAGCGTTGAAGCCGACTCGCTTGCCGGGCCCGGCGTAACGACCAAACGAACATCGGCAGGCCTCAGTTGGGCTGGCAGTTCGCCGATCAGCGCGGCGGTGGGCTGCAATTGCATATCCGCCGCGAGTGCCGTCGGGATCCAGCTACCGCGGTCGACTTTGGCGGTCAGATCCAGCTGGCCCTGCAGCTGGCCGAGCTCCGCTATAGGCCAGGGCGCAGGAAGATTTGCGGACAGCCGAAAGTCGCCTTCCAAGGCTTTCCAGCCGCCTCCAAGGGCGTTTCCGTCGACGTATAACGCCCAACCGGCACCGATGCGCATCTGCTCGGGCAACTGGGGCAACTGGGGCAGCGGCGGTGGCGCGTAGTCCGACCATTCGGCTAGCCATTCCAGCAGCCATGGCGCTTCGGGTAATTCACTCATGGCCAGACTGCCACGCCACCGTGTTGCGCTGCCCTCCGGTGTCAGCTGGTTTTGCATGGTCAGGCGCTGTTGGCCGTCCAGCTGCAGCTGGAAACTCACATGGGTTTCATCGTCTTGTTCGTATGCATCAGCCAGCAGCGCCAGGCGATGCGTGTTGCGCTGCAGCTGCACGCTCACCTCGGCTGGCAGCGCCTGTTTGCCGGCATGCTGCCACTGCATTTGACCCTGTTCTCGGCACGTGCCGCTTGTGCAAGGCAGGACCAGGGCGAGCGAGGCGATGTGGCCCTGCCGGGGAATCCAGGTTGCCCAGCGCTCGAGTTGCGCGCGACCGGGCAACGCGAGTGGCTCATCCTCGCTTACATCGCTGTCGTCCGGTGCCGGCTGCCACTGAGCTTCGAGATGATCGATGCTGAGCGACCGAAGCGGCAACGGTTGCCACCAGGAATCGACGTCGAGTTGCAGGCCGTTGACTCTCAGCGCAAGCCGTTCGTCGGCGACTGCCTGCTGGATAACGACAATTTGTCGCACCGAGAGGCTAGCAGCCGACAGGCGCAAACCGCTGACATCGAACGCGACGATGCCGTGTTCGCGTTTGAACTGCAGCCAGCGAAATCCACCGTAGACACCGGCGCCTACGGTGAGCAGAAGCACGCCCACGACCGCCCAGAGCAGGAGTTCCCGCCGCTTCGTCATAGCCCTTCCCGTTGTGTTCAACGTGCAAGCATAAGCGGGTCGATGCGCGCATGCGACGTGCCTTGAGTCGGTGCAGCCGACGACTGGTCATGTTCTGAAAAGTTCCAGAACTGACCGCATAAAGTCCCGCGGAAGCGCTTAGGACGGGCGGTTTGCGCTTGTTGCGCCAAACTTGTGCACATTCTGCGAAGTGTATTGTCAAGCGCTTATGACAAACTGTCGTAAACCGAGCTGGCCCATAGATCGATAATTAACTTACTGAAAAATAAGGGAAAATTTCGTTGGTGAAAAAAGCGCCAGTTTGACCTCAGGCCCCTAACCATCAGCACTAGGGAAATCTGTAACCTGTTTGCCCACAGAGTTATCCACAGCTTCTGTGGATTAATTTTTTGTGTGATCTGGATCGCGCTTTTCAGCGTTTTGCAAGACTTTAACTCTCTGAAAAAAGGAGTAGAGTGCGCGCCCTTGTCCCTCCGATGCTTTCGGTGACCATGAGAACGCGTACTCTTGCTTCGGCTTCGGTCGATAGCGCTTCATCTTCTCCACGCCTGCCATTGCGTATGGCGTTGTGGCTGCTGGACAGCCAGCGTCTAGGACAGACCCAGAGTGTCAAACGAATCGCTGGTCGGCTGCTCAAGCAGCCAGCGCTGGAAGGCGTGGTCGAAGCGCAGAGCCGCCTGGGGCGATTGCTCTGTAATGATTGCGACAGCCAACGTGACCGCCGTATCGGTCTCGAGCTGCTGCGTCAGGCGGCGCGTGCCGGTGACTGCCAGGCGCAACTGGAACTCGGCCAGCTGTATTGCCAGCCCAAGCACCGCGAGCTGCGCAAGGCCAGGCACTGGCTGGAGCAGGCTGCGGCGCAAGGCTCTGCCGAAGCCTCGCGAGTGCTACAGCGGCTACAGGCCAAGCGCTAGGCAGACAAAACCTGCATCCAGCGCGGTAGACGGTCTGGACTGACCGGAAGGGCCTCGCTGGCTATACTGCCCGGCAATTCAGCCGGAGCAGCCCATGCCTCTCGATCCAACCTATCTGCTTGCCGGGCTCGGTGCCCTTTGTCTGGTATTGATCGCGACAGCGGCAGTGTTGCAGCGGCGGCTATCCCAGCGACAGGCCGAGCTGGCGCTGCTGGACGAGCGCCTGAGCCAGGCCGTCATGGCTCAGGAAGGCCTTAGCGCACAACTGGAAACCAGTCGTCAGGAACACGCCGACCTCGCGGAAACCCGCGCCGCGCTACAGGCCGAATTGGCCGCCTTGCGACGGGAGACCGAGTGGCTGCAGGCTCAGCGGCTGGAAACCCGTGAAACCCTCGACGATCTGCGGGCCGAGCGCGATGCTCAGCAGGCCGAACTGCGCGCGCTGAGCGCAACCCACGCGGCGGTCAGCGCCGAACTGAACGAACAGCGGAAGACTCACGATCAGCGTCTGGAAGATCTCCAGGGCGCCCGTGACGAACTGCGCGCGCAGTTCGCCGAACTGGCCGGAAAGATCTTCGAGGAGCGCGAGCAGCGTTTCGCCGAGGCCAGTCACGAGCGCCTGGGGCAATTGCTCGACCCGTTGAAAGAGCGCATCCAATCATTCGAAAAACGCGTCGAGGAGAGCTACCAGAACGAAGCCCGCGAGCGGTTTTCGCTGGCAAAGGAGCTGGAACGGCTGCAACAGCTGAACCAGCGACTGGGCGACGAGGCGACCAACCTGACCCGTGCCCTGCAAGGACAGAAAACCCAGGGCAACTGGGGCGAGCTGATTCTCGAGCGAGTGCTGGAGCACGCTGGGCTGGAGAAGGGCCGTGAATACCACACGCAGGTCAGCCTCAGGAGCGCCGATGGCGAGCGCTTCCAGCCGGACGTACTGATTCAGCTACCGGGCGACAAACAGGTCGTCGTGGATGCAAAAGTCAGCCTGACGGCGTATCAGGCGCTGGCTTGCGCCGAAGATGAAGGCAGTCGCGCGCTGGCGCTCAAACAGCATGTGCTGTCGTTGCGTAACCACCTGAAGGGTCTGTCGCTGAAGGACTATCAACGCCTCGAAGGCCTGCAAAGCCTGGATTTCGTGCTGCTCTTTGTGCCTATAGAAGCCGCCTTCGCAGCAGCGCTACAGGCCGATCCAGAGCTGTTTCAAGAGGCGTATGCCAAGCACATCGTGATCGTCAGCCCAACCACCTTGCTCGCCACGCTGCGGGTGATCGACAGCCTTTGGCGGCAGGAGCGGCAAAGCCAGAATGCCCGTGAAATCGCCGAACGGGCAGGGGCGCTTTACGACAAGTTCGCGGCGTTCATTCAAGACCTGGATGAAATCGGCACTCGCCTGCAGCAACTGGACAAGGCCTATCTCGGCGCGCGCAACAAGCTCACCGATGGGCGCGGCAATCTGGTCGGTCGCGCCGAACAGCTCAAGCTGCTGGGCGCGCGTGCGAGCAAACGGCTGCCCGCCGACTGGCTCGAGCGGGCCGGTGCCGAAACACCGCTGGAAGAGGCGGGGGAATAGCCGATCGTGATTGGGCGTGTGCAAGCGACGCCAGCCAGGCGTGGGAGGCCCGCCCCGGGGCGAAGCTTTGGCTTTTTGCGCTGGTTAAGCGCGCTTTCGCCGCGAGGGCGCGCCTCCTACGAAAGCGGATCGGCGCGGAGCAGCGGCATTTTGCTCAATGCAACGGCACATGCCGGCTCATCAAGGCGCGTAGCGCGGCCGGCTTGACCGGTTTGGCGAGGAAGTCCAGGCCGGTCGCGTGTATCGCCGCAATCAGCTCCGGGCGGCCATCGGCGCTGATCACCACGCCGGGCACCGGCTCGCCGAGGCGCGTACGCAGCCAGGCCATCAATTCCGAACCGGTGTCGCCATGGTCCAGGTGATAGTCGACCAGCACCAGCTGCGGCCTCACGTCCTCCTTGATCAACGTCTCGCAATCGGCCCGGTTGCTGGCCGTCCAGACTTGGCAGCCCCAGCGTGACAACAGGCTATGCATGCCAACCAGGATGCTGTCCTCGTTGTCGATGCACAGCACCTGAATCCCGGTCAGCGCCGTTTGTGGCGCTTCGCCTTTGCCATTGCCTTTCACCTGCCGGCTCACATTATTTGCGATCGGCACGGTCACGCTGAACACGCTGCCTTTACCGGGCTGAGAGCGCACCGCCAGCGGGTGGTCGAGGACCTGGCAGAAGCCATCAGCGATCGCCAGGCCCAGCCCCAGGCCTTTCTCGGCGCGGGTCTGGTGGCTGTCCAGGCGTTTGAATTCCTCGAAGATCACCTGCAGTTTGTCCTCGGCGATGCCCGGGCCGCGGTCCCAGACTTCCAGGCGCAGCGACGCGCCCTGGCGCCGCACGCCCAGCACCACGTGTCCCTTGGCATAGCGGAAGGCATTGGTGAGGAAGTTCTGCAGCACCCGGCGCAGCAACCGAATGTCGCTGTCGACCCGCAACCGGCTGCCATGCACCCGGAAGTCAACGCCCTGCTCAGCGGCCAGCATCGTGAACTCGGTGCTCAGGGTGTCGAACAGGGTTGCGAGCGGGAAGGGGTTGCGGTCCGGAGTGATGCGACCGTTCTCCAGGCGCGAAATATCCAGCAGGTCGGAAATCAAATCCTCGGCCGAGCGCAGCGAGCTGTCCAGGTGACGAACGAGATCCTGCGCTTCGCGCGGCAGGGCCTCTTGCTGGTGCGACAGGGCCGCGGAGAACAGCCGCGCGGCGTTCAATGGTTGCATCAGGTCATGGCTGACTGCTGCCAGAAAACGCGTCTTCGACTGGCTGGCAGCCTCGGCGGTGCTCTTGGCTTCGGTCAGCGCCTTGTTCAGCTCCGACAGTTCCTGGGTCCGCTCGGTGACGCGCTGCTCCAGGCCTTCGTTGGCATCTTTCAGGGCGCGTTCGGCCTCGCGGAAGGCGGTGATGTCACTGAAACTCATGACGAAGCCGCCGCCCGGCATCGGGTTGCCGATCAGTTCGACCACCCGGCCGTTGGGAAACAGTCGCTCGGAGGTATGCGCGCGGCCTTGGCGCATCCAGTGCAACCGTTTGGCCACGTGGGTATCCGCATCGCCGGGACCGCAAAGTCCGCGTTCGGCGTTGTAGCGAATCACATCGGCAATCGGCCGGCCGATGTAGACCAGCTCATCCGGGTACTCGAACATCTCCAGATAGCGATGGTTCCAGGCCACCAGTCGCAGCGACTGATCGACCACACTGATGCCCTGGGTGATGTTCTCGATCGCGCCCTGCAGCAGGGCACGGTTGAACTGCAGCACCTCGGAAGCCTCGCCGACGATGCGCACCACGTCATCGACTTGCATGTCGCGACCTTCCAGCGCGGACTTGACCACGGCGCGGGTCGAGGAGGCGCCCAGCACACCGGCCAGCAGACGCTCGGTATGGGCAATCCACTGACCATCGGCCTGCTGCTTGGGCGAATAGTCATGGCCGTGGCGACGGGCGAAGCGCTGGAAGCTGATTTCAGCGCGCTCTGCACCGACGAAGCGCGAGGCCAGCGACAACAGATCTTCGACCTGTACCGCCAGCAGACGGCGGGTGCTGGCAGTCGAATGAATTTCCTGGCCGATGAAGCGGCTGGCCTGCCAGTGTTCGGCCACGCGGGTTTGCGACAGGATCGAGACCCAGAAGAACAAAGTCGCATTGCCTACCAGGGACAGCATCACGCCCAAGGTCAGGGCGCTGGTGTTGAATGGCAGGTCGGTGCTGTACAGCCACTGCAGGCCGGGGAACATCTCCAGCGGCCAGCCGAGCAGCGGCAGGATCAGCGTGTAGACCCAAATCATCGCGCCGGCGGCGAGGCCGGCAAACACACCGCGGCGGTTGGCCTGCTTCCAATACAATGCACCGACCATCGCCGGCGCCAACTGGGTCAGCGCGGCGAAGGCAATCTGGCCGATAGTCGCCAGGCTCGCGCTGGAGCCGAGCAGGCGGTAGCTGACGTAGGCCAGCAGCAGGATCGCGACGATGCTGATGCGGCGCACCGACAGCATCCAGTGGCGGAATTCCTCGAACGGCTGCTCGGCTTCATTGCGACGCAGCAGCCAGGGCAGCAGCATGTCGTTGGACACCATGGTCGACAACGCCACGCTGGCGACGATGACCATGCCGGTCGCAGCCGACGCGCCACCGATGAAGGCCAGCAATGCCAGCGCCGGATGCGCTTCTGCCAGTGGCAAGCTGATCACGAAGGAGTCGGGACTGACCCCGCCCGGCAGCAGCATCTGCCCGGCCAGGGCGATCGGAATGACGAACACTACCGCCAGCACCAGATACAGCGGGAATACCCAGCGCGCCAGGCGGAAGTCGCGCGGCTCGATGTTCTCCACCACGGTTACGTGAAACTGCCGGGGCAGGCAGACGATGGCCATCAGCGCTACGCAGGTCTGCACCAGCATCGCCGGCCAATTCACCGTCTCTTCCCAGAACCCTGTCAGTTCCGAGGAATCGTAAGCCTGATTGAACAGATCGCCGAAGCCGTCATACAGACCGAATGTGACGAAGGCGCCGACCGCCATGAAGGCGAACAGCTTGACCAGGGACTCGAAGGCAATCGCCAGCACCATGCCACGATGGTGCTCGGTGACATCCAGATTGCGCGTGCCGAACAGCACCGTGAACAGCGCCAGCACCACGGACACGATCAGTGCCGTGTCCTGCGTGCCGGAGCCGGCGACAGCTTCGCTGTGCTTGCCGATCAGCAGATTCACACCGAGCACGATGCCCTTGAGCTGCAGGGCAATGTAGGGCAGCACGCCGACCAGGCAGATCAGCGTCACCACCACCGCCAATGGCTGCGACTTGCCGTAACGCGCGGCAATGAAGTCGGCGATGGAGGTAATGTTCTCCTGCTTGCTGATCATGATCGTTTTCTGGATCACCTGAGGCGCCAGCAGCATCAGCAGGATCGGCCCGAGGTAGATCGGCAGGAAGGACCACAGCTGTTCGGCCGCCTGGCCGACGGCGCCGAAGAAAGTCCAGCTGGTGCAATAGACCGCCAGCGACAAGCTATAGACCCAGGCGCGCACACGCGGCGACATCTGCGCGCGGTTACGATCGCCGTAAAAGGCGATGGCAAACAGCACGGCCATATAAGTGAAGGCGACCAGCGCGATCAGCCCACCGGACAACAACATGCGAACTCCAGACAGCAAATAAAGCGGCGGCTTCCATCCGCCCGGTCGCTTGGACGGGTCGGGCATGCCGAGCCTGGCGGCGCTCAAGTAATGGTCGGTACAGGCAGGGCAATCGCGTCGTTTGTGCTGATTAGGCTCAGCCGGTGCGATACACCTGTTCAGGACCGGGATTATCGCTCGGGCGACAGTTCATGCTCGGCAGGTTTCGGATAACCGGAGGCTGCCGCTAGTGATAGATGAATTTGCAAAGTTTCGCAGTAAAAAAGGTCCGCGTGTTGCGGCTGCGACCATGGTCGCATGAGGCTGGTGGTCGCAGAGGAAACCGACGAAAGTACCGTCCTACAATGGCTCGACTGGCTCGGCGGATGGCATGCGGGGACGGTGGGTCTGTCCCCGCCGCGGTCATTGCACGCCGCCCCGACGTCGAACCGGCCACGGCGAGTTTGCCGCGTTGGGCACTTCCCGCCTGCACAACGATCACAACAGCGTCCCATCCGCCCGTTCAGGAGAGTATCGATGTTCACGCCGCGCCCGGTCACTTTGCAGAGGGGAGCCTTGCGTCTGGATCCGCTCGCAGAAACCGATATTTCGGCCCTGGTAGATCTCGCCGACCGGAACCGCGACGAGTTGATCTACCTCAACGGGCCGCTACGCCCGGATTGGTATCGCTTCGCCCTCAATGAACAACGCGAAGGGCGCTCGGTGGCGTTCACGCTGCGCGTGGCCGATCGCATTGTCGGGACTACCCGCTTTGCCGATTTCAACCCGCTGCTGCCGGCTGGCGAACTCGGCTGGACCTGGCTGGACAAGGCCGAGCACGGCAGCGGCCTGAATACCTCGATCAAATACCTGTTGCTCAAGCACGCCTTCGAAGACTGGCAGCTGGTGCGCCTGCAACTGAAGACCGCCGCCAGCAACCTGCGCTCGCAGCGTGCCATCGAAAAGCTCGGCGCCCAGCGCGAAGGGCTACTGCGCAACCACCGCCGTCTCGCCGATGGCCGCCTGGATGACACGGTGCTTTACAGCATCACCGACCGCGAGTGGCCGGCAGTCAAGAGTGCGTTGGAGGCGCGGGCGAGCGGTTGATTCGTCAGAATCGTGCCGGCTCGGTTGATTGGTTTCGCTTCGCTCTACGCCATCCGACGAACAGGTTTTTCGGTTGGACTGTTGATGGCAACGATCTTCGTCGCCGAAGCGAATCGGCAACCTTGAGGCATAACAAACTCGCTTTTACTCCCTCTCCCTCCGGGAGAGGGCTGGGGGTGAGGGACGGCGCGCGTCATGACCGATTGATGGGTTTCGCTTCGCTCTACGCCATCCTACGACAAGTTTTCGGTTGGACTGTTGATGGCAACGATGCTCGTCGCCGAAGCGAATCGGCAACCTTGAGGCATAACAAACTCGCTTTTTTACTCCCTCTCCCTCCGGGAGAGGGCTGGGGTGAGGGAAAGCGGCTCCGGCCCTGCTCACTAATCCCACGAGAAGCACGCCCCGTCGCCCTGGGACCTCAACATAAGGTAATGTCTGTCGCCTCCCGGGGAAGTCCGTCCCGCGGTCATCAGCTCGTCTTTAAAGTTCTACGCTCCGGCCGCGATGGCGGCGCGTAGCTCGTCATCGTTTGTGGTGCAGGCCTAAGGAGCCCCGATGTCCCGCTCGCAAGAGTTCTTGCACGGTTGCCGCGATATCCTCCCGCTGATCGTCGGCGCCATTCCGTTTGGCATCATTTTCGGCACGCTTTCGATCGGCGCCGGGCTTTCCACCTGGCAGACCATGGGCATGTCGGCGCTGGTATTCGCCGGCTCCGCACAATTCATTGCAATCACCCTGATTACTGGCGGGGTCGGCGCGGCCGTGGTGCTGCTGACCACCTTCGTGGTCAACCTGCGCCATGCGCTTTATAGCGCCGCGCTGCAACCTTTCGTGCGGCATCTGCCGAGCCGTTGGCGGGTGCCGTTGGCCTTCTGGCTGACGGATGAGGCCTTCGCCGTGATTCAGCATCGCTACGCCAGCGATGACGCCTCGCCGCACAAGCACTGGTTCTTCCTTGGCGCGGCGTTGACCATGTACCTGAGCTGGCAATTGGCGACGCTGGCCGGTATCGCCTTCGGCCAGGCCGTGCCGAACGTGGCCAGTTGGGGCCTGGATTTCGCCATGATCGCGACCTTCATCGGCATCGCCGTACCGATGATGCGGACCCGCCCGCAGGTGGCTTCGGCGTTGGTCGCCGGGGCCGTGGCGCTGCTGACCTGGGAGCTGCCTTACAAGCTTGGCCTGATTGCCGCGGCACTGGCTGGAATCGTTGTCGGCGTCTATCTAGAGCAGCGGGCCGAGCGTCAGCTGAATCGGGAGGCGCACTGATGCAGACCTGGCTGTTGATCCTCGGCATGCTGGCGATCACCTTCATGATCCGTTACAGCTTTTTCGCCTGGCCCAACCTGCGCTTCCCGCGGCTGGTGGAACAGGGGCTGCACTACGTGCCGGTCGCCGTGCTGACCGCCATCGTAGTGCCGGGCATGCTGATGCCCGAGGGCGAATGGGCGCTGGACTGGCGTAATGCGTACTTGTTGGCCGGTGTGCTGGCAATCCTCATCGCTGCGGTCAGCCGCAACCTGCTCGCGACCATTGCTGGCGGGCTGTTGAGCTTCTTTCTATTGCGCTGGGCGTTCGGACAGCTGCCGCTGTGATGGGCCGCCCAGCACGCCGTTCGAAAGCGACCACGATGTGTCGTCCGACGGCCTGCCACGCTCCAAGAGAAACTGTCTTTTCCATGGAACCGGATCGATGACCACTCATTCGCAGTTCACGCTGTTCGGCAAGCGGCGCTTCCTGCCGTTCTTCTTGACCCAGTTGTCAGGCGCCTTCAACGACAATCTGTTCAAGCAGGCATTGATACTGGCGATCCTCTACAAAATCGGCTCGAACGCCGATGCCAGCCTGCTGATCAACCTGTGTGCGCTGCTATTCATCTTGCCGTTCTTCCTGTTTTCGGCACTGGGCGGGCAGATGGGCGAGAAATTCGCCAAGGAGCGCCTGATTCGTGCGATCAAGGCCGGTGAGATCTTCATCATGCTTGCCGGGGCGGCGGGCATGCTGTTGGGCAACCTTCCGTTGCTGCTGGTCGTGCTGTTTTGCATGGGCACCCAGTCGGCGCTGTTCGGGCCAGTCAAATATTCCGTATTGCCCAAATTGCTGAAGGATCACGAGCTGGTTGGCGGCAACGCACTGGTGGAAATGGGCACCTTTCTGGCGATTCTCGCCGGAACCATAACGGCTGGCGTGATGATGGCCAGCGAGGGTTATGCTCAGTTGATTGCCGGCAGTGTCGTGCTGGTGGCAATCGCCGGGTACCTCGCCAGCCGCGGGGTACCCGCAACCGGCGCCTCTCTACCGTCCTTGCAGATGGACTGGAACCTGTTTCGTCAGACTGGCGCGATTTTGCGCATGGGGCTGGGGCAGCGCCTCTCGGTGTCGCGGTCGCTGATCGGTAACTCATGGTTCTGGTTTCTCGGTGCGACCTACCTGACCCAGATCCCGGCCTATTCAAAGGATCTACTGCATGGCGATGAAACCGTCGTCACGCTGATCCTGACCATCTTCTCGGTGGGCATCGCCCTCGGCTCGCTGCTCTGCGAACGCCTTTCCGGACATAAAGTGGAAATCGGCCTGGTGCCGTTCGGCTCCTTTGGTCTCACGCTGTTCGGCCTCTTGCTGTGGTGGCATTCGGGCGGATTCCCGCAGGGTGCGGCGCCCCACGATTGGCTGCAATTGCTGAGCTTCGCGCAGGCCTGGTGGATTCTCGCGTCGGTGCTCGGGATCGGTGTGTTCGGCGGCTTCTATATCGTGCCGCTGTATGCGCTGATTCAGTCGCGCACCGCCGAGCAGGAGCGGGCGCGGGTGGTGGCGGCTAACAACATCCTCAACGCGCTGTTCATGGTCACCTCGGCTCTGGTGGCCATCCTGTTGCTGAGCGTCACGGGGCTGTCGATTCCGCAGCTGTTTCTCGTCGTGTCGCTGATGAACGTGGCGGTAAGCGCGTATATCTTCAGCATCGTGCCGGAATTCAGCATGCGCTTTCTGGTGTGGCTGCTCGGCCACTCCATGTACCGGGTGCGTCAGCAAGGACTCGATGCGATCCCCGAGGAAGGTCCAGCGGTGCTGGTCTGCAACCATGTGTCATTTGTCGATGCGCTGCTGATCGCCGGAGCGGTGCGCCGGCCCGTGCGCTTCGTCATGTACTACAAGATCTTCCAGATCCCGGTGCTGAATTTCATCTTTCGAACTGCGGGCGCGGTGCCCATCGCGGCGCGACACGAGGACGAAGCGATCTACACCAGGGCGTTCGAGCGCGTCAGCCACTATCTGAGCAACGGCGAAGTGGTGTGCATTTTCCCGGAAGGCAAGCTCACCGCCGATGGCGAGATTAACGAATTCAAGGCGGGGGTCGAGCGCATTCTCGAAGCGAATCCGGTGCCGGTGGTTCCGATGGCGCTGCGAGGGTTGTGGGGGAGTTTTTTCAGCCGCGATCCGGACAAAGGGTTTTTCCGTCGCATCTGGTCGAGGGTCGACCTCATCGCCAGCGCGCCCATCGCCGCGAGCGAAGCCAATCGCCAGCAGCTACAGGCGCAGGTCAGTCTGTTACGCGGCGACCGGCGCTAGGCGCAGGTCGTCGCGCCGTCTCTATTTGATCTCGATGCGTTCGAGCAGATAGGCCTTGGCGCTTGGATCGCCTACCCGTGCGGCTTCGTCGGCCAGGCGCAGGGCCCGTTCCAGGTCTTTCGCCACCAATGCCGCATCGATGCCCTGACGGTAGTAGGCCTGGGTTTCCGGCAGGACTGCCGGGGCGGGTACCGACGGCAAGTCATTGCCCATCTCGCGACCGATGCTATAGGCCGGCACATAGGTATTGGCCTGCTGGCCGGCGACCTTGTCCTCGATCAGCACCATCTTGATCACCCCGGTGGGCGAATGCTGCGCCACTGGATCGGGAAGGCTGGGCGGCTCGTTGCCCAGCGCTTTGGCGTAGGCCTTGGCCGGGTGTTCGAGCGTGGTCTGGCCCTGCATCTGGCGCTCGCCTGTGAAGAGCACCAGGTAGTACTCGTTGCCGGGGTTGTTCAGGTACGTGCGGTCGATGCGCAGGCGGGCGTCCAGGCTGTCGCCTTTCAGGCCGGACGCGGGGGCGTAGGTGAAATCATCGGCGTCGAGCAGGCGCGTGGGACGCATGCGGCTGTCGAGCAGCATCGCGCTCGGGGCCAGTACGGTCTTGCCGGCCTGGCTGTAGAGACGAATCTCGAAGGACTTGCTGTCCTTGGGCAAGGCGAAGGCACGGAAGAAGCTCTTGCCGCTGTCGAAACGGTAGGCCGGAGCCGTGGCGTCCAGCGTCACGTCACCAGAAAAATTCACCGGGATCGGTTGAAAGGGCAGGTCTTCGATCGCGTCGCAGCAGATCGGCGCACTTGCCAAAGCCTGCCGGGCGTCGCTCATGGATAGCTCAAGCGGGGCGGGCGTCTGCGCAAATGCATCCACACGACGCAGGGGGTCGCTGCCGCAACCGGTGGCCAGCACGACGGCAAGGCCAAGCAGGGAAAATCGCAGATTGCTCATGGTGATACTCCAGTCGCCAATCGAAAAAGACCCCGACCAGCCACGGTCGGGGTAAAGACACCGTCAAAAACGGTGGGAGCGGAAAGCGAGAAGCGTTGCCCAGGGCAGCGGGCGAAGCGGGAGGAGAGAGACCGCCGCACACCGCCGACACTCAGGCAATTACCACCAGGCCTCGGCCTGCACGCCGAAGGTCAGGCCGTCATCGTCACCGGCGTCGATGGATTCGCTGGCTGCCTGATAGCGGCCGCCGTCCCACTGGGCGTAGGTGGCGAATACGCGAATCTGCGGGCGGGCCCAAATGCTGCGGCCGGCTGACCACTGCTGGGCGAGGGTGAGTTTCTTCAAATCGCGGCTGCGTTCGCCATCGGCCTGCGGGTCAATGCGGTCGTAGCCGAACTCCAGTGCGGTACTCATCACGTCGTTCCACTTGTAGACCGGGCGCACGCCGAACGAGAGCCACTGCTGGCCAGAGTCGTTGTCGAAGTCGCGGTCCTCGTAGATCTGCACGTAAAGCATCTCGATGTCGTCGGTGATGCCGATCGCGCCCTGGTTGACCAGGCGGAGCATGTCTCCATCGCTGTTGCCGGTGCTGTTGCGACCGCTGCTGCCGATGATGCCATCAGTGCCGTATTGAACCGCCAGCTTGTTGTAGCCGCCGAACCAGCTGGCCTGGGTGTGTTCGAGTGTGACCAGATGGCCTTTCTGATCGGTGTAACCCGGGTCGCTCTCTTGCTCGTCGGTCAGGTTGGCCTTGCCATAGTCATAGCCGACTTCGAGCTTGCCGTTGGGGTTGACGTCGATCTCGGCCAGACGGAAGTCGAGCGTGTCGTTGGCGATGTTGGTGCCGGTACCGGAGCCCTGGTACACGTAGTCACCATCGGTATTGCGAATCCAGGCGACGCTGGCCTTGGCGAAGACCAGGTCGATGTCCTCGATACCGGCGCCAGGACCGGATACGTCCCAATAGTAGTAATCGTTGATGTGCACATCGTGGCGCTTGTAATAGCGCTTGCCGGCCCAGATATCCGCGCCGGGCAGGCTCTCGATCAGGTTGTTGCCGACCACGTTGAACTGGCGGATGGCGACATCACCCGCCTCATCGAAGGGGTGATTCGCGCCGCCGTCGGTATCGGTGCGAGTCGCTTCATAGTCGTTACCCTGACGGGAGACGTAGGCGATCATGCTGTCGACATAGAAGCTCTGCTCGCCTTCCTTCCAGACCTCCTGACCCAGGCCGATTTCGGCGTAGGTCTCGCATTCGTTGCCGAGGCGATATTTGGCCGGCGCACCCGCCGCTTGGAAGCACGCCTGGTCGCCACCACCAGCGGTTGCGCCGATACCGGAGCGCAAATAACCATGGAAATCCACCGCCTGTGAGGGCATGGCCGCCAGCAGGGCTGCGCAGAGCAGGGTGGGTTGCAGAAGACGTACGGATTGTTGCGAGTTCATCGTGAAGGTCCTTTGTTCTTGTTTTTGGTCAGGTACTGCCAGCCATGGCGCCAACATCGCCCCGGTCGATATCCGGATCGGGCTGGCGGTGGCGAAAGCCTGCGGATCGACGATGTTCGCAACATCCTCCCGACCGTTTTTTTTCGAGGCGGAGCGGCAAGGCGTAGCGGGGGAGGAGGGAGATCGGCGCGTGCGCCGGTGCGCATTACGCCTGGCCACTAAGCCCTGAAAAATCCCCAAGGGGAGGTATGGCGAGACCGTCTGGCACGGCAGTCTGGCCTGGCAGGCGGTGTTGGTAGTGCGGCCTGCGCCCTGTCATCCGGGGAGCTGGTTCCCGTAGTCGGGTGCTCACAACAATTACAAAAGTGGAGCTACTTCGATGAAACATCCTTTGTTTCCTGCCCGCCTTGCCTTGGCGGTTTCTTCCCTGCTGCTGGTCCTGGGTACCGCTCAGGCAACCGATCTGGCCGGCAAGAGTCCGGCCGGGGTCCGTTATCACGGCGGAGATGAAATCATTCTTCAGGGCTTCCACTGGAACGTCGTCCGCGAATCGCCCAACGACTGGTACAACACCTTGCGCAGCATGGCGCCGACGATTGCCGCCGATGGCTTCAGCGCGATCTGGATGCCGGTACCCTGGCGCGATTTCTCCAGCTGGAGCGACGGCGCCAACTCCGGTGGCGGTGAAGGCTACTTCTGGCATGACTTCAACAAGAACGGCCGTTACGGCTCCGACGCCCAGCTCAAACAGGCTGCCGCGGCGCTGAACAATGCCCAGGTGAAGGTGCTTTACGACGTGGTGCCTAACCACATGAACCGTGGCTACCCGGACAAGGAAATCAATCTGCCGGCCGGCCAAGGCTTCTGGCGCCACGACTGCACCGATCCCGGTAATTACGCCAACGATTGTGACGACGGCGACCGTTTCATGGGCGGCGACGCCGATCTCAACACGGCCAACCCGCAGGTCTACGGGATGTTCCGCGACGAGTTCGCCAACCTGCGCAGCAATTACGGCGCCGGTGGTTTTCGCTTCGATTTTGTCCGTGGTTACGCTGGCGAACGGGTCGACAGTTGGATGAGCGCGGCCCACGACAACGCTTTCTGCGTCGGCGAACTGTGGAAGGCACCGGCGGAATACCCAAGCTGGGACTGGCGCAACACCGCCACCTGGCAGCAGGTGATCAAGGACTGGTCCGATCGCGCCAAGTGCCCGGTCTTCGATTTCGCCCTCAAGGAACGCATGCAGAACGGCTCGATCGCCGACTGGAAGAACGGCCTCAACGGCAACCCGGACGCGCGCTGGCGTGAAGTGGCGGTGACCTTCGTTGACAACCACGACACCGGTTACTCGCCGGGGCAGAACGGCGGTCAGCACCACTGGGCGCTGCGTGACGATCTGGTGCGCCAGGCCTATGCCTATATCCTCTCCAGCCCCGGCACGCCGGTGGTGTACTGGTCGCATATGTACGATTGGGGCTACGGCGACCTGATCCGCCAGTTGATCCAGATCCGGCGGGCCGCTGGGGTGCGCGCCGATTCGGCGATTGAATTCCACAATGGTTATTCCGGCCTGGTAGCGACCGTCAGTGGCACCGCGCAGACATTGGTGATTGCGCTCGGCTCGAATTTGAGTGATCCCGGTCAGGTCAGCAGCGGCAGCTTCAACCAGGCGCTGAATCAGGACGACGGTCAGTTGCGCATCTGGACGACCGGCAGCACTGACGGTGGAGACGACGGCAACGGCGGCGAGGATGGCAGCCTGGTCAGCGTCAACTTCCGCTGCAACAACGGCGTGACCCAGCCTGGCGACAGCGTGTATGCGGTCGGCAACCTGGCTCAACTTGGCAACTGGGCCCCGGCCAACGCGGTGCGCCTGACCGATGTCAGCAGCTATCCGACCTGGAAAGGCAGCATCAGCCTGCCGGCCCAGCAGGCTCTGGAATGGAAGTGCATCGTGCGCAGCGAAGCCAATCCGACCCAGGTGAAAAACTGGCAGCCGGGTGGCAACAACACGGCCACGACTGCGGCAGGCTTGACCACCACCGGCAGCCTCTGATCAGCAGGCGCGTCAAGTAGTTCGGTCGGCGCCGGCTTTGTCCTGGCGCCCGGCCGGGCTTTGTGGAGAATGCCTCTGGTGTCTCAACCGCGAACCCGCGAACCCAAAGGCCGATCACCGTGAACCTCGACAGTCGCATCAAGTTTCGCCATCTGCTGTGCTTTATCGAGGTGTCCCGTCAGGGCAGCCTGGCGCGCGCGGCCGACGTTATGTCAGTCAGCCAGCCGGCTATCTCCAAGACACTCAAGGAACTTGAAGCGCTGCTCGAGGCGAGCCTGTTCGACCGCAGCAAGCAGGGCGTGACCCTGACGGCCGCCGGACAGGCGTTTCTGCGTTACGCCGGGCCGAGTGTGCAGGCGCTACGTGAAGGGGTGCGCAGCCTGCGTGCCGGTGAACACGAGGCCGGTGTGGTGCGCCTGGGCGCGCTGTCGACAGTGGAAAGCTCGTTATTGCCAGACGTGGTGCGGCGGTTGCACGCGCAGCATGCGGCACTGGTGGTGAGTGTCGTGACCGGCCCCAGCGCCTACCTGCTTGGCCAGTTGCGCGGCGGTGAGCTGGATCTGGTGGTCGGCCGCATGACCGATGCCCCACAGATCGAGGGGCTCAGCTTCGAGCATCTTTATAGCGAGTCCATGACGTTGGTGGTTCGTCCCGGACACGAGCTACTCGACGGCGATCGCAGTCGTTTGGGCGAATTCCCCGTCGTGCTGCCGCAGAGCGGTACGACCATTCGCCGTCATGCCGATGGCCTGTTCATCCAGCTCGGCATCAGCCCACCGCCACGGCGGCTGGAGACGTTGTCCGTTTCGCTCAGCCGCCATTACGTTAGGGTCAGCGATGCGGTCTGGGTGGCGCCGCTCGATGCGGTGCGTGAAGACTTGGCGACCGGCGAGCTGATGGAGCTGGACCTCGGCTTGAAAGAGCCGGGCGGGTCGGTCGGCATCTGCAGCAACCCGACGCTGGCGGCGAGCCTGGCGATGCAGTGGTGTTGTGAGGCGCTGCGCGAGGCAGCTGTGAAATACCGTTAGCTTGATCCATAACCGTGCGGTTATGGATCAGGGCGAGCTTTTCAGTTTTCTACCTGTGACGCTCTGTCACACACTGGCGCCCAGCGGCTTCAAGCCATTCCACTTCCAATTTCAAGAAAGGGAGCTCGCCATGTCCGATCTGGACACCAGCCTGTTCGTCGCGCGTGATCGCACTCGGCATCCGAAGGCGTTGACGCCCGATTACAAAACCTCGGTTGCTCGTTCTCCGCAACAGGCATTGATCACCATAGCGCCGACCATTTCCGAAACCACTGGCCCGGATTTCTCGCACCTGAAATTCGGCCCGCACGACAACGATCTACTGCTCAACTTCAACAACGGCGGTTTGCCGATCGGTGAGCGCATCATCGTCTCTGGTCGGATCATGGACCAATACGGCAAGCCAATTCCGCACACCCTGGTAGAGATGTGGCAAGCCAACGCCGGCGGCCGTTATCGCCACCAGAACGACCGCTACGTGGCGCCGCTGGACCCGAATTTCGGTGGCGTCGGTCGTGCACTGAGCGACAGCGACGGCAATTACGTTTTCCGCACCATCAAGCCCGGCCCTTACCCGTGGCGCAACGGCCCGAACGAATGGCGGCCCGCGCATATCCATTTCTCTATCAGTGGTCCGTCGATCTCCACGCGGTTGATCACGCAGCTGTATTTCGAAGGCGACCCGCTGATCCCGCTTTGCCCCATCGTCAAGACCATTGGCGATACGGAAGCGGTGCAGAGCCTGATCGCCAAGCTCGATATGGGCATGGCCAATCCGATGGACTGCCTGGCCTATCGCTTCGATATCGTGCTGCGCGGCCAGCGTAAAACCCATTTCGAGACGCGCTGAGAAGGAGACGACGATGCCTGTAACACTTCTGCCGGAAACCCCTTCCCAGACTGCCGGCCCCTACGTACACATTGGCTTGGCGCTCGCCGCTGCCGGTAATCCCGTCCGGGAACTGGAACTCTGGAACGAGATGGCCAAGCCGGAGGCTGCTGGCGAACACATTTTGCTGATCGGGCAGGTGTTCGACGGGATGGGCCATTTGGTCCGCGATTCGTTTCTGGAATTCTGGCAAGCCGACCACGCCGGGGTTTATCAGACTTGCTTCGATCCGGAACGATCGTTCAACAGCTTCGGCCGTACCGCCACGACCTTCGAGGCGGGCGAGTGGACCCTGAAAACCGTCAAACCGGGTTCGGTAAAGAACCGCGCCGGTGAAACCATGGCGCCGCACATCAACGTCTCGTTGTTCGCCCGCGGCATCAACATTCACCTGCACACGCGCATCTACTTCGAAGATGAAGCACAAGCCAATGCGCAGGATCCGGTAATCAATTCGATTGAATGGGTCCCGCGTCGCGACACGCTGATCGCTCGCCGCTGTGAAGTCGACGGCAAGCCGGCCTATCGCTTCGATGTGCGCCTACAGGGTGAGGGGGAAACGGTTTTCTTTGACTTCTGATGCCCTTCAGGCGGCCCGCGAGACCTCAGCCGAGCCCGTCGCCCGGCTGGTGACGCAGAGTTTTCAGAACCTGCTCGAAACACGCGGATATCACGCCGATCCCGCACAGCATGCGGCCATCGAGCTACTCGCTCACTGGCTGGATGCCCGGCTGCGCGGTCGGCGCGGCTGGCTGCGTGGGCCTAAAACCGGCGTCTATCTATGGGGCGGAGTGGGGCGCGGCAAGAGTTTCGTCATGGACGCCTTCTTCGCGGCGGCGCCAGTGGCGGCCAAGCGCCGCGTGCATTTCCATGGGTTTCTTCATGAGGTTCAGCGGCGCCTGAAAGCGATCAGCGGTCAACCTGATCCGCTGGCGGTAATAGCGCGTGAGATTGCCGCGTACACGCATCTGCTCTGCTTCGACGAATTCCACGTACACGACATCGCCGATGCGATGGTGCTTGGGCGCTTGTTGCATCAGCTGGCAGAGCAGGGCGTCGGGCTGGTCGCCACTTCTAATTATCCGCCTCGTGGGTTGTGCCCCAATCCGCTCTATCGCGATCGCTTCAAACCCGCTATCGAGCTGATCGAGCGGCGTTTCGAGGTGTATAACCTGGACGGCGGTGAGGACTATCGTCAGCGCCTCGACAGCGGATACGTCTGGGGTGAGTACGCGCAAGTGCCAGCTGCCGAGCAGGCTGCGTGGGTCGCCGCACGGTTGTCCAATGAGGCGGAGCGGGATATCTCGCTGGAGGTGAATCACCGCACGCTGCGTCTGCGCGCCAGCGAAAACGGTCTCGCCTGGCTGGACTTCGATGAGCTATGTCGGTTGCCGCGCTCCAGTGCGGATTTTCTCTGGCTGCGCGATGAATTCGAGCGACTGACCATAACCGGCGTACCGACGCTCGACGGCGAGGGCATCGATGTTCAGCAACGCTTTCTCAACCTCATCGACATTTTTTACGACAGCGGTGTACAGCTGTTGCTGGTCGCCGAGACAAGTCCGGATCAGCTGCTCAGCGTTGGTGCTCATGTGGATTTCGCGCGAACTCGCAGCCGTCTGCAACAGCTCAGGCTCGTGGACGGAGCGCATGGTGATCGGGTGAACACTTAGATGCTCGCAATCCTTGGCATTACCGCACCTATCTTCATCCTCATCGCAATTGGATTTTTCTCGTGCCGCTCGGGCATGGTCAGCCGTGACCAGGCCGCCGGCATGGGGCGCTTCGTCATCAGCTTCGCGTTGCCAGCGCTGGTGATCAAGGCACTGTTGGAGCGGCCATTGGACGAAGTGGTCGATTGGAATTACCTGCTTGGCTATGGCCTTGGCTCGCTGCTGGTGTTTGGCCTGGGTTATGCCTTCGCGCGATGGGTGCGCAAGGACAGCCTCAGCGGTAGTGCGCTGGTCGGGCTGGGCATGTCGGTATCCAATAGCGGCTTCGTCGGTTATCCCATCGTTGCCATGGCGCTCGGTTCGCCGGCTGCGGTGGCGCTGGCGTTGGGAATGATGATCGAGAATCTGCTGATGATTCCGCTGGCGCTGACGCTGGCCGAGCTCGGGCGGCAGAACGATAAAGGTCCGTGGGCTGCGCTGCGTGGCACGTTGCTCAGCCTGGTTCGGCACCCGATCCTGATCGCCATTACGCTGGGCTTGCTGCTCGCGCTGTTCCAGTTGCGACCGCCAGCGGTGCTGATGCGGGTAATCGACATGCTGGCGCTGGCCTCCGCCCCAGTGGCGTTGTTCGTAATAGGCGCCAGTCTCTACGGAATGAAGGTCAGCGGTTTGGCGCTGGACGTGGGGCAGATGGCGATTGGCAAGCTGATCGTCCATCCGCTGATGATTCTGCTGTGCTTCACGCTGATACCGGTTGCCGACCCAGTGCTGGCATCGGCAGGCGTACTGATGGCCGCGGCGCCGATGATGAGTATCTATCCGATCCTTGGTGCGCGTTATGGATTGGAAGGACGCTGTGCCGCGGCGCTGGTTGCGGCGACGATTCTGTCGTTCCTGAGCATCAGCCTGTTCGTCTGGGCAATGACCTGATGGGGTATAGCAAATACCGTTCGATAGCCGCGCCATGGCTCGCTTATCGATTCACGACTCTATAGCGCGGGCGTAACTTGATCGACCGGCAGCGGCGTTCGAACGCCGGCGCTGAAACCATTACCAGAGCAGGAGCACAGGTTTGAATCGGCCCAGTAATCAACTCTTCGATGCCTATTTCACCAGTGCCGAGATGCGCGAGGTGTTTTCCGATGATGGCCGCTTACAAGGCATGCTGGATTTCGAGGCCGCGCTGGCCCGCGCCGAGGCGCGTTGCGGGGTGATTCCGCAAGCCGCGGTCGGCCCCATCGAGGCCGCCTGCAAGGCCGAACGCTATGACCCAAATGCGCTGGCACAGGCGATTGCCATTGCCGGCAATTCCGCGATTCCGCTGATCAAGGCGCTGGGCAAGTGCATTGCGCAAGACCATGCCGAGGCAGAGAAATACGTGCATCTAGGTGCCACCAGCCAGGATGCGATGGATACCGGCCTGGTCCTGCAACTGCGTCAGGCCGTCGGCTTGCTGGAGCGGGATCTTGCGAGTCTGGGCGAGGCATTGGCGCAGCAGGCCGAGCGCCACGTCGATACGCCCATGTCCGGCCGCACCTGGCTGCAGCATGCGACGCCGGTAACCCTGGGAATGAAGATCGCCGGTTGGCTTGGCGCGGTGACTCGCCATCGCGAGCGGCTGCAGGCGATCAAGCCACGCTTGCTCAGCCTGCAATTCGGCGGCGCTTCCGGTTCGCTGGCGGCATTGGGTGAGCAGGCCTGGCCAGTCTCGCAAGCCTTGGCCGACGAGCTGGCGCTGACGCTGCCCGAACAACCCTGGCACACCCAGCGCGACCGGCTGGTGGAGTTCGCCGCGTTGCTGGGCATGATCGCCGGCAGCCTGGGTAAGCTCGGCCGTGATCTGTCTTTGCTGATGCAGACGGACGTCGGCGAAGTCTTCGAACCCTCGGCACCGGGCAAGGGCGGTTCCTCGACCATGCCGCACAAACGCAATCCAGTGGGCAGTGCGGTGATGATCAGCGCTGCAACCCGCGCGCCGGGATTGGTCGCCACCCTGCTCAGCGCCATGCCGCAGGAACATGAGCGCAGCCTGGGCCTTTGGCACGCCGAGTGGGAAACCCTGCCGGAGCTGTGTTGCCTGGTGTCCGGCTCGCTGCAGCAGGCGCTCAGCGCCATCGCCGACCTGGAAGTCGATGCCGAGCGCATGCTGGGCAATCTCGAACAGACGCGTGGGCTGGTCCTGGCGGAGGCTGTGAGCATCACATTGGCGCAACGTATCGGTCGCGATACCGCGCATCATCTGGTCGAGCAGTGTTGCAAACGCGCCGTCGCCGAAGGCCGTCACCTGCGCGGTGTGCTGGCTGAGACCGCAGAGGTGCGTAGCGAGCTGAACGACGCCGAGCTCGATCGTCTGCTCGATCCGGCCTTCTATCTGGGGCAAGCGCGGCGCTGGGTCGAGCGCGCCGTGGCCGAGCACCGGGCAACCTGATTTTTGCTTTCTATTGCGGCTGCGTGCGTGCAGCGCTGGTCAACACCAACATGGGAGTGAACACGATGGATGAAAAAGAACGCTACGAAGCCGGCATGCAAGTGCGCCGCGCGGTGCTGGGCGATGCTCACGTGGACCGCAGCCTGAAAAACGTCACGCCGTTCAACGAAGAGTTCCAGGAAATGATTACCCGTCACGCCTGGGGTGACATCTGGACGCGACCGGGCCTGCCGCGGCATACCCGTAGCCTGGTGACCATTGCGATGCTCATCGGAATGAACCGCGAGGGCGAGCTGAAGCTGCACCTGCGCGCGGCGAAGAACAACGGCGTGACCCGCGACGAGATCAAGGAAGTACTGCTGCAAAGTGCGATCTACTGTGGCATTCCGGCCGCCAATGCCACCTTTCATCTCGCCGAAGAGGTTTATGACGAGATGGGCGTAGAGTCGCTGCAGGATAGTTAGCACCTGTAACGGCGCAGCGATCCATGTCTCGAAAGACGCTTTGACCGATGCGGCCTGGCCGTAGTCGATAGGCTGCGATCGGCTCTAAAGCGGGCGCATACACGTGCGGAGTGCCAACACACAGCTTGTAAAAAATCACTGCTCCGTAGGAGCGCGAGCTGTGGTTATCATTCGCCTCCATCGTTTGCGCTTGCCCTGTATGCCTACCTCATCGGAACCGCCCAATAGCATTCTCCCTGCCGAGACAAGCCGCCATGGCGGGTATCGATTTGCAGCAAATCGAATAGGACATGTTGGGAAAGCTTGCGATGAGCTCGCTGTAGCTGAAGATGAAATCTGCGCGCTTCCTTGAAGAAGCGGCCATGGCGGGCTCATCGAGTTGCATCAGCACGAGACGATACGCAACGTATCGCGCCCTGAACGACCGTCAACGGTTCCCGCGCTCGGATCTCATCGTTGTGGATATCCGCAAGGGTGTGAGGAAATATTCAGGATGATCGCCTCAGGGCGCCCCCGCTTTCCGTTCGGCAGTTTGGATAACCCGCTCGGCGTGTTCCAAGCAGGCCTTCGTCCGCCTGGCCAAAGGGGGGAATCCGAATTTAGCGGAGCTGATGCACCACTGCGATTTTTGCCGGGAAACGCGCTAAGCCATAGATCGGCGATGGAGCCTTCTATCGGGAGGACTGCTTTTGGATCGAATGCCGACCGCGTCTGGCCAACCCGCTCGGTAAGGTTCCGAACGAGAGAGCCTCGCCTCGGGTCTTTACAGCAATTAGAAACTCAGTCAAGGGAAACAAAAATTGGAATGGCTTGCTGATCCTACTGCCTGGCTCGGATTGCTCACGCTCATCATTCTCGAGCTCGTTCTTGGCATCGATAATCTCGTCTTCATCGCAATTCTTGCCGACAAGCTTCCTCCGCATCAACGCGACCGTGCGCGCCTGATCGGACTCTCGCTAGCGCTGATCATGCGACTGGGCCTGCTTGCCAGTATTTCCTGGTTGGTGACCCTGACAGCTCCGCTATTCGAGGTGTTCGGAAAGAGCTTCTCGGGCCGAGACCTGATCATGTTGTTCGGTGGGTTCTTTCTGTTGTTCAAGGCAACCATGGAGTTGCATGAACGGCTCGAAGGAAGGGGACACGTCCAGCAGGGCAGCCGCACATATTCGGCGTTTTGGCCCGTAGTCGCCCAGATCGTCGTTCTCGATGCAGTGTTTTCGCTCGATGCCGTGATCACCGCGGTAGGCATGGTCGACCATCTCATGGTGATGATGATTGCAGTGATTATCTCGATCGGCGTAATGATCGTGGCGAGCAGGCCGCTGACCGCGTTCGTTAACGCTCACCCTACCGTCATCCTGCTGTGCCTGGGCTTCTTGATGATGATCGGCTTCAGCCTTACGGCCGAGGGTCTGGGCTTCCATATCCCCAAGGGTTACCTCTACGCGGCCATCGGCTTTTCCATACTCATCGAAGTGTTCAACCAAACCGCCAGGCGCAAGCGAAAGCAGCAACTTCATGGCCAGCACGTAACGATGCGAGATCGCACCGCCTTCGCGGTAATGCGGTTGCTGGGCGGTCGCTCCGTCGATGTGGAAGAGGTTGGCGAGGAAATCGCCGACATGGTGCAGGGAGAGGGCGATCAAAGTGACCTGTTCGGTCGGCGCGAGCGGCTGATGATCAGCGGCGTTCTGCAGCTCGCCGAGCAGTCGATCAAGAGCGTTATGACCGACAGAATGGAAGTTGACCATCTGGCTCTGGATGCGCCTCGTGAACAGACCCAGCAGGCACTGCTGGACTCGCCTTATTCCCGGCTTGTCGTGGCCCGCGGCGAGTCTATCGACGAGCCCCTCGGTTATGTCCAGAAAAAAGAGCTGCTTCGCGAATTGCTACGCGGAGGCGAACTGGATATCGAGCCATTCGTCAGGGCGCCAATCAACCTACCGGACGGGTGCAGCGTGCTCAATGCACTGGAACAGATGCGCCAGGCATCTACGCATGTCGCTTTCGTCGTCAACGAGTTTGGACATTTCGAAGGCCTGCTGACGCTGACTGATATTTTGGAGTCCATTGCTGGCGAGCTACCCGATGCCAACGAGATCGAAGGCCCCGATATCGAGGAGTCGGGCAGCGGCCACGAGGTCAACGGTGGCTTGCCCCTCTCCGTGGTGCGCCAACGACTGGCTTTCCCCGCCCACGCCACGGACGATTACCAGACCATCGGCGGCCTAGCCATGAGTCTGCTTGATCGCCTCCCGAAAAAAGGAGACGAGGTCGTCTGGAATGGCTGGAAGCTCACCGTATCGGACGTAGAAGAGCGCAGGGTTACTCGCGTTATGTTGGTTCGGCTCTGACGGGGCCCGACGGTCGCTCTATCGATCGCTCGTTACGTCCGATCGAAAGACAGGTCGGTGGGAATCGGCAACAGATGTTGAAGAAGTTGGCGAAGCTCCCGCTACCTCGGGCTTGATGAGACCTGCCGCATGCCGCGCGGCGATATAGCCGAACGTCATCGCCGGGCCCAGGTTGATGCCCCCGGATGGGTAATGTCCGCCCATGATGCTGGCCATGTCGGTGCCGGCGGCGTAAAGGCCCGCTATCGCTTCGCCATGCTTATCCAGCACCTGTGCCTGTCCATTGGTGCGCAGTCCGGCGAAGGTGCCGAAGCAGCCGGGCTCCACCTTCACCGCGTAGAACGGCCCATGCTCGATGGGCGCCACGCAGGGGTTCGGTCCGTTGTGCGACGGGGCGCCCATCTTGCGGTTGTAGGCTGTCGATCCGCGCCCGAAGGCCGGGTCTTCACCGTTGCGTGCGTGACGGTTGTATTGCTCGACGGTGGCGACCAGCCCTTCCGGATCGATACCGCAGGCGCTCGCGAGCTCTTGAAGGGTACGTCCGCGCTTGAGGTAGCCGCAGCGCAGCATCGATCCGAGCGGCACGGGAAACGGCCTGGAGTAACCGAGGCCGTAGCGGCGTTGGGTTTGATGGTTGCAAATCAGCCAGGAAACGGTCGGCTGACCTTCCGGGATCGCCCGTAGCATCGCGGCGACATAGTCGTAATAACCGCCCGCTTCGTTGACGAAGCGTTTGCCATCGGCCAACACGCCGATAACGCCAGGTTTGGCGCGATCGATGATGTGCGGAAAGTGACCGACGCTGCCGTCACGATGGGGCACCCGTGACACCGGCGCCCAGGCCACCGGCGCCGCCAGGTCGGTCACCAACTGGCCGCCAACCGCTTCTCCCAAACGGATGCCATCGCCGTTGCAGCTGATGGGCGGCAACGCCAGGTGATCGTCCTTGCCAGGATGGCGCGGAAACAGGGCTCTGCGTCGTTCCACGTCATTGGGAAAGCCGCCCGCGGCAAGTACCACTGCTTTCGCGTGGATACGCAGGTCGCCCTTATCGGTCATCACTTGAGCACCGCTGACACGGCCATCGGCGTAAAGCAATTGGCTGGCTGCGGCATCGGTCAGCAGCTGCACGCCCAGCTCATCGGCGGAACGCACCAGCCGCGCTACCAGCGCTACGCCGTTGACCAACTGCATCGCGCGGCCGTGACGGGCCAGATCCAGCAGATGTCGGCCGAAGCGTCGAGCCACATGCCAGGCGGCGCTGGGCGAGCGGGTCATATTAAGGAATGCGGCCAGATCCGCGCCGGCCATGATCGGCATCCCCATGAACGAGGTTTCACGCATGGTCGGGCGCAGCCGGTGAATGAGCGTGCCGAGTTCGCGGCCGTCATAAGGTGCGGCGATGACCTGATGGCCTTGGGTAGCGGCGCCGGGTACGTCGCCATGAATGTCGGGGATGCCGTTGCCGTCGGTGAATTGCAGTCGCGTATGGGTCTCGAAGAAAGCGACCATCGGGCCGCAAGCGTCGAGAAAGGCATCGATGCGTTCGGCGTCGTAGCGTTCGCCAAGCTCGTTGCGCAAGTAGGTACGTGGCTGTTGCGGATCTTCGTGAATGCCAGCGCGGCGGGCGAGCGGGTTGCCTGGTACCCACATCCAACCGCCGGACCAGGCAGTCGCGCCACCCAGGGTGGAGTCCTTCTCCACGACGACGACCTTGAGGCCGTGCCACGCACCGGTAACTGCTGCCGAAAGCCCGGCGGCGCCGGAGCCGATCACGAGCAGATCGCAGTCGATGGGATCATGGGGCAACGGCATAAAATACTCCTGGGATTGGAACGATGTTCCAGTGTTAACGCCTGGACATAAAAAATGCCGGCGATGTCGTCAACGGCAAAGGCCCGTCGGAGCCGACGAGCAAACTGGAAACGAATGGCGTTGCGGTCAGGACAGGCTGACCATGGATCGCACGATCAGCGTGTTCTCGTCGTAGCCGACGTTGTTGGCGTCGCGCGCCGCTATCGGGCGCATCCTTTTTCTTGAGCCCATCACCGAATGTGGACGCTCTACAGAAGCAGGAAACCCCGGCGCGTGACGCCGGGGTTATGGCTCAAGGCTTAGGAATGTTCAGGGTTTCCGGTGATACTTCGGTCGCACCGGCTTCGTACAGCGACCAGGTCGTAACCGACTGCCAGCGATCGAGGAATTTCTTGGCCTCGTCACCGCTCAGGTTGAGCGGCTGGGCGCCGAGACCCTTCATGAAGCTCTGGAATTCTTCGTTACCTACAGCCTTGGAATAGGCCTCGGTGAGCTTCTTCTTGATGTCGTCAGGCGTGTCCTTACGGAACCATGCGCCCCAGAACGGACCCCACGGCAGGTAACTTTCCATCTTCGGAAGCGCCTTGGTGATCGGCTCGACGCCAGGCAGCTGCGGTAGCTCCTCGGTGGAGACCACGGCCAGACCCTTGATCTTGCCGGACGTAATCATTTCCCGCGCCGCGATCAGACTCAACGGCATGAAGTCGATATGGTCGCCCAGCATCGCAGTGATGCCTGGGCCATCGCCAGCGAAGGTCACTTCGCGAACCTTCAGGTCATCGACTGCTTCGATCATCGCGTGGACCGAGCCCGGCAGGCCGCCGGCACCGGTCACACCCATGCGCAGGGTGCCTGGATTGGCCTTGGCTTCGGCGAGCACGTCAGCCATGGAGTTGAACTTGCTGTCAGCGGGTGCGGCGATGACGGCGATGTTCTGGCCAATGATGTTGATCGTTTCGAAGGCGTCGTAATCGAAGTCCGCCAGCCCCAGCAATGGATAGAGCTGGGCGTTCTCTGCTGCGAGCAGCACGGTATAGCCGTCCGGACGCGACTGCAGTACATGGTTGCTGCCGATAACACCGGTGCCACCGGTGCGGTTGTTGATGATGATCTTGCCGCCCAGCTCCTTTTCCACGTACGGCGTGAGGCTGCGCATGACGATGTCGGTAGCGCCGCCGGCACCCCAGGGCACCACGCCCTGGATATTGCGCTCGGGGTAGTCGGCGTGTGCCGGCAGGGCCATGGCGACCGCCGCTGTGGTGAGCGTGACGCTGGCGATGAGTTTTCTGAGCATGGGTGTGACTCCGTTGTTGTTGTTTTTGCGTGGGTTGTTTCAGACCGACGTGGCTGCTTTGCGGCGCTTGAGCAGGCCCATCAGAGGGGTATTGCCGAGAACAATCAGCATCAGGCCGGTGGTCAGCAACAGCGACAGGGGATTGGTGAACAGATCGGTGACGAAGGTCACCGGGTTGTCGCCGACCGAGGACATCGCCTGACGGTACGAGGTGTCCATCAGCGGGCCGAGGATCACGCCGAGAATCACCGGGCCCATTTGGAAGCCGAAGGTCTTCAGGAAGTAACCCACCAGACCGAAGCCGAGCATCCAATACACCTCGGTCATGCTGCTGTTGATCGAGTAAGTGCCGACCGTGCAGAGCACCAGAATCAGCGGGACCAGGATCGCTTTCGGGATTTCCACCATCTTGGCGAAGAGCTTGATGCCGGCCAGGCCGAAGATCATCAGGAAGATGTTGGCCAGTGCCAGGTTGCCCACGGTGAACCAGAAAATATGCGGGTTTTCCACCATCAGCATCGGGCCAGGATTCAGACCATGAATCACCAGCGCACCGAGAATGACGGCGGTCACCGCATCGCCCGGCATACCAAGGGTCAGCATGGGCACATAAGCGCCACCCACCGCCGCGCTGTTGGCGGTCTCAGGCGCGACCAACCCCTCATAGGCGCCTTCACCGAAGGGGCGGGAGGGGTTTTTCACGCTGCGCTTGGCATGGTCGTAAGCCATCAGTGCGGCGATATCGCCACCGACACCGGGCAGTACGCCGACAACGACGCCGATGATCGAGGTGCGGATCGACAGCGGCAGGAACTTCAACACCATGGCCAACGACGGAATGATCTTGTCGACCTTCTGCTTGATCGGCGCGGTGTCCAGGTTGTGCATCATCGACAAGGCTTCGGCGACGCCGAACAGGCCGATCATCACCACCACGTAATGGATGCCGCCCATGAGTTCGATCTGGCCGAGGGTGAAGCGACCTTCCGCGGTGACCGGGTCCATGCCCACCATGCCAATGATGGCGCCGAGGGCAGCGGCAAATATGCCCTTGGCCAGCGAGCCCTTGGCCAGGCTACCGACCAGCAGAAGGCCGATGCCAGCTATCAGAAAGTAATCGCGCGGAGCGAATTTCAGCGCGAGATCGCCAATCACCGGTGCCGCGGTAGCCAGTAGCAATGTGCCGACCAGGCCGCCGATGACCGACATCACGGTGCTCAGGCCGATGGCCTGGCCGGCTTCGCCGAGCTTGGCCAGCGGATAGCCGTCGAAGGCGGTAGCGACGGAGGATGGCGCGCCAGGGATGTTCAGCAGGATCGCGCTACGCGAGCCGCCATAGACGCCGCCGATGTAGATGCCGACGATCAACGCCAGCGCCTGGTTGACTTCCCAGCCGAAGGTAAAAGACACCAGAATCGAGACGGCCATGGTGACCGAAAGGCCCGGAATCGCGCCGATATAAATGCCGGCGAAGGTGCCGAGGGCGGTGAGCATCAGCAGGTTCGGGTCGAACCAGGCCATGGTGAAATAAGTAAAGGCTTCGCTCATGTCATTGGCCTCAGGGCAGGTAGACGCTGAAGACCAGCGTGAACATCAGATAGATGATGGCCAGGGCCAGCGCACTGACGCCTAGTGCCAGCAGCACGCCGCCGCGACGCAGGTAGAGGATGCAGGCCGAGGTGAAGATAAAGGTGCTGACGTAAAAGCTGACCCAGTCCATGGCGACCAGGTAAGCCACCGCCATCGCCAGGAACACCAGCACGCGCACCGGAAAATGCTCGCCGCAGAACTGGCGCAGGGCGGCCAGCCCGTGAACGGCCGCGGGTTTCTTGGCCAGCGCTTCGACCAGGCACCAGAGGGCCGAGGCAACCATGATGAGGCTGATGCCGAGCGGGAAGGCGCCAGCGGAGTTGATCGAGGAAAAGCCGGAGATGCCGTAGGCCAGATAGCCGATGACCAGGCTCAGCATCAGCAGCACGGCGCCGAAAACGAGCTCGCCGACCAGTCGGGTCTTGGGTTCTTTCATGTCTTGCTCCTGCGTGGACGGGCGGGATGCCTCAGCGCGGTTGGAGCCGGAAGGGTAGCGGGAGGGGTTCGACTGTGCTGAAGAAAGGCTGCGCAGGGGCCCCGTCTGGTGGTCCGGCTGCAGCGGCTGGCTCGTCGCACGACCCAACGATGCGGGATGATTCATAGCAGGGACACTCTTATTGTTGGTGTGGTCGAGAAGGGCGGGCCCGTCTTCGTCTTGAGCTAATAGTGCGAGCACCACGACAGCGAATCAATTTGATCTGGCCGATTACCGCACGAAAACTAACTGGTTAGAACATATTGGGCAACATGCGTCGATTTCCCGATCCGGCTACCGTCTTTTAGAATCGCTGCCTTCTCAGACGGGGTACCGGCGCATGGCGGGCAATCAGATCGAAAGGGCACTGGGTGTGCTGGAACAGCTGGCCGGTGCGGGTGAGGGCCTGGCGCTGCAAACGCTGGCCGACCGTCTGAACATTCCCAAGAGCGCGACGCATCGCATGCTCGCTGAACTCGTACGCCTCGGGTACGTCCGACAGGACGGTTTGACCGGCCGCTATCGCTTGTCGACCCGCCTGATCGCGCTGGGCTTCCGACAGTTGGCGCACATCGGTGCGGATGTTGTTCAGCCGATTCTCGATCGCCTCGCCGAAACCGCCGGTGAGCTGGTGCGTCTCGGTGTGGTGGAGCCACGGCGGTTAACTTGGATCGCCAAATCGCAGGGTGCCCGTTCGGGGCTGCGCTACGACCCGGATATGGGCCGCGAAGCGCCACTGTTCTGCACCGCCTCTGGTCATGCCTGGCTCGCTTGCATGAGTGATGAAGAAGCTTTGGAGCGAGTACGACAGCAGCGAGCAAACAGTGCCGACATGGTCATCGGCCCCAACGCGCCGCGTGATGACCAAGCCTTACTGGCTTGCCTGGCGCAGGCGCGCACACGGGGTTACGCCTGGGTGGCGGAGAGTTCGGCGATAGGGATGTCAGCGCTGGCCGCCGTGGTTGTTCATCCGCAGCAGGGCCAGCCGCTCGGTGTGTTGAGCATTGCCGGCCCCAGCGCGCGATTGCCCGAGGCGCGTATCCATGAGCTGGCACCGGCGCTGATCGCAGCGAGCAAGGAACTGTCCGACGCCAGCCAGGCGTCCGAATTCTTCGCCTGAAATGGGCGGGGCAGGTTCCGGTCAGGCTGAGACGGCCTTCAGCGAAACGGTTGGCTGGTCTGTCGTTCTTGTCCGCGGTTTGTTTAGCCAACGCTTCGCTGACATTTCTGCTGTGGCTGTCGTGGCGACGCCGTATGCGGAAGGGAATGAGGCATCGGAGCGACGCACGGTTGTGTCCGATAACCGCACCAATTTGTTCGTTTGATCGAAATTCAGGTGTTCTGCGCGTTGCAGTAAGCGCGCTCGTACCTTCAAATATCGCCAGGATTAAAAAATGGAACCATGTTCCGGAATTGTGATTCGCCTGGAGACGACAAGCCTTGAACAATCCTTTGCAGATAGCGCTGATCGGTGCCGGTGTCATGGGCCGCCAGCATCATGAGGTGATCTCCCGCTCATCGGCAGCCCAGCTCTGCGCCATTGCCGATCCCAGCCCGCAGGCCGAAGCGTTGGCGGCTGGATGGGGCGTTGAATGCTTCGCCGATCCGGTTGATCTGCTTGAGCGAGTCAGACCCGATGCGGTCATTGTTGCCAACCCCAACGCCCTGCATGTGAGTACGGCGCTGCAATGCGTGGAACGCGGCATCCCGGTGCTGCTGGAAAAGCCCGTAGCCACCGAGCTGGACCAGGTACGCCAGCTCGTCGATGCCTGTAACAGGACTCGGGTACCGGTGTTGGTTGGCCATCATCGGCGGCACAACCCTCTGATCGTGCGGGCTCGCCAGTTGCTCGATGAACAGGCGCTGGGCCGGCTGACGACCGTCACTGCAATGTGGCAGTTACAAAAACCGGAAAGCTATTTCGAGGCTCCTTGGCGACGTGGGCCGGGCGCTGGGTTGCTGCTGACCAACCTCATCCACGATCTGGACCTGTTGCGGTATCTATGTGGTGAGGTGCGCCAGGTTCAGGCATTTCTCGACAATGGCGTCCGCGGTTTCGGCAATGAAGACAGCGCTGCGGTGATTTTGCGTTTCGAGAACGGCGCCGTAGGCAGTCTGACCGCTTCGGATGCCGTCGCGGCTCCCTGGAGTTGGGAGCTCGACTCCGGAGAAAATCTTGTTTACCCCCGCCAGTTCGACCAGCCCTGCTATTTGCTCGCCGGAACTCACGGCGCGCTCAGCCTGCCGCAGCTGCAGCGTTGGCAATATGCCCAGCCGGGTGAAGGCTGGCACCAGCCCTTGTTGCGTCACAGCGAGCCGATACCGGCGGGCGATGCCCTGAGCCTTCAGTTCGAGCACTTTCTCGCAGTGGTTCGCGGCGAAACTGCGCCATTGATCGACGCGGCCGATGCCGGACGGACCCTGGCACTGGTGGAGGCGATCGAGCGCGCCGCCCAGACCGGCTCAACGTGCGAACCCGAACGCCTCTAATGAGAACAACTCAATGACCGATCGAATCGTTTCCCTGGCAGCCCTGACCGTCCTTGAGCTGTCTCCGCCAGAAATGGTCGAGATCGCCGCCCGCGCCGGTTACAGCCACGTGGGGCTTCGCCTGATACCGGCCACGCCCGAAGAGCATCACTTCCCGCTGGTCGCTGACCGTACGCTTCAGCAGCAGACCCTTGCTCGCCTGCGCGACACCGGTGTGCGAGTGCTCGATGTGGAAATTCTGCGACTCAAGTCCGATACGCACGTTGCCGATTTCGAGGCGGTGCTGGCGATCGGCGCGGAGTTCGGCGCCAGCGAGGTGCTGGTCGCGGGCAATGATCCTGACGAGGCGCGGCTGACCGAGCGTTTCGCGCAGCTGTGCGATCTAGCCGCGCCGTTCGGCCTGCATCCACATCTGGAGTTCATGCCCTGGACCGATGCCCGCGATCTGACTCAGGCGGTGCGCATCGTCGAGGCGGCGGGTCGCGACAACGGCGGCGTGCTGGTCGATGCGTTCCATTTCGATCGCTCGGGGTCACGCCTGGGTGATCTGGCAAACGTATCGCCGGCACGTTTGCGCTACATGCAGCTATGCGACGTGGCGGGGCCGCGGCCAGACGACATGACTGAAATCCTCCGTCAGGCGCGCAATGAGCGCCGCTTTCCCGGCGAAGGGGATTGCGACCTGACAGGGTTGCTACAAGCGATGCCGGTGAACATTCCGCTGAGTCTGGAAATTCCCACGCGTCAGTTGATGGAGCAGGGTGTCAGCGCGCTAGACCGGGCACGCATGGCGCTGGAGGCGAGTCGCCGGGTGTTGGCATCGGTGTGATCCAAACGCAACGGCGAGTGGCCACCCGGAGTTTGGCGCTTCGAATTACGGTTCGATAATCGAACAATAAAACTCACCGGTTAGTACATTTGTTTTGCCTATCCGGTAATCGCACGCGAAGATCAGGGTCAATATTGGACCACCCGTATACGTTCGACGAAGCGACTACACGTCGCCGCCCATCGACCAGGAGCCATTCGCATGCATCGCTCGATCGCCACTGTCTCTCTGAGCGGGACCCTTCCAGAAAAGCTCGAAGCCATTGCCGCCGCCGGGTTCGACGGGGTCGAAATCTTCGAGAATGACCTGCTTTATTATTCCGGCAGCCCGCGCGACATACAGCGCATGTGCCAGGAATTGGGCATCGCGATCACCCTGTTTCAGCCCTTTCGCGATTTCGAAGGCTGCCGTCGCGAGCGGTTGCAGCGCAACATCGACCGCGCCGAACGTAAGTTCGATCTGATGCAGGAACTGGGTACCGACTTGGTGCTGGTCTGCAGCAATGTGCAGCCGGACTCGCTCGGAGATGAAAACATTCTCGCGGACGATCTGGCCCTGCTGGCCGAGCGCGCGGGTGCGCGCCAGCTACGGATCGGCTACGAGGCGCTGGCCTGGGGGCAGCACGTCAATACCTACCAGCAGGTGTGGAAGCTGGTACAGCAAGTCGATCACCCGGCGTTGGGCATGATTCTGGACAGTTTCCATACCCTGTCGATCAAGGGCGACCCGGCCGCTATCGCTGCGATTCCGGCAGACAAGATCTTCTTCGTACAGATGGCCGATGCGCCGGTGCTGGCCATGGATGTGCTGGAGTGGAGCCGCCATTTCCGTTGTTTTCCCGGCCAAGGTGAGTTCGACCTGCCGGGCTTTCTGGCACCGATCCTGAGCACCGGCTACACGGGCCCGCTGTCGCTGGAAATCTTCAATGATGGCTTTCGTGCGGCACCGCCCCGGAGCAATGCCGCCGATGGGTTGCGCTCGTTGCTCTACCTTGAGGAAAAGACACGCAAACTGTTGGAACAGACTCCGGCGCCTGCCGCACAGCTGGACAGGCTCTTCGCCCCGCCCGAGGCGAGCCGCTACGAAGGCGTGGAGTTTCTCGAGTTCGCCATGGATGAACCCTGCGCAGCCAAGCTGACCGGCTGGCTCGAGAAACTGGGCTTTGCGCAGGCAGGTAAGCACCGGTCCAAGGCGGTTAGCCTGCTTCGTCAGGGTGACATCAATATCGTGGTCAATGCCGAGCCTTATTCATTCGGCCACAATTTTTTCGAGGCCCATGGCCCGTCTCTGTGCGCCACCGCTCTGCGCGTGCGTGACGGTGCCTCGGCGCTGGAGCGCGCGCGGGCGTTCAAGGGCCAACCCTATCGGGGGCTGGTCGGTCCGAACGAGACGGAGATTCCCGCAGTGCGCGCGCCAGACGGCAGCCTGATCTATCTGGTGGAGCACGGCGAGCCGGGGCGCACCATCTACGACAGCGATTTCATCCTCGATCCTGCGGCCAAACAAAGTGGCCAACTCGAACGTATCGACCATATGGCCATGGCGTTGCCGGCAGATGTATTGGATACCTGGGTGCTGTTCTACAAAACGCTGTTCGACTTCCAGGCCGACGATGAAGTGGTGCTGCCCGACCCCTATGGTTTGGTCAAAAGCCGGGCGATCCGCAGCCGCTGCAGCAGCATCCGCCTGCCGCTGAATATTTCGGAAAACCGTAACACGGCGATTTCCCATGCCGTGTCGAGCTACCGAGGTTCGGGCGTGCATCACATCGCCTTTGCTTGCCAAGACATCTTTACCGAGATCAACCGGGCCAAGGATGCCGGCGTGCCGTTGCTCGACATTCCGCTGAACTACTACGACGATCTGGCCGCGCGTTTCGATTTCGACGATGAGTTCTTGAGCGAGCTGGCTTATTACAACGTGCTCTATGATCGGGACGCGCAGGGAGGGGAGCTGTTCCACGTCTATACCGAGGCGTTCGAGGGGCGGTTCTTTTTCGAGATATTGCAGCGCAAGAATGGTTACGCGGGGTACGGCGCCGCGAACGTCGCGGTGCGGCTGGCGGCGATGGCCAAATCGCGCAGCGGCGCAGCTGCTTCCCCGAAGCTGTAACGGGGCGGGCAGACGGCTCTTTATTTCAGCGGCAGGCGGTCCATAATCGCCAGCAGCCAAAGCCTGATAGATATAACAATGACCCAAGCAGCTGATGCCTTAGATACAGCGGTGCCCCGCAAGGGGCGCAAGAACAATCCAGAAAAGACGCGCCAGGATATCCTCGAAGCGGCCATCGCCGAGTTCGTCCAGCTGGGACTATCCGGCGCTCGGGTCGATGCCATCGCTGAGCGTACGCGCACTTCTAAGCGGATGATTTATTACTACTTCGGCAGCAAGGAGCAGCTCTACCTGCAGGTGCTCGAACGGCTTTACGGCGACATTCGCAATACTGAAAGCTCGCTGCACCTGGCTGAGCTGGAACCGCGCGACGCCATCCGCCGGCTGGTGGAGTTCACCTTCGACCATCACGATTGCAACCCTGGCTTCATCCGCATCGTCAGCGTCGAGAACATTCACCACGGTCAGTACGTGAAGCGCTCCGGGACGATCCGTTCGCTGAGCAATAACGTGCTGGTGCTGCTGGACGAAATCTTGCAGCGCGGCGAAGCCGAAGGGCTGTTCCGCAAGGGGCTGATAGCGCTGGATGTGCACCTGCTGATCAGCTCGTTCTGCTTCTACCGCAACTCCAACCGCCACACGTTCGGCGAAATTTTCCAGATCGACCTGCATGATCCGGTGGTGCAGCAACGGCATCGGGAAATGATCTGCGAATCGGTTCTGCGCTACCTGCAAGCCTGAGCAGCCCGGCCATTGCGGCCGGGCGCGAGCGCTACGTGAAAGCCAACCTTACATAGAAAGAAAGTGCGCCTGCATCCGCTCGGCATCGGCATGGATGCCTGTGAACAGCTCGAATGCCTTGACCGCCTGAAACACCGCCATGGTTCCGCCATCCAGTGTTTGGCAACCGATGGCGCGGGCGTGCTTGAGCAGTTCCGTTTCCAACGGGAAATAGATGATTTCAGCCACCCAAAGATGAGGTCGCAGCAACTCGACCGGCAGTGGCGTGCCCGGCAGTTTGGCCATGCCAACCGGGGTCGTATTGACCAGTCCGTCGGCGTTAGCCATCACGGCAGCCAGATCGCGGCCAACTTCGGCACGGCCTTCGCCGAAGGTGGCGTTGAGGTTGTTCACCAAGCCCTGAGCGCGTTCCGGCTCCACTTCGAAAACACTCAGACGCTCCACGCCCTCCAAAAGCAGGGCATGGGCCACGGCAGCACCGGCCCCACCCGCGCCCATCTGCATGACATGCCGGCGGGCCACGCCTGGCAGCCCGCGACGAAAGCCTTCGGCAAACCCGAGGGCATCGGTGTTATGCCCGACGCGTTTGCCATCCTTGAGCACCACCGTGTTGACGGCACCGATCCCGCGCGCCTCCTCGGACAGCTCATCGAGCAATGGGAGGATCGCCTGCTTGGCGGGAAAGGTGATGTTCAGTCCGGTGAAGCCCGTGCGCTCAGCCGCGGTCAGCAGGTCGGGTAGGGCCGCCAGATCCAGGCCGAGCTTGTCTAGGTCGATCAACCGGTACAGATAACGGATGCCTTGAGCGTCGCCTTCGTGCTCGTGCAGTGCCGGCGTGCGCGAGGCCTGGATGCCAGCGCCGATCAGACCGGCCAGTACGGATGGCTTGTTCGAATCAGTCATGGTCAGGCCTTGAGCAGGTGGACGAAGTGTTCCAGGCCGAGGCGGTAGCCGTGGCTGCCCAGCCCGCAAATTACACCGACGGCAATCGGTGAGACGTAGGAGTGATGGCGGAAGGCTTCGCGCTTGTGCACGTTTGAAAGATGCACCTCGATCACCGGGAGTTCCACCGCCGCCAACGCATCTCGTACTGCAACGGAGGTGTGGGTCCAGGCGGCAGGATTGATCAGGATGCCGGCGCAGCGGCCGCGTGCGGAATGGATGCGATCCAACAACTCGCCTTCATGGTTGGTCTGGAAGAATTCGACGGCCAGTCCGAGCGATGACGCCGTGCGTTCGCAAAGCGCGGCGATGTCCGCCAGGGTTTCGTAGCCATAGGTGGCAGGTTCGCGAGTGCCCAACAGATTCAGGTTGGGGCCGTTCAAAACAAGAATGGTCTGGGTCATTGTGGCTCTTCGATAAATGTACCATCTGGTTAATACACGATATCAAAGACCCCGCCGGGATCGTCATGCGCGTGCGGAAAGCCGGGCGGTAATCGAACAATGTTGTCATTCGACTTGCCATTGGCGCGCGTTACGACGCGCCTCGCGCAGTTCAGCTTGCAGCGCGTGCGCAGAGCCGAGCGCCGTCAGTCGCTGGAGATCGGAATGGCGTTCCCGTACCGCCTGCTCCAGCCAGTCGATTCGCGCCAATGTCGAGGGTGTGCAGGTCTGGCCGCCGAGGTCGTCCTGCAGGTCCAGCCAATGCGAGCGCCAGGCTTCCTTCAGGTACAGCGCGTCGAGATCGCCACTCAATGCTTGCTGCCATTCAGCGATGATGCCGCCCAGCCAATCGAGCACGGTCGCGCTGGCGCTACGTGCTTCGAGTTCCGCCCGCAGGCGTTGGTAGGCTTCGAGCGCGATGCGTTTTTCCAGCGCGAACGCGGCCAGTGCCAGGTGATCGCTTTGTTGTTCCAGCGGCAGCAGATGGGCGAAATACTGTCGGGTTTCGAAGCGCTCGGCTGCATGAAAACCCGGCGCTGCGGTGCCGTTGCTGTTGAACTGGCGCAGCGGATCGAAACGGTACATGTAGCCGAAGTCGAACAGGCGCACCTGCCCATCGTCGAGGGTGTTGCCGGGGCATAGGTCCCACTCGAACAGGCCGCCGAGTAGCAGCGTCACCAGCGCGTCGAACAACTGCAGCAGCTGCCGCTCGTTCCAGGTCTGGATGCGCTCGCCGTCGATCCATGGGGATAGCAGTACGCCATGGCGAAAGCTGGCGTAGCGGGTATCGACAATGGCGCTCAGATGCGCGCCGAGCGGCGGGTCGCGTTTGAGCACGCTCAGATCGGCGCGCCGCTGGATCTCATTGAGAAAGCTGGTCTGGCCATCGACGTTCTGCACCATGCAGCGCTCGCGTGCACGCTTGAGCGTCCAGTCGCGCCCGCCGGCGCGGATGCGGTAGACGTGAGCGGTCAAGCCGCCGCTGAAACATTCACGAACGTAGGGTTCGGTGCCCAAGGTGGCAGCCAGTTGTTCGAGCGGCAGCGGGCAGTCATCGCGCGTGCCGATTTCCAGCTCAGCGCCGCTGGCGACGAATGCCAACTGGGCCGCGTGGCGTTGCTGTTCCAAAGTCATGGCGCGAGTCCTCTGCCGATGGATGTTCGGACAGTTGCGGGTGGCTGGCGGCTCCAACCGCTGGATGGCAGGTGCGGAACTGACCGAAGCGGCGTCAATGCGGCGTATTCGGCGGGCTGTTTTTCTTGCCGAACGGGCAGCAATCGAAGGTTGGTGTCTTCACCCCTCTGCACCAGCAAAGGGTAGCGACCGGGCTCCGCCACGGTGAAATCGAAGCGACTTTCGGTGCGCAACTCATGGCGCGGAAAGGGTTTGAGCGGCTCGTGATCAGCTTTCCCCGAGCCGAGCTGCAAAGTGCCGGGTAGGAGCTCCAACTCCGTCGCGAAGCGATCGCCGGCGAGCGGTTCCCAGGTCGCCTGCAGCGCTTGACCGTTGAGTCGGATTTGGACCTGTGGTTCTGCTTGCGCGACAGGCGCGAGCAGACTGAAACAAAGGGCTAGGATAGAAGGACTAAGGGGCGGCAGAGGGCGCATGTCCGGCTCCGGCAAGGCGGGGAAGTCCCAGATATTCAAGCGGGTTTAGACGGCGTTGTGCAGGCTGAGAAAGGCCGATCGAGGCTTCCGGCGGCCACCGCCGGAAGGCAAAACTACGCCCCGCGGCTACGCCCCTCATCCAATCCCGAGGGAGGATGTTTTAGCCCACTTGCAGGGCGAGTATGGGTCTACTGCAAGACCGCCCAGCGGCACGCAGGAAGTTGTGGATCAAAAATAAGAAGCCACGAGGGATACACGAATGAACAAAAAGCTGTTTGCAGCGGCCGCGATCGGTCTCTCCGCAACCCTGAGTTTGCCGCTGTCCGTCCAGGCTGCCATCGAAGAAGGCAAGTTGGTCGTCTGGATAAACGGTGACAAGGGCTATAAAGGTCTGGCTGAGGTCGGCAAGAAATTCACCGAAGAAACCGGCATTCCAGTCGAAGTCGCCCATCCGGATGCGGCAACCGACAAGTTTCAGCAAGCCGCGGCCACTGGTAATGGACCGGATATCTTCATCTGGGCACATGACCGGCTCGGCGAATGGGCGCAGAGCGGGCTGCTTTCTCCGATTACGCCGAGCGCCAAGACCAAGGGTGAAATCGCTGATTTCGCCTGGGATGCGGTGAGTTATCAAGGCAAGCTGTGGGGCTATCCCATGGCGGTAGAAGCGCCTGCGCTGATCTACAACAAGGCGCTGGTGTCGACCCCGCCGAAATCCTTCGATGAAGTGTTCGCGCTCCAAAAAGAGCTTGCCGCCGATGGCAAGCGCGCAATTCTCTGGGATTACAACAACACCTATTTCACCTGGGCGCTGCTGGCGGCTAATGGTGGCTATGCCTTCGCCAACGGTGACTCGGGTTACGACGTCAGCAAGACCGGCGTCAACAACGAGGGCGCCAAGCAGGGCGCAACCGTGCTCAAAGAGCTGATCGATCAGGGCGTTATGCCCAAGGGCGCCGACTACAGCGCCGCCGAAGCCGCGTTCAACAAGGGCGAATCGGCGATGTTCATCAGCGGGCCCTGGGCCTGGTCGAATATCCGCAAGAGTGGCATCGATTTCGGAGTGGCACCGATCCCTGCCGTGGGTGACGGCCCGAGCAAGCCATTCTCCGGCGTGATGGCTGCGACGCTCAACGCAGCCAGCCCGAATCAGGCGTTGGCCGTAGAGTTCCTGGAGAACCACCTGTTGCAGGTCGAGGGGTTGAAAACCGTGAATGCCGACGTGCCGCTGGGTGCGGTGCCGAACAAGGCATACATGGCCGAACTGTCCAAAGATCCGCTGATCAAGGCCACCTTCGACAGCGCCGAACAAGGCCGGCCGATGCCGAACATCCCGCAGATGGGTGTGTTCTGGTCAGCGATGGAGCCTGCCCTGACCAATATCACGTCCGGTCGCCAATCGGTCGATGCCGCGCTAGATGACGCCGCCAAGCGAATCGTCAAGTAACGACAACCCGCAGCCGCCGCCGAAGACGCCTGCGTCTTTGGCGGCGCGCCATGAGGCCAAGATTCCGATGCCCGCCGTGAATGTTCCCGCCGAGATGCCCGGCCGCGCTGTGCCGAAACTGTCTATTCCCAGGTTGCCAGCTGCGATGCGCTGGGGGCTCTGGCTGCTTTGTAACGCCTTCGCCCTGTACTTGATTGTTGCTCTATATGCCCAGGGGCAGACGGTATTCGCCCTGCTTGGGCTGGTGGTCGCGGGGCTCGCCAGTTTCGTTTTCATCAATCGCCGCGCCTACGCCCACCGCTACATCTTTCCAGCGGTGGCCGGGATGCTGATATTCGTGATCTTCCCGCTGCTGTACACCGTAGGCATCGGCTTTACCAACTACAGCGGCACCAACCTGCTGAGCTTTGATCAAGCCCAGCGATATCACCTCAGCCAGACCTACCTGGCCGGGGAGCGCTTCGGTTTCAGCCTGCACCAGAGTGACGACGGCAAGATGCGTCTGCGCGTCGACAAGGGCGAGCAGGGCGTGTGGATTTCCGCACCTTTGCAGGGCGAGCCGCTGGAAAACGAGCCGCTGAGAATGAGTCCCGAGGCTGAGGTCGATGATTTGGGCCCGGCGTTGCCGCTGCGTGACGTGATTCGCCAGCGCAAGCAGTTGGAGCAGTGGGTTATGCGCGGCTCTGAAGGTCAGCTACTGCGTCTCTACGGGCTGCGTGAAGTAGCCGCGGTAGAGTCGCTGTATCGGTTGCAGGACGACGGTTCGCTGCTCAACAACCAGACCGGCGAACGCCTGACCGCCAACGACGAGATCGGCTTCTATGTAGACGCCGAAGGCCAAAATGTCGCGCCGGGTTATACCGTTTACGCCGGCTGGAGCAACTTTGCCAAAGTGCTGGCCGACCCGAAGATTCGCGGCCCGTTCCTGCAAATCTTCGTCTGGACGGTATGTTTCGCGGCGCTGACGGTGGTTTTCACCCTGGCCGTGGGACTGGTGCTGGCGAGCCTGCTGCAATGGGAAATGGTGCGCGGCAAGGCCTTCTATCGACTGATGTTGATCCTGCCCTACGCGGTGCCGGCGTTCATCTCGATCCTGGTGTTCAAAGGCCTGTTCAACCAGAGTTTTGGCGAGATCAATTTGATGCTCGATAGCCTGTTCGGGATGCGTCCGGCCTGGTTCAGCGACCCGACGCTGGCGCGCAGCATGATTCTGCTGGTCAATACCTGGCTCGGTTATCCCTACATGCTGCTGCTGTGCATGGGACTGCTGCAGGCGATTCCGCGCGACCTCTACGAAGCCTCGGCGATGGACGGCGCGACGCCGCTGGACAACCTGCTGAAAATCACCTTGCCGTTGCTGATCAAGCCGTTGGCGCCGCTGCTGATCGCGAGCTTCGCCTTCAACTTCAACAATTTCGTGCTGATCACCCTGCTGACCCGCGGCGGGCCGGACATCCTCGGCACCACCACGCCAGCCGGCACCACTGACCTGCTGGTCAGCTACACCTACCGCATCGCCTTCCAGGATTCGGGGCAGAACTTTGCCCTGGCCGCGGCTATCGCCACGCTGATCTTTATCGTCGTCGGCGCCATGGCCTGGCTGAATCTGAAGCTTTCCAAGGTCAAGGTATGAGGGTTTAAGAAATGGCCATGGTTCAACCGAAATCCGTCAAATATCGCGTATGGCTGACGCATGCAGGGCTGCTCGCCTTTGTCGCGCTGATCGTGTTTCCGCTGCTGATGGTGGTGTCGATCTCCTTTCGAGAAGGCAATTTCGCTACCGGCAGCCTGTTTCCGGAAAGCCCCACGTTGGAACATTGGTCACTGGCGCTGGGCATTCCTTACGTTCATGAAAATGGAGTGGTCAGCAATCCGCCGTTTCCTGTGCTCACCTGGCTGTGGAACTCCGTGAAGATCGCGCTGATCAGTTCGGTGCTGATCCTGATGCTGTCCACCACCAGCGCCTACGCCTTCGCCCGGCTGCGTTTCCAGGGCAAGGGACCGATTCTCAAGGGCATGCTGATCTTTCAGATGTTTCCGCCGGTACTGACGCTGGTGGCGATTTATGCGTTGTTCGACCAGCTCGGCCAGCACGTAGGTTGGCTAGGAGTGAACACTCACGGTGCGGTGATCATCGCTTCGCTGGGCGGCATGGCGCTGCATATCTGGACCATCAAGGGTTATTTCGAGAGCATCGACGGCTCGCTGGAGGAGGCGGCCATCGTCGATGGCGCCACCACTTGGCAGGCCTTCGTGCACATCCTGTTACCCATGAGCGTGCCGATTCTGGCGGTGGTGTTCATCCTCGCCTTCATCACCAGCATCACCGAATACCCAATCGCCTCGGTGCTACTAATGGATGTGGACAAACTCACCCTGTCGGTTGGCGCCCAGCAGTATCTCTACGATCAGAACTACCTGTGGGGTGACTTCGCCGCGGCAGCCGTGCTGTCCGGATTGCCGATCACCGCGGTATTCCTCTACTGCCAGAAGTGGATCGTTGGCGGCCTGACGGCGGGCGGAGTGAAGGGTTAGCGCGCAACAGTGAATGGAATCGAGGGAGACGATATGAACGCCGCAATGCCTGCACCGTTGCCACTGATACCCGCGAAGATGAAGATGCCGCCGATGCCGCGCGGACTGCTGGCGCGGCCAAGGCTGGACGAGTGGTTGCAGCGCCTGGGTGAGGTGCGCCTGGCGGTGTTGCAGGCGCCCAGTGGGTTTGGCAAAACCACGCTGGCCTGCCAGTGGGCGTGCAGCTTCGATGGACGAGTCGCCTGGCTGCAGCTGCATCCCGGCGATAACGATCCGCTTCAGCTCGGCCGTTACCTATTGCACGTGGTCGATGCGCAGCTGGAACACGGCTGTCCACGCAGCCTGTTATTGGCCGAGCAGGGCAGGGAAGTCTTCGACACGCTGCTCACACACCTGCTGGCGGAGCTGCCGGGGGAGCATGAGCCGTTGTTGCTGGTGCTGGATGATTTCGAGGTCCTGCACAACGCTGAGGTCATTGCGGCCCTGCGGTTTTTTCTGCGCAACATGCCGGCATGGATAACGCTGCTGGTGTGCAGTCGTGGCCTGCCCGAGCTGGGTGTGGCGGACTTGCGTGTCAAACATCAACTGCTCACGGTGAATGCTCAGCATCTGGCGTTCGAGACCGACGAGGTGGAGGCGTTGCTCGGTTTGGGTTTGCCAGTGACGGTCAATCGCGAGCAGATCGAACGACTCAACCGGCGTATCGGCGGCTGGCCCTGTGCGCTGCAGCTGGCTCTGCAGGAAGTGCAGACCGGACGCGGCATGGATCTGTTTCTGGAAAACCTGCAGCTCGGGCATCCCTATATTCGCGACTATATGCGCGAGCAGGTAATGGACCGACTGAGCGCATCGAAACTCGAATTTCTCCAGGCCACCTGCCTGCTGGAGCGCTTCAATGCCTCCCTCGCCAATCACCTGACCCAAAACAGAAACGCCCGCGACATGCTCGAGCAGCTGGATCGCGGCGGCCTGTTCCTGCTGCCGTTGGACAGCCTGCGCCAGTGGTATGCCTATCACCCGCTGTTCGCGACATTTCTTCAGGGCGAGCTGCGCACGCATCAGCCGCAGCGCCTGTCGGATCTGCATTTGCGCGCTGCCGAAGCGTTGATGGCCGAAAGCCTGCCGGAAGAGGCGGCGCGCCATGCGGTGCAGGCGGGTTGTCCTACACGAGTCGGCGAAGTGCTGGAGCGGCATGGCCGGCAGTTTTATCGTCAGGGGCGGCTGGGGCTGTTGCAGCAATGTTTGGAAACTCTGCCGGAACAGGCCATCGCTGGCTCGCCATTGTTCACGTTGCTCCAGGCCTGGGTATCGCAGAACTCTTATCAGTTCGATCAGGTTGAACGTTGGTTCAAGGCGGGCGAGCAGGCGTTGCAACACAGCTGTTCGGACGAGGATTGGGCGCGCATCGTCGGCGAGTTCAATGCCGTTCGCGCACAGGTGGCGATGAACCGTGGCGATGAGCAGCGGGCGATAGCCCTGGCCCGCGAAGCGCTGGTGCGCGAGCCGCTGATCATGCGCACCTCGAAAGTCGCGGCGCTGTCGGGACTGGCCGAGGCGCACTTCGTTCAGGGGCTGCTGCCCCAGGCGCAAAAGCAGTACGAGGAGGCCGAACGCCGCGCGCGGGAAATTCGCGCCTCGCATCTGGTGGTGTGGAATCTTGGCCAGCTCTCGGAAATCGCCATCGCCCAAGGCTATCTGCAGAAGGCCTATTCGCTGCAGGAGCGGGCGATTCAGTACGTCGAGCAGGCCGAGCTGCAAGCCACGCCGATCATGGAGTTCATCTACCGCGTGCGCGGCCAGGTGCTGCTCGAATGGCATCATCTGGATGCTGCCGAGCAGTGCGCCCTGCAGGGCATCCAGATTCTCGAGGATGTCGGTGATCGTTGGCTCATGCAGTGTTACGCGTTGCTGGCCGGCGTGGCCCATGCGCGCGGCCAGCAGAGCGCGTGCGCCGATTACATCGGCAAGATTCAGAGCATGCTGGCTGATGACAATTACCACGTCGATTGGCTGGCGAATGCGCATGCGGTGATGCTCAGCTACTGGGATTCAACCCAGGACAAAACCGCCATTCAGCAATGGTTGCTTACCGCACCGGCGTTGCAGCGCGGGCTCAATCACTTCGCTCAGTACAACGGTCGCAACCATGCGCGTGCCTATCTTTCGCTGAAGCAGCCGGACAAGGCGCTGCCGATCCTTCGCCAGTTGCAGATTGATGCCGAACATCATGGTCTGGTGATGGACCTCAACCGCAACCATATTCTGCTGGCCCAGCTGCACTGGCTGCGTGAGGAGCGTCAACAGGCGCTGGATCATTTGCAGTTGGCGCTGACTCTGGCCAGCAGCACCGGCGCCATCGGCAGCTTTCTGCGCATTGGCAAATTGATCATCGCCATGCTCAAGGCGCTGCAGCACGAGCGCCAGCTCGATGAACTGGAAGCCCAGCGCGCCGATCGGCTGATCGTATTGGCGCAGCAGCAACGCGACTTCAGCCGGGCGATCCGCATCACGCTCGACGAGGCGGTGATCCAGGACATCATCAATCGCCCGGACGTGCCCGAGCTGATCCGTCATTCACCGCTGACGCGCCGCGAATGGCAGGTGCTCAGTCTGATCCATGCCGGGCAGTCCAACGAGCAGATCGCCGAACACCTCAACGTGGCACCGACGACCATCAAGACGCATATCCGCAGCCTCTACCAGAAGCTCAACATCACCCACCGCAACGAGGCCGTACAGCTGGCGCGCAGCCTGTTGAGCAAGATTCAGGGCGAGTAGTGTTGATGACCGATTACGCATCCGGCCGGTCCAAGGTTGGATGCGTTTTTTATGACCGCTGGAGCCAGACATGTCGATGACCGAAAAACAGAAGATGCTCGCCGGTGAGCTGTATCAGCCGGGCGACGCCGAGCTGCAGGCTGATCAGGTTGCGGCCAAGGCTTGGATGGTGCGTTACAACGCCGCGGTCGGCGAAACCGCCGAAGTGCGTCGGGCCATGCTGGACGAGCTGTTTGGCAGCGTCGGCGAAGGCACGGTGGTGCGGCCGCCGTTTCACTGCGATTACGGCTACAACATCCATTTGGGCGATGGGGTGTTCCTTAACTTCAACTGCGTGATTCTGGATGTGGTCGAGGTGCGTATCGGCACTGGCACGCAGATCGGTCCGGCCGTGCAGATCTACGCGGCGGACCATCCTCGCGACGCAGCGGAGCGTCGTAGCGGCTTGGAATTCGGGCGTCCGGTGGTGATTGGTGAGCACGTATGGATCGGCGGCGGTGCGATCATCCTGCCGGGTGTGACCATCGGCGATGGTGCCTTGATCGGCGCGGGCAGTGTAGTGACTCGAGATGTTGCGGCAGGGGCGACCGTTGTCGGTAATCCAGCGCGTAGTCGCTGATCGGCTGAAGGGAAGAGAGGCAGCCGACCACATGGGCCGGCTGCCGATACCGCTTACTGCTGGGTCACGATGGCCATGTTGCCCGAGCCCATCTGCGACACGATCGCGCTGTTGTTCATGCCGCTCTGATCGAGTATCGCCTGGTTGGCGATGCCGCCCTGTAGCACTTGTGCCAGATGACCTTCGCCGGTCTGCATCAGGTTGACCTCGTTATCCGAACCGTAGATCTGCTGGATATCGGCGACGTTGAATTCACCCTGTTGAGTTACGTCCACAACATTGTTGTCGCCATAGCTTGCGCCGGTCAGTTCGTTGCCGTTGCCGCTCTGGTTGGCAGTGAGCAGGTTGTCGGAGCCGTCCTGAGCGAAGTCGATCAGGTGATCGGTGCCTTCCTGCGTGACGTAAGCCTCGTTGTATTCGCCGGCCTGCTGTAGCGAAGCGGTCTGCAGGCTACCGTCGAGCTGGTCGACGATGGCGTAGTTGTTGTCGCCGTTCTGCTCGGTGCTGGCGTCGTTGCTTTCGCCAGCCTGGAAAATGTCGGCGCTGTTGGACGTGCCGTCCTGATAAATCGATGCGGTTTGCAGCGAGCCGCTCTGGTCGATGTAGGCCTCGTTCATCAGCCCTTGCGATTGAATGCTGGCGGTATGTTCCGAACCCTCCTGCATCACCGACGCGGTCTGCAGATCGCCTTGTTGAACGACCTCGGCGCTGGAGTCGAAGGCATTCACCTGATAGACGGTCGCATCGTTGCTGTCGCCCTGTTGCTCGACGAAGCCGTCGTTGCGTGCGCCGCCTTCCTGCCATACCAGCGAGACGTTGTCGTTGCCGATCTGCAGTTGCTCGGATTGGCTCGATTCGGTGTTGCTCTGAATGGCTTCGGCGAAGTTGTCGTTACCGTCCTGATCGGTCACGGCGGTGCTCAGGTTGGCGGAGGTCTGCTCGGTGATCGCGGTATTGAAGTTGCCTTCCTGGTACTGACGCGCGCTGGCACCGAAGGAGTCGTTCTGGACGATGCTCGCGTCCTGGTTGTCGCCCTGTTGCAGCTGGATCGCTTCGCTCTGTTCGGTTGCGTTCTGCGTGATATCAGCGAAGTTCAGGTTGCCGGTCTGGGTCTGGACGGCATCCGATATCGTGGCCTGGTCCTGAGTGACCGTTCCGTCATTGTTCGCGCCGATCTGCGACTGATAAGACAGGTTGTCCTGGCCGCCGGTCTGGGTTACTTCCGCAATGTTGTCGGCACCCGACTGGTTTTGCTCTGCGCTGTTTTCGTCAGCGTAGGCTTGGGTGGCGAGGATCGCGATGATGGCGGCTGCGAGGGGCTTGCACTTGAACATGTCGACTCTCCATGGGTTTGGGGATGCGTGTCGCTCCTGGCTGGTGCGGCGGCGCAGGGAGTGCTGGGCGCGGCAGCTACTACGGGTCAGTCCTGGAACTGCACTGATCCTATAAGCCACTCGTGACAGATAAGTGTCGATTCGCTCGTTTGTCGACGTTTTTATGACGAAATATTCGAGGCGCTGATTTGAAGTTAAGACGGGCACTACGCCCCCTTTACGGCGCGTCTCTACGCCCGCGTCATACGCCTCGACAATCGAGGCGCGGGAGGATGTTGCGGTGGGTTGACGCACCTAGAGTGGCGGCGTGTTCCCCCAAACATCGAAGGTTGGTTGTATGAATCGCAATGACTGGTGGCGCGGCGGCGTCATTTATCAGGTTTACCCGCGCAGCTTTTTCGACAGCAATGGCGATGGGGTCGGCGATCTGCTCGGTGTGGTCGAGAAGATCGACTACATCGCCAGCCTCAACGTCGATGCCATCTGGTTGTCGCCGTTCTTTACCTCGCCAATGAAGGATTTCGGCTACGACGTGTCCGACTATCGCGGCGTGGACCCGCTGTTCGGCACGCTGGAAGACTTCAAGCAGGTCATTGAGGTCGCCCATTCACGCGGCATTCGTATCCTCATCGATCAAGTCCTCAATCATTCTTCGGACCAACATCCCTGGTTCAAGGAAAGCCGCTCCAGCCACTACAACCCCAAAGCCGACTGGTACGTCTGGGCCGACCCGAAGGACGACGGCACCGTGCCCAACAATTGGCTGTCGGTGTTTGGCGGCCCGGCCTGGACCTGGGACAGCCGGCGCAAGCAGTACTACCTGCACAACTTCCTCTCCAGCCAGCCGGATCTCAATTTCCACTGCGAAGAGGTCCAGCAACAGTTGCTCGATGACATGGAGTTCTGGCTGAAATTGGGCGTCGACGGCTTCCGTCTGGACGCGGCGAACTTTTACTTCCACGACCGCGAGCTGCGCGACAACCCGCCTAACTATGAGGTCCGCGAGGGCAGCATTGGCGTGCGCGTCGATAATCCCTACGCATTCCAGAAGCACGTGCACGACAAGACCCAGCCAGAAAATCTCGGCTTCTTGCGGCGCATTCGCCAGTTGCTGGAACGCTATCCCGGCAGCGCCACCGTGGCCGAAATCGGCTGTGATCACTCCCTGACCACCATGGCGGCCTATACCGGCGGCAGTGACACGCTGCACATGGCGTATTCCTTCGATCTGCTCACTGAGCAGTGCAGTCCAGGCTTTCTGCGCCACACCATCGATTGCGTTGAACGCGAGCTGGTGGACGGTTGGCCGTGCTGGTCGATCGGCAACCATGATGTGGTGCGGGTCATGAGCCGCTGGGCGCTGGCCAATCAGCCGGATCACGCCCGTGGCCGTATGTTCATGGCGATGCTGCTGTCGATGCGCGGCAGCGTGTGCCTGTATCAGGGCGAGGAGTTGGGCCTGGATGAAGCCGAGCTGCAATTCGAGCAGTTGGTCGACCCCTACGGCATCCGCTTCTGGCCTGAATTCAAGGGACGAGACGGTTGCCGCACGCCGATGCCCTGGCACGATCAGGATGTGCATGGCGGCTTCAGCCGCGAGCAACCCTGGTTGCCGCTCGCCGACAAACACCTGCCGCTGTCGGTCGCAGCCCAGGAGCCGGATCCGAACTCGATGCTCAACATCTACCGTCGCTTCCTCGCCTGGCGCCAGGATCAGCGCTTGCTGATCGAAGGCAGTATGCGCACCATCCACCACGACGGCGCGCTGCTGGTCTACGAGCGCCGTCTGGATGACGAGGTCTGGGTCTGCCTGTTCAATATGGGCGACAGTGCGCGGCACTTCGATCTATCGGCACCGGTCGAAGGGCTGGACGTACCATCGGCCATGGCCGTATTCGAAGGGCAGGGCGTACACCTGCCAGCGCACGGATTTGGATTCGCACGCCGGCTCGGATGAGTTGACCGGTGGGGACGAGGCGCTTGCCTCGTTTCAGCCGGCCTGCCGCCCGCCGCGATTCGTCGCGGCGACTGTTTGAGGAGAACAACAAGAATGGCCAGCGTAACCCTGCGCAATATCTGCAAGAGTTATGAAGATGTTCCCATCACCTGCGGTATCGATCTGGATATCGCCGATGGGGAGTTCGTGGTGTTCGTCGGCCCGTCCGGCTGTGGCAAGTCGACCCTGCTTCGGCTGATCGCCGGCCTTGAGGACATCACCGACGGCGAGCTGCAGATCGACGGCGAGCGGGTCAACGAACTGCCACCGATGGATCGTTCGGTGGGGATGGTGTTCCAGTCCTACGCGCTCTATCCGCATATGAATGTCGCCGAAAACATGGCGTTCGGCCTGAAACTGGCGAAAGTCGATAAAAGCGAAATCAATCGCCGCGTAGATTCAGTGGCGAAGATTCTGCAGTTGGATCAGTTACTTGAGCGCAAGCCCAAGGACCTCTCCGGCGGACAGCGCCAACGCGTCGCCATCGGTCGCACCATGGTTCGCGAACCCAAGGTGTTCCTGTTCGACGAGCCGCTGTCGAACCTCGATGCGTTCCTCCGCGTGCAGATGCGCATCGAAATCTCACGCCTGCACCAGCGCCTCAAGGCAACGATGATCTACGTGACCCACGATCAGGTCGAAGCCATGACCCTGGCTGACAAGATCGTCGTGCTCAACGCGGGGCGCATTGCCCAGGTCGGGCCACCGCTGGAGCTGTATCACTATCCGAAGAATCAGTTCGTCGCCGGCTTCATCGGCTCGCCACAGATGAATTTCATGCCGGTGCGCGTACTGCGTGCGGATGCCGATTCGGTGGAGGTGACGATGCCGGGTGGCAGCGCCTTGCGGGTGCCGGTGGATGGCACGCTGGTTAACCCGGGCGATGCGTTGACGCTTGGCGTTCGGCCTGAGCATTTCGTCGATGCCGAGCAGGCGGATTTCGTCTTCAACGGTGAGATTGCAGTGGCCGAGCGACTCGGTGACCACAACCTGCTGCACCTGAACTTCGAAGGCGTGGATGAAATGGTGGCGGTGGCCAGCGATGGCAATCGCCGTGTTGCGGTGGGAGAGGCTTATGCCACCGGCCTGTTGGCCAACAAATGCCACCTGTTCCGTGCCGATGGCGAAGCCTGTGCTCGACACTATCGCGAGCCTGCATTGCACGGTTGACGAGCGAGGCAGCGGGCGTTCGGCCGGCTGCCTCGTTGTTTCAATGGCTGAGCTTCAAACCGAGCAACCCGATACAGATCAGCAGCACGCTGCCCAGGCGGAACAGGCTCAGCGATTCGCCGAACAAGATGATGCCGGCGATCACTGTGCCCACTGCTCCCACACCGGTCCAGATGGCGTAGGCGGTACCTAGCGGCAACTCTTTCATCGCCAGACCTAGCAATCCAAGGCTAGCCAGCATTGCAGCGATTGTGAGCATCGTCGGAAGAGGACGGGTAAAGCCGTCGGTGTACTTCAGGCCAACGGCCCAGCCGATTTCGAATAGGCCGGCAAAAAACAAGATGATCCAGGACATGTCGCCTCCTCGTGGGACGATAAGCTGGGGTCGTCCCCGGAAGGCTGGTGCAAGTCTGAGGTCGTCCTCAGTGGTCGCTATTTTGCACAGTCAGCAGATCCGGGCAAGCAGCCCGGACCAAAGGAACGCCGCCTTATTAGCTCAGGCTTCGTCCTTGTCGCGCATGCGGCGGAAGCAGGTTGCCAGCAGCGCGCCGGAAAGGTTGTGCCAAACACTGAACAACGCGCTAGGAACGGCCGCCAACGGCGAAAAATGAGCGCTGGCCAATGCTGCGCCTAGACCGGAATTTTGCATGCCGACCTCGATTGACAGCGTTTTGCGCTGCGCGAGCGGCAAGCCGAAGGCACGTGCAACGAAGTAGCCGATGCCCAGACCTAAACTGTTGTGCAGAACCACCACCGCCATGATCAGCAGGCCGGATTCGGCGATCTTCGCTTGGCTGGCCGCTACCACCGCCGCCACGATAATCACGATACTGACCACCGAGATCAGCGGTAACACTTCCACCACTTGATGCACGCGTGCGCCCAGCAGACGCCGGGCGATCAGGCCGAGGGCGATAGGCAGCAACACGATCTGCACGATGGACATGAACAATGCGCCGAAATTGACCGGTAACCAGGCCGATGCCAGCAGCCAAATCAGCGCAGGCGTGACCAGCGGGGCGAGCAGGGTGGTGACGGCGGTGATCGCCACGGACAGCGCGACGTCACCGCGGGAGAACCAGGCGATCACGTTGGAGGCGGTGCCGCCTGGACAGCAACCCACCAAAATCACTCCCACCGCGATCTCAGCCGGTAGCCCCAGCAGCTGGCAGAGCAGCCAGGCGAGGGTCGGCATGATCAGGAATTGCGCCCCGACACCCAGCGCCACCCAAAGCGGGCGGCGTGCAACTTCCGCAAAGTCAGCTGCTTTCAGTGTCAGGCCCATACCAAACATGATCAGCCCCAGCAGCGGAACGATCCAAGCAGTGGCAGGCAGAAACCAGCTGGGCTGGAAGAAAGCGAGAACGGCGAACAGCAAGACCCAAAGGGCGAACGTATTGCCGATAAAGCGGCTGAGGGCAGCGAGGGCACGCATCGGGCTTACCTTGTAGTTATGGAAGGAGCGCCGTCAGCCGGGGCTGACGGCCAGGGCAGTTTAGATGCCCTGTGGAATCTCCTCACCACCCAGGGCTTCGAACAGCGCGGGCAAGAACTCACCGAAGGTCAGCATCATCAGCAGGAAGCTGGCGTCCTGCTGGCCGAGGTCGTCATCGCCGCCATCCTGTTCGGCCTGATCCTGCAGCAACTCTTCGAAGCGCAGACGCTTGATTACCATTTTGTCGTCAAGGACGAAAGACAGCTTGTCTTGCCAGCCCAGCGACAACTGAGTGACCTGCTTGCCGACTTCCAGGTGCTGCTGGATCTCGTCGCTGGTCAGGTCCTGGCGCTTGCAGCGCACGACACCACCGTCTTCATGGGTGTCGCGCAATTCGCACTCATCGAGGACGAAAAAGTCATCCGCGGCTTTCTGCGTCTTCACCCAGTCGGTCATGGTCGCCGAGGGCGCAATCTTGACGGTCAATGGACGAACCGGCAGCGAGCCGATGGCTTCGCGCAGAGTGGAGAGTAGGTCTTCGGCGCGCTTGGGGCTGGAAGAGTCGACCAGAATCAGACCTTGCTCCGGCGCGATGGCAGCGAAGGTGCCGGACTTGCGGATAAAGGCGCGAGGCAGGAAGGACTGGATGATGTCGTCCTTGAGTTGCTCGCGCTCTTTCTTGTAGACCTTGCGCATCTGCTCGTTTTCGATCTCGTCGACCTTTTCTTTCAGCGCGTCCTTGACCACGCTGCCAGGCAGGATGCGCTCTTCCTTACGTGTAGAGATCAGCAGAAAACCCTGGCTGGCATGAACCAGTGGCGCGTCTTCACCTTTTCCGAAGGGTGCGACGAAACCGTAGGTACTTAATTCCTGGCTGGCGCAGGGGCGGGCGGGCTTGGCGGCCAATGCAGCTTCAAGTGTCTCGACATCGAAAGGGACGTTCTGGGTGAGACGGTAGACGAGCAGGTTGCGAAACCACATGGCGATTGAAACTCCGGTGAAAGCAAAGCGCGCATTATTCCCGTCCCGGGAACTCAGGCCAACCCTGCAAAGCCGCAATGCCGATGGATACCGCAAAATTTGCGATAAACAGAGGGTTTCCTAAGTCTTTGGAACTTCTGCAATTTTTTTTTCGAAAGGGGCTTGCCAAGGTCAGGAACCATCTCTAGAATGCGCCCCACTTCGAGAGCAAACGGGTGATTAGCTCAGCTGGGAGAGCATCTGCCTTACAAGCAGAGGGTCGGCGGTTCGATCCCGTCATCACCCACCACTCGAGGTTTAGCGCAGCGGTAGTTCAGTCGGTTAGAATACCGGCCTGTCACGCCGGGGGTCGCGGGTTCGAGTCCCGTCCGCTGCGCCATATTCGCCATCAAGGACCGCTGAACGCCTTGATAGCCCAAAGAAAAGCGACCTTAGGGTCGTTTTTTTTTGCTTCCGATTTTCAGTCTGTTCTGTTTTCGCACGCTTCGTGCGGCACTTCCTTTCTTTGCACTGTCTTTACTCATTACCGCGGCGAGCTCGGTAGCCACTGCCTGGGGCGACTGTTAAGCTCGGGCACTGATTTTTTGCTTCGCCCCCTTCAGCGTAATTAAGGAAACAGAATGAGACATCAACGTTTGGCGTCTGCGATAGCCCTGGTTGGCTTGGTCCTGGCGGGCTGTGATTCCGAAACCAGCGCCAAGCTGGAAACTCCGGCGCAGAAAGCCTCTTATGGCATCGGCCTGAATATGGGCAAGAGTCTGGCCCAGGAAGGTATGGCTGATCTCGATTCCAAGGCTGTCGCCCTGGGCATTGACGATGCCGTCGGCAAGAAAGAACAGAAACTGACCGATGAAGAGTTGATGGAGGCCTTTGCCTACCTGCAGACTCGTGCCGAAGAGCGCATGGTCGAAATGAACAAGGAAGCGGTAGCTGCCGGGAAGAAATTTCTCGAGGAGAACGCCAAGCGTGAAGGCGTGAAGACTACCGAGTCTGGCTTGCAGTACGAAGTGATCAAGGAAGCCGATGGCGCTCAGCCAAGCGCTGATGATGTTGTTACTGTCCACTACGAAGGCAGTCTGACCGATGGCACCGTCTTCGACAGTTCCATCAAGCGCGGCAGTCCGATTGATTTGCCAGTCGGTGGCGTGATTCCAGGTTGGGTTGAAGGCCTGCAATTGATGCACGTTGGTGAGAAGTACAAGCTCTATATCCCAAGCGAGCTGGCCTATGGCGAGCAGAGCCCAAGCCCGCTGATTCCGGCGAACTCAGTGTTGGTATTCGATCTAGAGCTGCTCGGTATCAAGGGCGACGAGGCTGAAGCCGAGGCGGCTCCGGCTACTGAAGCTGAGGCTGCTGAAGAAGCCACCGAGCAGTAACGGCTCCGCTACATCGAGCGCCCCGCCTTTGCGGGGCGTTTTCGTTTTGTATGCTCATTACGCTGGATTCCTTAAGGTTCTCCCGTAGAGCGGCTCGCATGGGGATCGGCTCTGCGCCTTGCCCTGCGGCGCGGCGCGCGGCCAGGGTAGTGTGTTTTGGATTGTATGGGAGGCCCGCCTGGGGCTAAGCTTTTGGTTTTGAGCTGACAGAGGGTTTGCTTTCGCCGCGGGGCGCGCCCACCAAAGCAGCTCGGCGCGGGGCTGCGGCGGTGTGCTGCTTTGCTGCTTTTGATCTTGTGGGAGGCCCGCCCCGGGGCGAAGCTTTCGGTTTTGAGCTGGCAGAGGATTTGCTTTCGCCGCGGGTCGCACCCACCAAAGCAGCTCGGCGCGGGGCTGCGCGGTGTGCTGCTTTTGAGCTTGTGGGAGGCCCGCCCCGGGGCGAAGCTTTCGGTTTTGAGCTGGCAGAGGGTTTGTATTCGCCGCGGGTCGCGCCTCCTACGAAAAGTAGCGCGGGGTGAGGCTTGCCGAATAACCTGGGACATAGTCCCTGGTGAGGGTCCGGCGGATATAAAAAAGCCCCAGGTTTCACCTGAGGCTTTGAATTTGGCTCCGCGACCTGGACTCGAACCAGGGACCCAATGATTAACAGTCATTT
>NZ_CEXBBO010000032.1:0-58642 GCF_982611455.1 Stutzerimonas sp.
TTTTCAGTCGGCAGAACAGCCTCTACTGGGTCAGTTTTCGGTCAGCGGCAACACTATGCGCCCTGATTGCACTCGCAAAGCGTCGAAGCGGCCTGGGATGGTTCCTCCTTGGGTGCCTTTTCGGTCCACTGGCCTTGCTATTCGCTGCTGCCATGTCTGCGACACAGAGAATCCAACATGAGCCAGCGCATACGCTGAAAACATGTCCTCACTGCGCTGAGACAGTAAAAATTCAAGCTGTAGTCTGCAAACACTGCGGCCAGCCCTTAGGAAGCTTGATCGAGAACAATCCAACGCAGGATCAATGGAACAGAGAGCTGGAAAAGCTCCCGCAGCGCCAAAAAAGCCGCTGGGGTTCCTCTCCCCAACCGGAGAAAGAAGACGACTAGCTCTCATCGACACAACTGAGCAAGGCACACTGATCTGACCAACCGCACTCCGACAGCGCATTAGGGTGACAGGCAAAAGCGGCCAGAAGCGGACGATCTGCCTCACGACTGCGCAATTGTATACTTGACCAGTCAGTTGCGTAGCACTGACCAAGTGTCCGCATCCAAGTTGGCCATCGGATCGTAAGTAGAGGCAAGAAAGCCCAGATTTCTCATTCTCCACCGGCGGTTTCCGGCCAGATACCCTTTCGGCCTCCGTGGCCGGCTGTCTGCGCTGACCCTAGATAGCACGGTCATTTGACAAACCAGGCTGTGTGAACGAATATCTGCAGCAATCGCGCCCAATCCTCTGGGGCTGGCATGTCCGGCTCTATGGTTGGGCCTTCTCATTTCTGGGACATGGAAGTTGCGACAACTCGCTCCACCGAAGCCATTCCGATCCTACAGCGACCTGGCCAAACTCTTGATCAGCCGCGGGATGGAAGTTGCAGATCCTCTCCGGGCTGAGCGCAAGCTTGCGCAGGTAGGCTATTACCGACTAAGTGGATTCTGGTTCCCGGCACGGGAGTATGTTCGGGATCAGCACGGCCAGGTCACCCTCTGCAACGTCACCCAAAAGCCTCTTCGCCAAGACACCTTCATGGCGGGGGCTTCCTTCGATTCAGCGTTCAGCCTGTATCTTTTCGACAAGAAGCTTCGCCAGTTGATGCTCGATGCCATTGAGCGCATCGAGATTCATGTGCGCTCGGTAGTCGCTCATGAGGTTGGGTACCACGAACCACTGGCTTACCTAGATTCTCGCTTCATCAACCCCAAGCAAACCCGCAACTGGCAGGACCGCTGGGGGAGACAGCGCAACACCTGGAACGAGTGGCAGGCACGACAAACGGAGCAGATCAACCGCAGCCGGGAAGACTGCATCGAGTGGCACCGGCAGAATCACAAAGCAATGCCCTTCTGGGTCGTCGTCGAAGCCTGGGACTTCGGGGTTTTATCCAAGTACTTTGAGATTTTAAAGGGAAGCCATCAGAACCGCATTGCCGCTCGTTTAGGCATCAGCAATGCCAAGGTACTGAAGGACTGGCTGCAGGAAATTAACACGCTGCGCAACCGCAGCGCTCACCACACGCGCGTCTGGAACCAGGTCGCCTCGAACCCTGTGCCGGTGCTACCCACCGAGGCCTACTTCCAAGGCTTGGCGTTGGATCAGAACGCGCTCAGCCGACTCTTCGGGCTGATCTCTGTAATCTGGTTCCTACTACGCCAGATCGGGCCTGGCTCGCAGTGGCTGCACCAGGTAGCAGACGTGATCGACACGAAGCCTGATTTGCCTGGCTGTCCATTCGCATCGCTTGGCCTGCCGTCCGAGGATGGGTTTCCCCGGCAGTTATTTGGAATCTGAGATGCTGCTCGATCTGGCTTGATAGCTGGGCGACCAGATGAGGCACCGATGGAATCAGGAGGCGATGCGAATGCCGCCTGCCGAGTACTTCTGCTTAAGCGCCAGATCGATGTCTGCAACGTACTTCTCGGGCGCCATGCTGCACGGCTCATCTATCAGGTGATGCACAGCCTCGACTGTTTCAGCCCGGACCTTGTGGTTGCTGACGATCTGGACCGTCAACTGCAGGTTCGCCGGCTTAAGGAAATCGGCCAGCAACTCGGCTTGATCCTGTAACTCGTTCTCGATAATCGCCAGCGTCGACACTTGGTTGAGGGCCGCCTCAGCCTGTTCCAGTTGCATTTGGCTCAGCCGCGCTTTGGTTGGAATTGCCTCCAACTCCCGGCGAAGGTACAGCAGAGCTTCCTGATACAACTGTTGATCTAATTGCAGCCATAGGCCCAGGCCTTTGAGCTTGCCGAAGGAATGCCGGTACCAGGTCCGTTCCTCATGCGGCTTCCCCTTTTCGTCTTTCCCCTTCTTGATGACTAGGTACTCCCAGGAGACCTCCAAGGCATTCCGCTTCCAACGATCGAGTAAGGCGTCACCTACTTCGCCAGGCAGGGTTGAGAGAATCAGGCTGACTTTACTCTGCAGCCCCCTGAGCTTGATGCTCGCGGCCCGGGTCCGGCCTATGAGACTCTCCCGCTGTTTGAGCATTGTTTCGATCTTATGCCGGCGGATGTTCTGCCGCTCGGTGGCGCTCAGCTTCTTAAGCTCCCCCCTGACCTGCTCGTCATCTAGGCCCAAGTGATTCAGGGCGCAGCAATTCCCTATCAGCACCTTCGAGTCGTCGTGCCGCTCGACGACGAAACCGTGCTGATGCATCTGGGAACATCGCTTCCCGTTCTTCTGGTACTGACAGCTGGCTTCAGGCTGAATCAGCCGGTATGGCCGCAACGGGTTTCGGTACTGGTCCTTTGTCAGCGTGCTATCCGAGGCGATCTCATAAAGGGACAACAATTCGGCGAGCGATCTGATTTCCACAATGTTATTCGAGGGGATCATCAAGTCCTCCTAGCGGGCCAGCCATGCGCAAGGCTGTATATTAACCCAGTAATTGCATTGTGGGATCATCTAGTGAATCGACCCTAATTTCGTAGACACCTCCAAGCCTCAATGGATGTCTGCTAAGACAGTTCTGAAAAGTCCGCTTTGGGCCGAAAGCAGCCTGCAATGAATGATCAAAGGCCTGTTAGACGCTCGCCTTTTCGCCTTTGAAACATCTACCTACATGCAAGGAGACGGTACAGTAGAGGTACAGTGCCTGTATGGAGTAGCTAACCTGAAATTGATCAAACCCCAGCATATTCAAGGGCTTAGGTTGTTGTATCTGGGTCTTATAGGGTCTAGACTGGATCAGCCTCGGTGCATTAGGCTATGACTTGTAATCAGTAGGTCCCGAGTTCGACTCTTGGTGCCGGCACCATATAAATCAAAGGCTTGCAGCGATGCAGGCCTTTGTTTTTTCCGGCGCGGGCCAACATTCGGTTAACAGTTATCCGAAGGCATTCCGCGAAACAGCCTCCCGGCCCGTATGCGCGGCGACTCTCCATCGCTCGCTGCAACCAATTAGGCACGGTCTCCATGCGAACCTGCTCGCCCTCTCGTGAGCTGCAGCCGTGGGCCTCGGCCCGAATATCCATGACTTGCTGCGTCTGGCATCCTCTCGCCACGATTACAGCCGCACCAGCATCTGGCTCCGAGGGCAGCTGGAACAGGGAAGGCTTCGATGAATGCAAGCGATGCCATCAACCTCACTAACGATGCGCTGAGTACCGTTCAGGGGATCGCAAGCCGCGCCAATAAGCTGGCCAACCGTTGCAGATGACGCCACGAAGCTTTGGCGTTCATCGATACTGCTTCGGCTCAGTTGAGTGCGGATTTCAACGCTGTCTCACGCCGCCCTTAAAGCGGCTAATTGGACATAATTTGGACGAACGCGCTCCGCGCCGCAGCATCACCAACTCAAACGTCAACTAGTGGAACGGAATAGCAACATGGAAGCGAACATTCAGAGCACGCCGACCAAACTCCTTGCCTGGCTGACAGGTTTGCTGTCTACCGTGATAGGGCTCTGCTGGGGCGGTTATCACGTATGTATTTCCAGACCCAACGGTATTCGGCCTGGGCGTGGTTAATTGGAAGAACTTTCTCTCCTTCTTCGCCGCCTTTGTTTTCATGGGCGCCCTGCTGCTTTCCGTCATGACGTGGCGGCTGCCAACTTTCCTGCGCCGCACCGTAAATCTGATATTGGCCGCAGCCCTCTGTGCCGGTTTTTTCGTGATCGGAATGGAGTACGCCAAGCCGTCGTTCGAGTTCGCACGGGAGCAGGATCGCATCATCGAAAACGACAGCCCAACGCTACTAGGCAAGCGCGTGGAAATGGTCAACAACGTTCGTATCAACCTCAGCGGGTGCAATTTCGTTGCGCAAACGCCTTCATGCGTATTCGAATTTACGAGCACCAACAAGGATCGCGAAATTCATGTTCGCAGCCTGAGCGCGGTCTTCGAGCCAGACGGCAACAACCTGCGCCTGGAAAAGACACTGGTGGGAAATACAGAACTGCAACGAGGGGCCATCGAGCTTGTGCGCAATCTCGATACGAAGGTGACCCTGATCTTCCAGCAGACCCGTAACGACCTCAGGACCATTCCCGCAGTCAAGCTGGTAATCAATGGCCTTGAACACCATGAGCAAGTCGTGAAGTTTAATGAGGTAACCACACGCTAATTTGGAATTACTGGTCCTGCGTTTGGCTCTCACACTGCAATCGGCATAGGGGACAGTCCCGTGGACTGCACCCTGCCACACCACCCGGCATGCGGGTCCGCACCGGGCGGTTCGGGAGATCGAGGCTATGAGAGCCGAGCTAATCCCAGACGGTCAAACCAGGTCAGGTTCAGCACACTATTGAGCAGTTTGCCGCTGTTGCATCACCAGCGCCGGCTGTTAGCCGCCACCCGTTGCGCCACCGCTGTGCTTGCTCCAAGTTCGCGTAGCTCCTGAACATGGTCTTGCCTCGCTTCCACTGCTTGGATGGCTCGCTTTCAGGACGGGCACCGTACCAGCACCGTCGAGCGTCCTTGGATACCGTAACGAGCCTGAGCCTCCTTGTAACTTAATTCGCCTTTTCAATCTGGTCTACCACCGCCAACTTAAAAGCCAGCGTGTAATCTCGCTGCGCTTAACACCTTCTGCCATGAAGCTCTCCTGAAAATAAGGCTGAAGGTGTAAACCTTATTCAGGACAAGCCAACAAACGCAAAAAAGCCCCGCATCGAGCGATGCGGGGCTTTTCTGTGTAAGGCTGAGTCCTATCCCTTCGGCCGCTCCAAGCGGCATTTCCTCGCGCCAGTCCAGGCGCTTGCGACATCCTTCGCGGCAGCCACAACCGACAACCCGAGAGTCGTAGGCGCGCCGTGCTAGGCGATCAGTGACGCATCAAGATGGGTCACCGACCGGCCAGCAACGGCAGCAGGGTTATGAGCGGGCGTGATGGCAAAAGTTCCACTTTTGAAATGAAAAGGCCATCAGATTAAGTACGACATAGCCAATCGCCAGTAAATGCAGGCGGCCGAGGCGTATGCAGCGGGTCGCCTTGCGTAGTTTTCAGACCACACGCCTTCGCCGTCGCAGCGAATTCGTCACGGCCCGTCACACGCGCCTTGCGGCCTAGTTCGGCTGCTAATGGTCTTCGCCATACCGAACCAAGGCAGTGGCCTCGATACATTTTGCTCCACTTGCAGCCGGGAACATGCCGAACGATTCGCGGTCAGCTGTCCGTCGCCACACTCCAGCGCATTGAAGGCAATGCTTGCACCACGGAGCCAGCCTTGGGAGCCAGGCAACTCGATGACCGCGATTACAACGCTCTTCAACAAACTCAAGCTCTATCTGTTCAACGCCTCGTGGATGATGGCGGAGCGGCTGCTGCACATCGGCGTGGGCTTTCTCACCGCGGTGCTGCTAGCGCGCTATCTGGGGCCGGAGCAGTTCGGCATCCTCTCCTATGCGATTTCGATGACCGCCATCTTCGCCTCGGCCGGGCATATGGGGCTGGCCGGTCTGGTGGTGCGCGAGGTGGTGAAGCAGCCGGACAAGGTCCCGGAAACCCTGGGCACGACCTTTCTCCTGAAGCTGACCGGGATGACGCTCGGGTTCATCCTGATCCTGATCTATTCACTGCTGTTCGAGGAGATCGGCGGCACCGAGTTCTGGATGTTGCTGATCGTCGCCTCGGCGATTTTTTTCCAGACGTTCGACGTGGTCGAATACTGGTTCCAGTCGCAAGTACAGGCCAAGTACCCGGCCATCGCCAAGTCCAGCGCGATCCTGCTTTCGGCCGGACTCAAGCTGTTGCTGGTATTCAGCGGCGCCGGGGTGGTGGCCTTCGCCTTCGCCCACACCGCGCAGTTCATGCTGGCCGCAGTGATACTGGCAATCCTCTACAAAGGCACCACAACCGTCTCGGTGATGAGTTGGAAAGCCAGCTTCGCCAAGGCCAAGGAGCTGCTCAGCCAAGGCTGGATCATCTATGTCGGTTCGATCTTCGCGGTGATCTACATGAAGATCGACCAGGTGATGCTCAAGTGGATGGTCGGAGCCGAAGAGGTTGGAGTCTATGCAGTTGCGGCGCAGCTTTCCGAAGCCTGGTACTTCCTGCCGACCGCCATCGTCGCGTCTTTCTTTCCCAAGCTGATCAAGCTGCACGCCGCCGATACGACGAGATTCAACCAGCGTTTCCAGCAGCTGTTCGATGTGCTGTTCATCCTCGCCATCGCCGTTGCGGTGTTGGTGACGCTCGTCGCCGGGCCGCTGATTTCGCTGCTGTTCGGCGCCGAGTATCAGAACTCCGCCTCGATCCTCACCATCCATATCTGGGGTGGCGTGTTCATCTTCATGCGCGCGCTGTTCAGCCGCTGGATCCTCATCGAGGGCGCGCTGATGTTTTCCCTGATCACCCAGGGCCTCGGCGCTCTGGCCAATATCGGTCTGAACCTGCTGCTGATTCCACATTACGGCGGTGAAGGTGCAGCCATGGCGACGCTGATTTCCTACGCCATTGCCTCCTACGCCGCGCTGCTGGTGCACAAGAAGACCCGGCCGGTGTTCTACATGATGACCCGATCCATATTCAGTCCATTTCGCTATGCCTTCAGCGCTGTAGGAGCCACCCGATGAGCCTCATGTCCCTTGCCCGCGCCCTGCCCGACCCGGTGAAGACTGCGCTCAAAGCCACCCGGGACAACACTGGCCTGGCCCTGGTCCGGCTGTTCTCCAGCAACGGTTTCCTGTCTTCTCTTTACTACTGTTTCATCAGCCGCGAGTTCGACCGCGAGCACCGCGCGGTGCTGCTCGGGCGCCTGCAGTTCGCCCGATTGATGCGCAGCAAGGGCGAAAACGACGCCTTTTTGCGGCGCAACGTGCACCGTCTGGAGAAGGGCCTGATCATGCGCCCGCGCCGCAATACTTTCGCCGAGGATTACATCGGCCCTACCGTTCGCTGCTATGCCGATGCGACGCAAGCCGGCGTGATCAATGGCCAGCAGCGTTGGGCCAACGACGTGCTGACCGATTATTTTTCGGCGGTCGGCAGCACGCCACGCATCGATTCGGCGAAGCGCGCCTTTACCCATGCGCAAAATCTCGATGAATCGAACCGCTGCGTGCCCTACCCGCACAGCCAGCTGCCGGAATGCCCGGTCAGCTATGACGAGCTGATGACACTGTTCCGCCGTCGGCGCTCAGTGCGTTGGTATCAAGACAAGCCGGTCAGCAACGAGCTGATCGAACAGGCGGTCAAGGCTGCCGCGCTGGCCCCCTCCGCCTGTAATCGCCAGCCGTTTCGCTTCTATGTCAGTAACGATCCGGTCAAGGCGTCGGATGTCGCCAAATGCGCTGGCGGCACGGCGGGTTTCCACGACAATCTGCAGTGCGTAATCGCCGTGGTGGGCGATCTGGGCTGCTACCCGGAAGCGCGGGATCGCCATGTCGTCTACATCGACGGCTCGCTGGCGGCGATGCAGCTGATGCTGGCGTGCGAAAGCCTTGGTCTCTCCACCTGTTCGATCAACTGGCCGGACGTGGAAGAACGGGAACGACTACTCGCTAAGAAACTGGGCCTGGCCTACCACGAGCGCACCGTCATGCTGCTGGCGGTGGGCTACGCCGATCCAACGGGAGGGATTCCTTATTCGGACAAGAAGACCGAGCAAGACCTGATTGTATTCAACTGAGGTAAGCGATGATTATCGAGATCAGAAAGGCAGGCTTCGTCAATAAAGGCGCAGAGCTGATGCTGCATGCGGCGCTGCAGAAGCTGAAGGCCCGGTATCCCGACGCTACCTACGTCATGGCACCGACACCGAAAAAGGCAGAACAACCGTTCCGCAAGCTCGTGCAGCTGGGTTTCTATCCCAAGGCTTGGCTGTGGCGCTACGGCATCCAATGGGGCGGGCTGGCGAATTTTGCGCCGCGCCCGCTACGTGAAATGTATGGCGTGGTGCTGGACAAAGAAGTCGATGTGGTCATCGACGCGGCTGGCTTCGCCTACAGCGACCAGTGGGGCGAAGACCCTTGCGCAGAGCTGGCGCAATCGGCCAAACGCTGGAGAAAGAACGGCACCCGAGTGATTTTGTTGCCGCAGGCGCTGGGCCCGTTCAAGTCCGAGAAGAACCAAGCGGCGATGAAAACCGTTGTCGAGAATGTTGACCTGATCTTCCCGCGCGAGCGCGTCTCCTATGAGCACCTGACCCACCTGGTTGGCGAACAACCCAAAATCAAGCAATCGCCCGACTTCACCAATCTGATTTCCGGCGTGATTCCACCCAGCTTCGACGCCGTACAGAACCGCTTCTGCATCGTTCCCAACTGCCGGATGCTGGACAAGACCGATCAGAAGACGCGCGATGCTTATCTGCCCTTCCTCATCAAGTGCACCCGCTATTTGCTGGAGAAAGACGCCAAGCCGTTCGTGCTGGTCCACGAAGGCAAGGGCGACCTGGCGCTGGCAGAGAAGCTCTCGGCGGCGGTTGGCGGCATTCCAATTGTGCAGGAAAGCGGCGCGCTGGAAATCAAAGGCATCCTCGGGGCCTGCAGCGGCACCTTGGGCAGTCGCTTCCATGGCCTGGTCAGTGCGCTGTCGCAGGGCGTGCCGGCGCTGGCGACCGGCTGGAGCCACAAATATCAGATGCTGTTCGAGGATTACGGCTTTGCGGATGGGCTGGTCGAGGTGACCACCGACGAGGCGGAGATCAAGCGCAAGATCGACCTTGTGACGGATGAAAGCGCGCGGATCGAGGCGCTGATTCAAGCCCACACTGCGCAGCTCAAGCAACAATCCGAGCAAATGTGGCAGCAGGTCTTTGAGGTGATCGATCAGTGCGAGCGCGCGCGCCAGACGCAGCACCACACCGCCGGCGCAGCCTGAGCTCGCGGAAACAGTCCTGGCGAGACATTGGAGAGCTGCTTGAGCGAGCAAGCGCTCCGCTTCACTCTCTGTAGGGTGGGCTTCAGCCCACCAGGAGAGCTATCGTCGACAGACCTGGCGAGGCGTTTAAGAGCTGGCGGTGCGAGAAAGCGGTGGGCTGAAGCCCACCCTACGCGGCGCGGGGATTGTAAGTCGCGTTCCGCTCAGCCACGCCGGGCAAATCGTTGGCGAATCAGCCTGTACAGGTAAAAGAGCACCATCAGCACCACCACGCCGGTGGAAATCGGATCGAGGTACTCGGCGACCTTTTCATACTGGGATTCGAGCAGAAAGCCCGCCAATGCCAGCAGCGCCGTCCAGAGCAGCGACCCCAGCGTCGAGTAAATCAGGAATCGGGTCATCGACATCCCGGCGATACCCGCCGGCACCGAGATCAGGGTCCGCACGGCGGGTATTAGACGACCGAAGAACACCGCACCCTTGCCGTGCCGGTCGAACCAGCCGATGGCCTTGTCGACATCCTCAGGCGACAGGGTCAGCCAATGTCCCCAGCGCTTGGCGAGGCGCTTCATGCGCTCCTTGCCGAGCTTGGCGCCGGCGTAATACCAGGGCAGCGCACCCACCACCGAGCCGGCCGTGCCAACCGCAATCACACCAGCGAAATTCAACTCGCCGCGCGCCGCCACGAAGCCCGCCAACGGCATGATCAGCTCGGACGGAATCGGCGGGAAGATATTCTCCAGCAACATCAACGCGAAGACCCCGAGATAGCCGAACGCCGAAACCACTTCCACGATCTTGTCGAACATCGGTTACCTCTGTTGTTGTGATGTCGGCTCGCTGGCCATTTGGGGCGCGGCCTTTTCCGGCAGCGAGGCATAGTAATCCGCCAGATCCTGCATCTGCTCGGGTGTCAGCCGCTGCGCGGCGCTGTGCATGATATGAGCGTATTCGCTGCCGCCGCGCTTACCTGCGGTGAATAGCTCCAGCTGCTGCTTTAGATAGCTGGCGTACTGTCCGGCGATGCTGGGGTACATCGGGTTGCGCGGACTGGTCTTGGGACCGTGGCAATGCACGCAGGACGGGATGCCGCGCTCAGGCACGCCGCGTTCGGCCAGTGTCTTGCCCACCGCAAGCGCAGCGGGCGTCGGCGCTGGTGCGTCCGTTCGGCTGACCGTCGGCAGTTCGGCGAAGTGCCTGGCCAGCGCCTGCAGAACCGGCGGATCGAGCCCGGCGGCGATCGGTTGCATGATGCCGCTGTGGCGGTCGCCCTTGGCGTAAGCCTGCAACGTGCCAAGCAGATAGGCCTCGCTTTGCCCGGCCAGCCGCGGAAAGGCGCCTTGCCCGCGCCCACCGCCATCGACGGCGTGACAGCGATTGCAGTTGGCCAACACCGGGCCCAGCGGATCACCGAGCGAGCGCAAATGATCAGGCGTCACTGGGTTGGTCGCATCAGCGGCACGTTCGCCCAGCGCCAGCGCCCGGTAGCGAGCGGTGGACATCTCCGGCATCGCCTGCAGAAAGGCGACCAATGCCCAGACTTCATCCTCGCGCTTCGACGCCGGCCAGGCTGGCATGGCGGTGAACTTGACGCCGTTTTTGACGATCCAGAACAGCTCCTGCGGCTCCCAATGCTCGATACGCGGCAGCAGTAGCGGTGGTTCGGGCATCATCTGCTGCGCGATCAAAGACCGCTCTCGTCCCGGTGCGCCATGGCAAGTGGCGCAACCGGTCTCGTAATGCCCGGCGCCCTTGAGTACCAGCGCCGGATCGTCGAGTGACGGCACCTCGATGCCCATCGACTGAGTGCTCACCGCGCGGCGCATGGCGTAATGCAGCACCCAGCCGGTCGCCGCCCAGTGGCCGGAACTGGCGCTGATCGACACCAACCCCAGCGAGATCAGCAAGAAGCCGCCGGAGCCTGCGATCGCAATCATCAACACCACTGCCGCCAGAACGCGTTTCCACGAGCCGCCCGTCAACCAGCGCAGCCACCGGCACAGAGGCGCCGAAACGCGACAGAACAGCCGCTTAGCTGATCGAAACGGCATGGCGCTTGTCCTGTAGAAGGCCACTCAGCAGATACAACCCGCCGATCAGGTAGGACGTGCCGCCGAATACCAGCATGATCACGCCGCCCAGTTGCTGATCTTCGAGCGGGCCGAGGCCCGACAACGCCGAGCCGGTGTGTTCGAACAGCGGTCGGCTCGCCATCGTCAGCAGCACGCCGAGCAGCGTCATGTGCATCGAGGTCAGCAGCAATCCAGCGATACCGGCCAACGCGCGTTGATGCCGGACGCCGCCGAACGCCGCGAGCCACACCAGCAGCCCGACGAACAGATAGCTGCCCTGCTCCAGCAACTCGGCGGACTGCGAAGTGCGTGCCGCGTGGTGCAGGGCTGGCATGTGCCACGCCCAGACTACGAACAGCTCGATCACCGACGCCAGAACCGGCGAGAACAGAAATGGGATTCGGCTGGAGAAATCCAACCGGCTGCCAGCGAGGCCGATCGCCAGCAACGGCGCCGCGACTGCCACCACCATCACGTGCATGAGCATGTGGCCGACGAACAGCCGATCGGCCATCGCCGGCAGCGGGCCGAGCCAGACCGCCGCCAGCGTGGCCAGGCCCAACATCAATGACAGCGGACGCCAGATCATGCGCAGCTCCTGATGAAGACCACACAGAGGGCGACGAAAACCGTCGCGACAAAACTCAGGCCACTGAGCAGTAGCGTTGAAAAGCCGAGAAACCGATGGCGGTCGCCTGGAGTATCGAAATCATGCGGCGCGGTGGCGTTACCGAAGCTGTGCATGCGCCAACCGCGCCAGCCGGTCAGGGCTATGCCTGTCAGGGCCAGCAGCGTCAGCACACCGATGACCAGACGCACGTCACCCAACGGTCCCGTACGCCCCGCCACCTTGGCGCACCAGACCGCGGCCGCCGCATAGGACAGCACGAAGTGCACCGCCCAGATCACCGGCCCGAAGGTCAACAGCCAGAGCGTAACCCGCTCGTCAGGCGGCGCTTCGGCCTTTTCCTCCGGCCGGATTTCGGTTCGCTCGTTCACGCGACCTCCGGGAAGCCGGCAATGACCGCGACGGTCATGCCCACGGTTATAGCCATGAAATGCCAGTACAGCGCGACGTTACGGATATCGATGTCGTGCTCGGCCGTCATCCGCCCGGCAGCGCGGCGCGCCAGGCAATAGAGCTGCATGATCAGACCGATACCCAGGTGCAGCAGGCACCAGAGCACCAGCACCCAGACCGTTGCCGGGTAGACATTGCTGGTCGGATCGAGCCCGCTGAAATGCGGCCCCGCAAAGAGCGCACCACCGCCGGCAATGGTCAGCAAGGAGGCCAGCCCCAGCGCCAGATAGAAGCTCGCCGCCTGGTCGCGGTCATTGCAGCGGCGCGCCAGCAGCGTCAGGCCCCAAGAGACGAGGATCAGGCCAAGCGCGATCGACGGCCAGACCACGCCAGGCCCGGTCGCGTCCGCTGGCGGGAAATCCTCATGCACCGTCCAGAAGAAGAAGTAGCCAAACACCAGACTGGCGAAGGCACTCATATCGCCGATCATGGTGATGAAGGTCGCCCACCAGCCCACCGACTTCGCGCCGGAGGCGTAGAGCGGCGCCGACACGTTCAGGCCGATGTCTTTTCGCGGCTTCTCCGGAATCACCGCAGTGCCCGTCCACAGCCAGATGAGGATGGTCACCAGGGCTAGAAAGCCGCTGGTCAGCGCCGCGACGTACCAGCTGTAGGTGGCGAAGATGAACAGGCCACCGGTGAATACCGCCGCCCAGAAGCTTAGAAAGGTCGGCCCCGGCACCCGCAAACACTGGATCGGCTCGGCATCGATGATGCTGCTGATCAGCGTCTCGCGCTTGCCCTCCTCAGCGTCCGGTAGATAGAAACGCCCGGCATCGACGTCGCGCATCAGGTTGGGCTGATCCCACAGCGGATAGCGGCTCTTGATGATCGGAATCGAACGCACGCCCCAGGACTTGCCGGGCATTTCGGCCAGCCATTCCAGAGTGCCGGCGTTCCACGGGTTGCGCTTGCTGTAAGGCTGCTTGCCCTTGGGCCGCAGCACGTCCCAGACCAGCACCGCGACGCCGATCGTAAGAATGAAGGCGCCCACCGTGGAGACCATGTTGAGCACGTCGAAACCCATATCCGGCGCATAGGTATAGACCCGCCGTGGCATGCCCAGCAGCCCAGTGAAGTGCATCGGCAGAAAGGCGACGTTGAAGCCGATGAACATCAGCCAGAAGGCGATGCGTCCGAGGCGGTCCGACAGCGTCTTGCTCATCGCCAGCGGGAAGAAGTAATAGAGGCCGGCAATCACCGGGAACAGCATGCCGCCAATCAACACGTAATGCAGATGCGCGACGATGAAGTAGGTGTCGTGCGCCTGAAAGTCGAACGGCGCCAGCGCCACCATCACGCCGGTCAGACCGCCAAGGACGAAAATCGCCAGCGCACCGGCGACGAACAGCATCGGCACCGATTTGACGAAACGCCCCGCCAGCGCCGTGGCGAGGAAGCAGAAGATCTGCACGCCGGTGGGAATCGCCACCGCCTCGGACGCCGCCGAGAAGAACGCCAGTGAGATGCCCGGCATGCCGGTGGTGAACATGTGGTGCACCCACAGTCCGAAGCTGATGAAGCCGGTGCCCACTGCCGCCAGAACGATGAAGCTGTAACCGACGATGGGCCGCTGCGCGGCGGTGGGAACGATGGTCGCCACCAGCGCGACGGCGGGCAGAAAGATGATGTAGACCTCGGGGTGGCCGAAGATCCAGAACAGGTGCTGCCAGAGCAGCGGATCGCCGCCGCGGGTGTGGTCGAAGAACGGCCAGTCGAAGGCGCGCTCCAGTTCGAACAACAGGTCGCCAGCGATCAGCGGCGGGAAGGCAAACAGGATCATCCCCGCCACCACCAGGATGTACCAGGTGTACAGCGGGATCAGGTTGATGCGCATGCCCGGCGGACGTGTCTTCAGCACGCCGACGATCAGTTCTACCGCTGCCGCAATCGACGACACCTCGATGAATGACAGCCCCAGCAGCCAGATATCCGCGCCGAGACCGTCCTGGTAGGTAGTGGTCAGCGGCGGGTACATGAACCAGCCGCCCTGCGGCGCGACGCCGAAGAAAATCGAGCCGCAGACGAACACGCCACCGATGATGAAGCACCAGAAACCGTAGGCCGACAGTCGCGGGAACGGCAAGTCCCGCGCACCCAGCATCTGCGGCAGGATGAGGATCGAAAACGCCTCGAAAATCGGCACGCCGAACAAGAACATCATCACCGAGCCGTGCAGGGTGAAGACCTGGTTGTAGGTGTCGGCAGACAGCAGGTCGTTATTCGGCACCGCCAGCTGAGCACGAATCAACATTGCCAGCACGCCGGCAAAGAGGAAGAAAAGAAAGGCCACGCCGGTGTACCAGAGCCCGACCTCAGTGTTGTTCACCGCCGACCAATAGCGCCAGCCGGTGGGCGTCTTCCAGGCGGCGGCGAGGCGCTCGGCTTGCGCCTTGGCACGGGCTTCTTCCTGCGGGTTGCGGTCGCTCTCCGGCTCGATCACATCCTCGGGCTCGCTCATTTCAGTCCGCTCAGGTAATGCGCCATGGCGCTCAGCTGATCATCGGGCAGCATGCCGAAGGCCGGCATTTTCACGTCCGGCTTGATATCGCCGGTGTGGCCAATCCAGCGCTGGAACGCCTCGACATCTGCCGGCAGCGTCCCGGCCGCGAGGCTCAAGCGGCTGCCAACGTGGGTCAGGTCCGGCCCGACCGTGCCGTCGGCCTCGGTGCCGCGCACGCTGTGGCAGGCGCCGCAACCGTTGCTGAGAAAGGCGCGCTGGCCAGCTTGCTCCAAAGCCGAGTCTGGCGCTTGCGCAGGTTGCGCCTGTTCCGCAAGCCAGCGGTCGAAGTCTTCTCGCTCCATGACTACTACGGGAAAATTCATCAGCGCGTGGGACGCCCCGCAATATTCGGCGCAGGCGCCACGGAAGGTGCCGGTGCGCGTGGGCTCCAGCACCAGCTCATTGGTGCGCCCAGGAATCATGTCGACCTTGCCGCCAAGCGAAGGAATCCAGAACGAGTGGATCACGTCCGGGCTGGTCAGGCTGAAGGCGACCCGCTCACCCACCGGCAGGCGGATCTCGTTGGCCAGCTCCACCTTGTCGCCTGCATCAGTTGCATAGCGCACGCGCCACCACCACTGCTCGCCGGAAACCTCGACGCTGAGGTCAATAGCCTCGGTCGAGCGCAGCTGTGGCATCAGCATCAGCCCATAGATCAACAAGCCGGTCAGCACCACCACCGGGAAAACGATCCCCCCGCCGATGATCAGCCAGCGGGCACCTCGAATGCCGTGCGCTTCTGGGTGCGCCTGGGTCGCGTAGAGGGCGATGCCCATCACCACCATCCAGATGACGAGCGCGCCACCGCTCATCCACCAAAACAGCTCGGCGATACTCTGTGCACCCACGCCGGCAGGATTCAGCGCCGATTGTCGTCCGTCGCAGCCAGCCAGCAGCGTGAGCAGCGCCAGCCCAAGGCCATGCGGTGATGGCCTCGCTCGGATGCCGCTGGTCAGAATGGGCACATAGTCCGCCTCGCTAAGGGTCCAGCTTTTGTGACCCTTCTCAGGCGGAAAAAGTTGGGTAGCGGCCTGCTGCAATATCGGCCCCGGCCGCTGGACGGACCCTCTTGCCGCTGCGCTGGTCCCACAAAGAACACAGTGATCGTTCAGGAGAGAACATGGAGACAGACCGAAGCCACCGACACTTCCTGCTGACGCTGGTTGGGCTCTTTCTGCTGGTTTGGGGCGTGCTCGCCATCGCACCGTTCAACCGCCACGATTGGCTGCTGGAAAACCTGCTGGTGGTGGCATTGGCTGCCGCCCTGCTGTTTGGTCACAAGCACTACCTGCCATCGCGCAGCGCGGCAACGTTGATCTTTCTTTACCTCTGTATCCACCAGCTGGGCGCGCATTACACCTATGCCAAGGTTCCTTACGACGCTTGGTGGCAGGCGCTGACTGGAGAGGGGCTGGACGACCAAATGGGCTGGGAGCGCAACCAGTTCGACCGGCTGGCGCATTTCAGCTATGGGCTTCTGCTGGCTTATCCCATTCGCGAAGTGCTCATTCGCCTGGGCCTGCGCCCCGGTTTCTGGAGCGTTCTGCTACCGGTGGATATCGTGCTCTCGACCTCAGCGGTCTACGAGCTGATCGAATGGTTTGGCGCCGAAATGCTCGGCGGCGGGCTGGGCCGCACCTTCCTGGCGACACAAAACGATAGATGGGACCCGCAAAAAGACATGGCTTTGGCGACTGCCGGAGCGATCGTCGCCATGATCATCACCGCACTGTTTTCCCAGAGGACAAAGCATCGGGCAGCGAACTAGGCCGCTGATGCCGGCCGCTGCCACGTCGTGCCGAGCCAGCACTTCAGGAACGGGTAGCGCTTTCCAGGCGTTCTATTTGCTCCGGCGCATCGATGTCGGTGGTGACACCGATACGGCGCAGATACCACTGATAGGCCAAGTACGAACAGCCCCAGCCAAGCAGCACGCCCAAGGTGTTGGCCAGCATGTCGCCCAGCGATGCCTGGCGATTGGGCAGCATGCTCTGGCCAATCTCGATCAACAGCGCGGCGGCGAGGCTCACCACGATTGCCCAGAGCACGCGCCACTGCGGAAACGCCAGGCGCAAGGTAAACATCAGGGCAGCAAAGCCGAGCATGTGGTGCAGTTTGTCCTGCTGATCGAAGATCTGCGGCACCGGCTCCGGGCGCAGACCGCTGAACAGGATGACCGCCAGGACTGCGATGAACGGCAGTGAGCGCAAGAAATTCATAGGCAATCGGTCGCTCTCGCTGTGATCGTGAAAAAGGAAGGATGACGGCAGGACCCGATGCCGGGCGTGTTGAATGTGACTAGGTAAAGGCGGCGTAAGATATCAGCCCCGTGACGCGATGCGTACCGACCATGGTTGCCGGCTTGCACGCTATGGAGAGCTAAAGCGGTCGATAGTTCGTGCCGCTCTGTAACAAATTGCTCGGCGGCGCGACGGTCGGCATCGATAGCAGGACGGCAAACGGAGCCGCGTTCGTAAGGTCCCACCTGATAGGATCGGCGAAATCGACGGTGATCAGGCTCGCCTCTCGACGCCACATGCAATACGGGACCCAACCTTGACGCAAACCACTTCGCCGCCGGGCAGTCTGCAACGGCAACCGACCAGCGACGCACAGGCCGCCACTCTGGCCATCGGCGGCGACTGGACGTTGCAGCACTACGCGACGCTCCGACGCGAGATCGAGCGGGCGCGTCATCAGATCAGCGAGACCGACAGCGTTGAGCTCGATGCCATTGGCGAACTGGATACCGCCGGCGCCGGCCTGCTGGTCGAACTGCTCGGCCCGACCCGAGTCGCCCGACTGAACGAGTGGGCGCCGCAGCTTGCCCCGGAGCGCCAGGCTTTGCTGAAAACTGTCGCCGCCGCGATGAACCAGCCGGAGGCCAAGCAGGCCCCGGAAACCAACGGCATGGCCGATGTGCTGGCGCATGTCGGGCGCACCATTGCCGGCGTCTGGAACCAGCAGCGCACCCTGCTCGGCTTCATCGGCCTGACCCTGCAGACGCTGTTCAGCGTCATCCTCAATCCTCGACGCTGGCGAATGACGGCCCTGGTCGCGCATATCGAGCAGACCGGCCTGGATGCTATTCCCATCGTCGCGCTGCTGACCTTTCTGGTCGGCGCGGTGGTCGCTTTTCTCGGCGCCACGGTGTTGGCCGATTTCGGCGCGACCATCTACACGGTCAACCTGGTGGCGTTTTCCTTTCTGCGCGAATTCGGTGTGCTGCTGGCTGCGATCCTGCTCGCGGGGCGCACCGCCAGCGCCTTCGCTGCGCAGATCGGCGCAATGAAATCCAATGAGGAGATCGACGCCATCCGCACCCTTGGCCTCAGCCCGATCGAACTGCTGGTGCTGCCCCGCGTGCTGGCGATGCTGATCACGCTGCCAATCCTGACCTTCATCGGCATGCTCAGCGGCATTGTCGGCGGGCTGGCGGTCTGCTCGCTGGCACTGGATATCTCGCCAGCGATGTTCTTCACCATTTTGCAGCGCGACATTCCGCTCAATCACTTCCTGGTCGGCATCGGCAAGGCCCCGGTGTTCGCCTTCCTGATCGCGGTGATCGGCTGCCTGGAAGGCTTCAAGGCCAGCGGCAGCGCACAGTCGGTCGGCGAACACACCACTTCCAGCGTGGTGCAGTCGATCTTCATGGTGATCCTGCTCGATGCCATCGCCGCGTTGTTTTTCATGGAGATGGGCTGGTGAAGACAGACGAACCCGTGATTCAGGTCAGCGGCCTGGTCAACCGTTTCGGCAGCCAGGCGGTGCACGTCAATCTCGACCTGGACATTCGCCGTGGCGAGATCCTCGGCGTCGTCGGCGGTTCCGGCACCGGCAAGTCGGTATTGCTGCGCAGCATCGTTGGCCTGCGCCGGCCGAACGCCGGCAGCGTCAAGGTGTTTGGCGAGAACCTGCTGAAACTCTCGACCCAGCGCCGTTCAGAGATCGAACGGCGCTTTGGCGTCCTGTTCCAGCGCGGCGCACTGTTCACTTCGCTGAACCTGCAGGAAAACGTCGCCTTGCCGCTGATCGAGCACATCGGCCTCAAGCGCGCCGATGCCGAACACCTGGCGCGGCAAAAGCTAGCGCTGGCTGGCCTGCCACCGGAAGCCGCCTGCAAATACCCCGACGAGCTGTCCGGCGGCATGGTCAAGCGCGCTGCGCTGGCTCGTGCATTGGCGCTGGACCCGGAAGTACTGTTTCTCGACGAGCCGACCGCGGGCCTCGACCCTATCGGCGCAGCGGCCTTCGACCAGTTGATCCTGACCCTGCGCGACGCACTGGGCTTCAGCGTGTTCCTGGTCACCCACGATCTGGATACGCTCTACACCATCTGCGACCGCGTCGCGGTGCTGGCGCAAAAGCGCGTGCTGGTGGTCGATACATTGGAGGCGGTCGCCGCCACCGACGACGACTGGATTCGCGAATATTTTCACGGCCCGCGTGGCCGCGCGGCGCACGAAGCGGCGCTGGCAGGTCGTTGAAACGTATGCGAGGCAGGCAAGACAAGGCGCAACGACCAAAGGGAGTAACAGCCGAAGGCTGGCCCGAAGGGCGAGTGCAACGAGTCAAAACAGGCGAGGAAGCGGAGTTTAGTCGTCTAAATGAGCATTCCGAGCCTGTTTTTTAACGCAGTATTGCCAACGCAGGTAGTTTTCAACGGCCTGCCAAAGTTGGAGAACTGAAATGGAAACCCGTGCCCATCACGTACTGATCGGATTGTTTACCGTGATCGCGGTCGGCTGCGCGCTGCTTTTCGCGCTGTGGCTGGGCAAGTCCAGCATGGACCGTGAATATAGCTACTACGACATCGGCTTCAGCCAGGCGGTCAGCGGGCTGTCCAGCGGCAGCTCGGTGGAATACAGCGGCATCAAGGTGGGCGACGTCACCCAGCTGTGGCTGGAGCCGGACGACCCACGCAAGGTCCTTGCACGCATTCGCGTCTATGGCGGCACGCCGATCAAGACGGATACCCAGGCGCGTCTGGCACTGGCCAATATCACCGGCAGCATGGTCATCCAGCTACACGGCGGAACCCCGGACAGTCCGCGCCTGGAAGGCGACCCTGACAACCCGCCGCTGATTGTCGCCGACCCGTCCTCGCTCAGCGCGCTGCTGGAAAACGGCGAAGATTTGATGAGCAACATCAACAACCTGCTGCTCAGCGCCAACAAGATCTTTTCCGAAGAAAACACCAACCGCCTCAGCCGCACCCTGGAGCATCTAGAACAGGCCACCAGCGTGCTGTCCGACCAGCGCGGCGACCTGGCTCAGACGCTGCAGCAGTTCAATCAACTCAGCCAGCAGGCCAATACGGTCATGGGTGAGCTGTCGAGCCTGGCGCGCAATGCCAACGGCCTGCTCGACGATCAGGGCCGCAGCGTGCTCGACAGTGCCGCGCAGTCGATGAGCGCGCTGGACCGGACCACCTCGCGGCTGGACACTTTGCTCGAAGAAAATCAGGGCGCGTTGAACAACGGCATGCAGGGTTTCAACGAGTTGGGCCCCGCGATCAACGAGTTGCGCTCGACCCTCGGTGCCCTGCGCCGAGTGACCCAGCGCCTGGAAGACAATCCGAGCGGGTTTCTGCTCGGGCGAGACAAACTGCAGGAGTTCACCCCATGAATCTTTGCCGTCGTCCCCTGCCCCGCCTCGCCCTGTTCGGGCTGCTTGCAGTGCTCTCGGCATGTTCGGTATTGCCGGACTCCGAGCCGTTGCGGATTTTCCTCCTGCCTACCGTGACGACGCCGCAGCAGGCCAGCGAGCCGACGCTGCAACACGCGCTGCGCATCAATACTCCGCAGGCCAGCCGCATTCTGTCCGGCCAGCGCATCGCCGTGGTCCCACAGGGCAATCAGATCAGCGCCTATCAAGGCGCACGCTGGAGCGATGCGGCGCCAGTGCTGCTGCGTGATCGTCTGATCGAAACCTTCCAACGTGACGGGCGGATGCCTTCGGTGAGCAACGAAGACGTCAATCTTTATGCCGACATCAGCCTGCACAGCGATCTGCGCGCGTTCCAGAGCGAATACGTCGACGGCAAACCGCAAGTATTGATTCGACTCGATGCGCGGCTGGTGAACCGCCAGAACCAGCACACCCTGGCCAACCGGCGTTTCGAGGTCCGCCAGCCCAGCGCCGATCCGAGCGTCGAGCGTGTGGTCGAGGCGTTCGGCAAGGCCAGCGACACGTTGAGCCGAGAGGTTCTCGAATGGACTCTTTCCCACGCAAAGCAGATGCCGCAGGACTGAAGCGGCCGCTGCCCAGCTTCAAGGCGCAATACTATTCATAAGCGCTGACGGCTCAGGCACCCTTGCGTTTCGGACAGGCCTGCGGCCTGCATTCGCCGCGAGGTCGCGCCTCCCACGGAGCTGGTGTGCACGGCTGCTTTTGTGGGAGGCCCGACCTCGGGGCGAACTTGCTCAAGTGAACAACATTGCGCGTCAAGGCGGGCTCGTGCTCCGAGCACAACCTGCCCGTTCTACCATTCATCGCGCCAGTTACAGCTTGCGCGCGGCGGGACGATAACAGCCCGGTCAGTGCCCCTTTCAAACGGGGCCGTAACGTTCTGAAGGGTGTTCCATGTCGCTGTCGCTGCGAAAAAAAATCGTGCTTTCCACTTGCGCCGCAGTGCTGCTCGCCGGCGCTAGCCAGTTGTGGCTGAATTTCATGGAGAGTCGCAAGAATCTTGAGAACCACATCGCCGAGCAGGTCGCGATCGCCAGCAAGACTTTCAGCGCCAGCGTGCGCTACTGGCTGCAGAGCAAGGAGGCGGCGCTGCTGTCCGTCCTGGCCACTGAAGATGCGACCAAGCTGCATGATGCGCTGTTGCAGGCGAAGGTTGCTGGCGGGTTCGAGAACGTCTTCGTCGCGCGCGCCGACGGCAGCCAGATCAACGCCGACCAGGTCAGCCTGCCGTCGGGCAACAATGATCCGCGCCGCTGGAAATGGTATCAGCAAGCGCTGCTAGTGCCGGGCGCCGTCTACATTTCCACTCCCAGCGTGGCGGCGGCGACCGGCGAGTTCGTGCTTTCGCTAGGGCGTACCCTGCAGCGCAACGGGCAAACGCTCGGTGTTCTGGGCGCCGATGTCGGCATGAGCGAGATACTCGGCCAGCTGAAGCAGATCGAATTACCGGGCGACGGCCTGGCGTTCTTCATCGACAAGCAAGGCACCGTGCTCGGTCACCCGGATAGTGCCTTCCTGGACAAGAAGGTGACGGCGCTGTACCCGGCGCTGGACCAAGCAACGCTCGCCGGCCTCGTCGCCAATAGTGGCACCCGGCACCTGCTCGATGGCGATGGCAAGCGCCTGTACGCCACGCCGATCGGCCATGCCGACCAAGTTTTGGTCATGGTGCTAGACGAGGCAGTACTTGCAGCGCCGCTGTATCGCCAGCTTTGGACGGGCCTAGCCGCCTTCGGCGTGATCCTGATCATCTCGTTGGCCGCCATCGGCCTGCTGTGCACCTGGCTGCTGCGGCCGCTGGGCGTGGTCTCCGTGGGCCTGCAGGTGATCGCCGACGGCAACGGCGACTTGACCCAGCGCATCCCGGAAGCGAGCAACGATGAGTTGGGCAGCCTTGCCCGGCATTTCAACCAGTTCGTCGGCAGCCTGCATGCGCTGGTTGGACACATTCGCCATCAGGCCGAAGATATCGGCGACGAGTCCGGTGCCGTGCTGCAGCGCAGCAGCCTGTCGGTCGCCGAACTCGGGCGCTTGCAGCAGGAGCTGGCGATGGTCGCCACGGCGGTGACCGAGATGGCTTCGGCCACCCAGGAAATCGCCGGCAATGCCGAGCGCACCGCGCAATCGGCGCAGCAATCGACACTCAACAGCCAGCAGGGACTGGAACTGGTGCGCCATACCCAGCGTTCGATCACCGGGCTGGCCGAGGAGGTTGCAAACGCGACTGGGGTGATCGCCGAGCTGAGTCAGCACTCGCAGTCGATCTCCGGAGTGCTGGCCAACATCCAGGGCATCGCCGAGCAGACCAACCTGCTGGCGCTGAACGCCGCGATCGAAGCCGCGCGCGCCGGCGAGCAGGGCCGCGGGTTCGCCGTGGTAGCGGACGAAGTGCGGGTACTGTCGCAGCGCACGCATGCCTCGACACAGGAAATCCAGGCGACCATCGCCACTTTCCAGCGCATCACTCAGAACGCCGTGGACAAGATGGACAGCAGCCGTGTGATGGCCGAGCGCAGCGTAAGCGACGCCCAGCAGGCGTCTACCGCTCTGGAGGAAATTACCCAGGCGGCACAGCGGATCTCCGATATGTCCATGCAGATCGCCGCCGCGGCCGAGGAGCAGTCGTCGGTTACCGAGGAGATCACCCGCAACGTGGTTACCATCAAGTCGCTGGGCGATACCCTGGCAACCAACTCGGTGGAAGGCGAGCGACAGGCGCACCTGCTACAGGGGCATGCCAGCGAGCTGAACGATAAAGTCGGGCGCTTTATCCTCTAAAGCCGCCGGCACTGTTCGTCGCTTCTTTCTGAAGAAGGGTTAGATCAAAACGCAACAGGCGCTAGCCGTCTTTGTGGTCAGTCTCGGCGGTATCAGGGTCTTCCGGCGAAGCATGCATGCTCACCTCGGGCGCCGAGCCAGGCATGCTCGACGCAATCCCAGCGGCGGCGCCGAGCAGGCGCCACTTCTGGTCGAAGGTTGATTGGATCGCCGAGACTCGGGACACCATGCGGCGGCTGGCGATGCGCGCAGCGGGATCCTCGCTGGCCATGAGCTCGAAGGAAAAGGTCGTCAGCGCTTCGGATAATTGAGAAATACTTTGCGCGGTGAGGTTCAGCAACTCGGCGAGCTGTTCATTACGGGTGGGCATTCCATTGCTACCTGTCGTTAATTCCGAGGCGATATTACTCATTTGCGCCAAACGCGCCACCCATCCCTTGGTATCGCCAGGGCCGTTGAGGAGCCAGTGTGCGGTCCTGCGCAAACCTGCGCGAAAAAAGTGGCCGTTGCCACCGTGTCATACGCCGCCACATGCGCCGTTACATGCGCGCGATGTATTGGCGTCATTGTCTATCAGGCAGCGCTGCCGCAAACTTTCACCGAACCCTTACCTTCTACAGCCCACGGCTGGGAATTTTTATATTTCCGGCAGGTCTATCCTGCCGACATGCCAAAGAGCCCGTTGCTCTGTAGCGCGCCAAGGAAGCCTATCATCATGCGCATTCTCGTCACCGGCGGAGCCGGATTCATCGGCTCTGCACTGATCCGCCATCTCATTCACGACACCGAGCACAGCGTCCTCAATCTGGACAAGCTGACCTACGCCGGCAATCTCGAGTCACTGGCTGAAGTGGAGAGCAGCGATCGTTATCAGTTTCTTCAGGCCGACATCGCCGATCGCGAGCGGGTGAGCGAAGCGCTGCTGGAATTCCAGCCGGACGCCATCATGCATCTGGCTGCCGAATCCCACGTCGATCGCTCCATCGACGGCCCGGCTGAATTCATCCAGACCAACATCGTCGGCACCTATCAGCTGCTCGAGGCGACTCGTGCCTACTGGCAGACGCTGCCTGAAGGCCGCCGCGAGACCTTCCGCTTCCACCACATCTCCACCGACGAAGTGTACGGCGATCTGCACGGCGTCGATGATCTGTTCACCGAGACCACACCCTATGCGCCAAGCTCGCCCTATTCGGCCAGCAAGGCGTCGTCGGATCACTTGGTCCGCGCTTGGCAGCGGACCTACGGGCTGCCGGTGCTGATCACCAACTGCTCGAACAATTACGGGCCGTACCATTTCCCGGAAAAGCTGATTCCACTGGTGATCCTCAACGCGCTGGACGGCAAGCCGCTACCCGTCTACGGAAACGGTACGCAGGTGCGTGACTGGCTGTTCGTCGAGGATCATGCGCGTGCACTGTTCAAGGTCGTCAGCGAAGGCAAAGTCGGCGAGACCTATAACATCGGCGGTCATAACGAGCAGAAGAACATCGACGTGGTGCGCGGTATCTGTGCCCTGCTCGAAGAACTGGCGCCGCAGAAGCCCGAAGGCCTGGCGCGTTACGACGACTTGATCACCTTCGTCAAAGACCGCCCCGGTCATGATCTGCGCTACGCGATCGATGCCAGCAAGATCGAGCGCGAGCTCGGCTGGGTCCCGCAGGAAACTTTCGAGACCGGCCTGCGCAAGACCGTGCAGTGGTACCTGAACAACCTCGAATGGTGCCGTCGCGTCCAAGACGGCAGCTATCAACGTGAGCGCCTCGGCGCGCTGGAGAACGCATGAAAGGAATCATCCTCGCCGGTGGGTCCGGCACCCGCCTGCACCCCATTACTCTTGGCGTATCCAAGCAGCTGCTGCCGATCTACGACAAGCCGATGGCTTACTACCCAATCTCGGTACTGATGCTCGCCGGGATTCGCGACATCCTGCTGATTTCCACGCCGCACGACCTGCCGCAGTACAAAAGCCTGCTGGGTGACGGCAGTCAGTTCGGGGTGAACTTCAGCTACGCCGAACAGCCGTCACCGGACGGCCTGGCCCAGGCCTTTCTGATCGGCGAGGAGTTCATCGGTGATGACTCGGTGTGCCTGATCCTCGGCGACAACATCTTCCATGGCCAGCACTTCACCGAGAAGCTGCAGCGCGCTTCGGCGCAGCAGAAAGGCGCCACGGTGTTCGGCTATTGGGTCAAGGATCCGGAGCGCTTTGGCGTGATCGATTTCGACGAGACCGGTAAGGCTCTGTCGATCGAGGAAAAGCCGCAGAAGCCCAAGTCCAGCTACGCGGTGACCGGCCTGTATTTTTACGACAACGACGTGATCGAGATCGCCAAGTCGATCAAACCCTCACCGCGCGGCGAGTTGGAGATCACCGACGTCAACAATGCCTACCTCAAGCGCGGCGACCTCAATGTCGAGCGCTTCGGCCGTGGTTTTGCCTGGCTCGACACCGGCACCCACGACAGCCTGCTGGAAGCCTCGCAGTACGTGCAGACCATCGAGCACCGCCAAGGGCTGAAAGTCGCCTGCCTGGAAGAAATCGCCTATCAGCACAAGTGGATCGACCGCGAGCAGCTGCTGCAGCGCGCCGACGCCCTGGGCAAGACCGGTTATGGCCAGTACCTGTTCAAGCTGGCGGGTGAAGACGCATGAAGGTCATCGAAACCGACATTCCCGATGTACTGATCATCGAACCCAAGGTGTTCGGCGATGAACGTGGCTTTTTTTACGAGAGCTTCAACGCCGCGGCCTTCGAAGCCGCAACCGGGCTCAAGCGTACCTTCGTCCAGGACAACCATTCCAAGTCCCAGCGCGGTGTGCTGCGCGGGCTGCACTACCAGATCCAGCAACCCCAGGGGAAGCTGGTGCGGGTCGTGGCTGGCGAAGTGTTCGACGTGGCGGTCGACCTGCGTCGCAGCTCGCCCAGCTTCGGCCGTTGGGTTGGCACCCACCTGAGCGCGCAAAACCAGCGGCAGTTATGGATTCCAGAGGGTTTTGCCCACGGTTTCGTGGTGCTCAGCGAGAGCGCCGAGTTCCTCTACAAGACCACCGATTACTACGCACCGGCCCACGAACGCTCGCTGCTCTGGAACGACCCGCAGATTGGTATCGAGTGGCCGTTTCAGGAGCTACCGCAGCTATCGCAGAAAGACGCCGCGGGCAAGATACTCAGCGAAGCGGAGCTGTTTGCATGAAAATCCTGATCACCGGTAGCAAGGGGCAACTGTCTCAGGAGCTGCAACTGGCGCTTGCCGGTGAAGGGAAGGTGCTCGCCTTGGGCCACCAGGCGATGGATCTGGCCGAGCCTGCACAGATTCGCCAGCAGGTTCGCCTGCTACGTCCCGACTTGATCATTAACGCGGCAGCCTATACCGCGGTCGATCCGGCGCAGGGTGATCGCGATCAAGCCTTCGCGGTGAACGCCACCGGCCCTGGCGTGCTCGCCGAGGAAGCTGCGGGCCTTGGCGTGCCGCTGATTCACTATTCCACCGATTATGTTTTCGATGGACGCAAGCCCGAGCCATATCAGGAAGAGGATCAGCCCGCCCCGTTGAGCATTTACGGCGCGAGCAAGCTGGCCGGCGAACAGGCGATCCAGGCAATTGGCGGCCCGCATCTTATTCTGCGTACCAGCTGGGTCTACTCGCTGCACGGTCGCAACTTTCTGCTGACCATGCAGCGCCTGCTGCAAGAGCGCGATTCGCTGTCGGTCGTCGAAGACGAGATCGGCGCACCGACCTGGGCAGGCACCATCGCCGCGGCCACGGCCGAGATGGTGCGCAAGTTGCGCAACGGCACAGGCGGACCCAGCGGTCTGTATCACTTGACGGCTACCGGCGAGACGTCCTGGTACGGTTTCGCCTGTAGCATTGCCGAGCACCTGCGCCAGCAGGGCCGTTTGCGTGCCACACTCGAACCCATCCTCTCCAAAGACTACCCCACCGCCGCTCAGCGTCCGCTCAATTCACGCCTCAACTGCGCGCACTTGCAACGCGACTGGAGTATCGCGCTGCCGGACTGGGAAACCGCGCTGCATCAATGCCTCAGCAATCCACGCAACGGCCAGGCAGAGCACAGCGTCGAGGCCACGCAGAGCGTCTGATAGCCGCCTACGCGGGCCGAGCCAACCCGTCCAACCCGCTTGCCCTGGTGGCACCCGCAATGCCCTGAACGTGCATAATGTGCCCGAATCACAGGCGCACCCGCATGACTCCACCTGAATCTCCTCGTCGTCCACGCTGGCGCAACCTGGCCTTGCTGGCATTGTTGCTCGCACCGCTGCTCTGGCCGTTGCAGCACCTGGCCGAGCGGTACTACAGCAACGAACTGATCGAACAGAATCGGCAGACGCTCGATCTTTACGTGGCCAATCTGCTCGGCTCACTGCGGCGCTACGAAGTCCTGCCGCGCATCCTCGGCGATCTGCCGACTCTGCGTACCGCTCTGCGTCAGGCTGACAGCCCAGCCGCCAAGGATCAGGCCAATCGCCTGCTGAACCGGTTACGCAAGGAAACCGGTGCCGACGTGATCTACCTGATGGCACCGGACGGGAATACCCTGGCAGCGTCGAACTGGAACGATGAAGACAGCTTCGTCGATCGAAACTTCGCGTTTCGCCCTTATTTCAGGGAAGCCATGGCCGGCGGGCTGGGGCGCTTCTTTGGCTTGGGCACCACCTCCGGCAAACGTGGCTATTATTTCGGCGCGGCCGTGCGCGACGGCGCAGAGGTGCTCGGCGTGCTGGTGGTCAAAGTCGAACTGGACCATACCGAGACGCTGTGGGGCAGCACCCCGGAGCAGCTCATGGTGACCGACAACCTCGGTGTGGTGATCCTGACGTCTCGGCCCGAATGGCGTTTCCGCGCGAGCCGAGCACTGGATGCCGATGATCGCGAGCAGATCGCATCCGATCGCCCTTACCCGACCCTCGAGCCCCTGGACCTGACACTCGATATCAACGCTTGGCTGATTCAGAGCCGGGAACTCAAGGAAATCGGCTGGACGGTACGCATCTTGGCGCCGATCAGCCTGGTCGAGCGGCCGGTACAAACGGTCGTGGCGATCGGTGCGGCAACCCTGGCGGCGCTGTTGTTGTTGCTTGGGTTAATGATGCAGCGACGCCGGCACTATCTGGAGCGCATCGCGCTGGACGCCAAGGCGCGCCAGCAACTGGAACGCCGCGTGCAGGAGCGGACCCAGGACCTGGAAGCGCTCAATAGCAGGCTCAAGCTGGAGGTGCTCGAACGCGAGCAGGCGCAGCAGGAATTGGTCCGTGCCCAGGATGAGCTGCTGCAAGCCGGCAAGCTGTCGGCGCTGGGCACCATGTCGGCGAGTATCAGCCATGAGCTCAATCAGCCGCTGGGAGCCATCCGCAGCTATGCGGACAACGCCGGTGTGTTGCTCGACCAGCAGCGCAGCGAAGAAGCCCGCGACAACCTCAGGCTGATCAGCCAGCTGACGGCGCGCATGGCGTCGATCATCGCGCATCTACGCGCCTTTGCCCGTCGCGACCGCCATGCGCCGGAGCGGGTGGCGCTGCAACCAGCACTCGATGATGCGCTGGCGCTGCTAGCCAAAAGAAGGCAGGCAATGGGGGTCGAGCTGATCCGCGACCTGCCGGAAGCCACGCTATGGGTTCAGGCCGGCGAAACGCGGCTGCGGCAGATCCTTTCCAACCTTCTGGCCAATGCGCTCGACGCGCTTAACGAGCGACCGCCGGTACGGCGCATCTGGCTGCGCGCCGAGCGCCAGGGCGATGGCGTGCTGTTGACTTTGCGCGACAATGGTTCGGGTTTTTCCGCCGAGGCATTGCAGCGCTCCCGCGAACCCTTCTTCACCACCAAGACCAGCGCGCAGGGGCTGGGGTTGGGCCTGGCCATCTGCGATACGCTGACGCGCGCCCTAGGTGGCGAACTGATCATCGCCAACCATCCCGAGGGCGGCGCCCAGCTCAGCCTTTATCTGCAATCCGCCGATCCCGGCGTCGCCTTACCGAGCGAGGACTAGCATGACCAGCCAGATCGACCCGCAGACCCAGGTAGTCCTGGTCGACGACGATCCCCATTTGCGCAAGGCGCTGAGCCAGACGCTCGACCTCGCCGGACTCAAGGTGCTCAGTCTGGGCGATGCGCGCGGTTTAGCAGCGCTATTGCCGGTGGACTGGCCCGGCGTGGTGGTCAGCGATATCCGCATGCCGGGCCTCGACGGCCTCGAACTGCAGCAACAGCTGCACGCCATCGACAGCGAGCTGCCGGTGCTGCTGATTACCGGCCATGGCGATATCCAGCTGGCGGTGCAGGCGATGCGTGCCGGAGCCTATGATTTTCTCGAGAAGCCGTTTCCCAGCGAGGCACTGCTCGACAGCGTGCGCCGCGCCATCGCCCTGCGTCAGCTGGTGCTGGATAACCGCAGCCTGCGCCTGGCCCTGGCCGACCGCCAGCAACTGTCGACGCGCCTGGTGGGTCAATCACCGGCGATGCAGCGACTGCGCGAGCAAATCGGCGCGCTCGCCGGTACTCAGGCCGATGTGCTGATCCTCGGCGAAACCGGCTCCGGCAAGGAAGTCGTGGCGCGCGCGCTGCATGATCTGTCCAGCCGTCGCAGCGGCCCGTTCGTCGCTATCAATGCCGGGGCGCTGGCCGAGTCTGTGGTGGAAAGCGAACTGTTCGGCCACGAGGCCGGCGCGTTCACCGGCGCGCAGAAGCGCCGCATCGGCAAGTTCGAATTCGCCAACGGCGGCACGCTGTTCCTCGATGAGATCGAGAGCATGAGCCTGGACGTGCAGGTCAAGCTGCTACGCATGCTGCAGGAGCGGGTCGTCGAGCGCCTCGGCGGCAACCAGTCGATCCCGCTGGACATCCGCGTTATCGCCGCCACCAAGGAAGATCTGCGTCAAGCCGCTGACCAAGGCCGTTTCCGTGCAGACCTCTACTATCGACTGAATGTCGCACCCTTGCGTATCCCGCCGCTTCGAGAGCGCAGCGAGGACGTCTTGTTCCTGTTTCAGCATTTCGCCGAAACCGCCGCCAGCCGCCACGACTTGCCGATTCGCGAGCTGCGCCCGGAGCAGCGTGCTCATCTGTTGCGTCACACCTGGCCCGGCAACGTGCGAGAACTGCAGAACACCGCGGAGCGTTTCGCCCTGGGGCTTCAGCTGGGTCTCGACGATCCGGCCCGTCTCGTCGAAGGCACGCCGACCGACACCGGCACTGCACTCAACGAGCAGGTCGATGCCTTCGAACGAGCCCTGATCGCCGCAGAGCTGGCGCGCCCGCACAGTTCGTTGCGCAGTGTTGCCGAGGCACTTGGGCTGCCACGCAAAACCCTGCACGACAAGCTGCGCAAGCATGGATTGGTATTCAACGATGCTGGCGGAACCTCGCCGGAAGACGGCGAATAGCTGGCGGGTTTCCGCCAATCGCACCCTCAAGGGAACTGCTTTTCCCGCTGCTACGGTCGACTGCCGCGGTTTTGCAATAATTGTCCGGCTAGATGATGCTCGCCGTCTCAACCCCAATGGAATAAAGGAGCCTGCGAGCTAGAGGCGTTGCTTGAGAATTGTTCGTCAGCATTTCACCACTACACCGGTAAACTCACGCGTCACGGGTGAAGGTTCTGCGCTTCTGGCACAGCACTTGCTCCCGTTAACCCGATGAGCCAGTTAAACAAGTCAGTAGTTGGCGCAACGACTTCTTCGATGACGCCTAGACTTGTCATTGCTGGCTACAGCCGAGCTGCCGCTCCAGCGCGGCGGCTCAATCCACAACAAGAGGAAACACAACAATGTTCAAGCTGACTGCCACGGCGCTTGCCTGCGCTCTGTCCCTGGGTATCGCCGGTCTGGCCCAAGCCGCCGACCCGATCCTGATCAAGTTCTCCCACGTGGTTGCCGAAAACACGCCGAAAGGCCAGGGCGCCAACCTGTTCAAGAAGCTGGTCGAAGAGCGTCTGCCCGGCAAGGTCGAAGTTCAGGTCTACCCGAACTCGTCGCTGTTCGGCGATGGCAAGGAAATGGAAGCGCTGCTGCTGGGCGACGTGCAACTGATCGCACCTTCGCTATCCAAATTCGAGCATTACTCCAAAGGCATTCAGGTTTTCGACCTGCCGTTCCTGTTCGACAACATCCAGGCGGTTGACCGCTTCCAGCAGAGCGAAGCCGGCCAGAAGCTGCTGCACTCCATGGAAAGCAAGAACATTACCGGCCTGGGCTACTGGCACAACGGGATGAAGCAGCTGTCCGCCAACAAGGAATTGCGTGAGCCGTCAGACGCCCGCGGTTTGAAGTTCCGCGTACAGGCTTCCGCCGTACTGGACGAGCAGTTCAAGGCCCTGCGCGCCAACCCGCGCAAAATGAGCTTCGCCGAGGTTTATCAGGGTCTGCAGACTGGCGTGGTAAACGGTGCCGAGAACCCCTACTCGAACATCTACTCGCAGAAGATGCATGAAGTACAGAAGCACATCACCGAGTCCAACCACGGTCTGGTCGACTACATGCTGATCACCAACACCAAGTTCTGGAACGGTCTGCCGGCTGACATCCGCGGTGAGCTGGAAACCATTCTGGACGAGGTAACTGTTGAGGTGAACGAGCTGGCCGATGACCTGAACAAGAAGGCCAAGGCAGATATTCTGGCCGCCGGCACTACCGAAATCCTGGTGCTGACTCCGGAAGAGCGTGCCAAGTGGCGCGAAGCCATGAAGCCGGTATGGAAGAAGTTCGAGAACGACATCGGTGCTGACCTGATCAAGGCCGCCGAGGCGTCCAACGCTCAGTAACCCTGCCGAGAGGGCGGGCACAACCCGCCCTCTCCGTTCCGACAGTTGCACACCGATAGATCAGTGAAAAACAAAACCAGCCAGGCGGTTATCAAGGCGCGACGATTCGGCGCCTGACGCTTGGACGAAACAACAGTTTTTCATTGCTCTATAACCCGGTCACCAGACCGGTTCATGGCGCACGCTCTGTACGCCCGTCAAAAAAAACAATGCTCCATCGGGAGATGCCATCCATGAACGCCCTCTGGCGCGTCTGGGACCACTTCGAGGAGGCTTTCATCGCCTTCCTGCTGGCCGCCATGACGTTGGTGACCTTCGTTTACGTGGTCTTGAACAACCTTTACACCGTTTTCTATAGCCTTGCGGACTCCTATCCGGAAGCTGAGGATTTCTTCTTCGCCATTGGCGATTTCGTTATCAGCCTGGCCCAGGCAATGACCTGGAGCACCGCGCTGACCAAGGCCCTGTTCGCCTGGCTGATCTTCTCCGGCCTGGCCTACGGCGTGCGCACCGCCGGTCACATCGGCGTCGACGCGCTGGTCAAGCTCGCATCGCGCCCGGTACAGCGTTACATCGGCATCGTTGCCTGCCTGTTCTGCCTCGGCTATGCGGGCTTGCTGGCGGTCGCCAGCTTCGAATGGATCCAGGCCCTGTTCACCGCCAACATCGGCGCTGAAGACCTTGGTCATTTCGGCGTCAAACAATGGCATATCGGCATGATCGTACCCATCGGCTTTGCCATGGTATTTCTCCGTTTCGCCGAAATCTTCGTGCGCATCCTGCGCAACGAGCAAACCGGGCTGGGCCTCGCCGACGAGGCAGCCGATGCGCTCAAGCTCGGTGAAGAGGAGCCGAAATAAATGACTATCCTGTTCCTCTTCGTGGCGCTTTTTGTGCTGATGTTCATCGGTGTGCCGGTGGCCGTTTCTCTCGGCCTCGCCGGCTCGCTGACCATTCTGCTGTTCAGCCCGGATTCGGTTACGTCACTGGCGATCAAGCTGTTCGAGACGTCCGAGCACTACACGCTGCTGGCCATTCCGTTCTTCCTGCTAGCCGGCGCCTTCATGACCACCGGTGGCGTGGCGCGTCGTCTTATCGACTTCGCCAACGCAACTGTTGGCCATATCCGCGGTGGCCTGGCCATCGGTGCAGTGATGGCGTGCATGCTGTTCGCCGCGCTTTCGGGCTCGTCGCCTGCGACCGTGGCAGCGGTCGGTTCCATCGCCATCGCCGGCATGGTCCGCTCCGGCTATCCGCAGGCCTTCGGTGCCGGCATCGTCTGTAATGCCGGTACGCTGGGCATCCTGATTCCGCCTTCTATCGTCATGGTGGTCTATGCCGCCGCTACCGAAACTTCGGTCGGCAAGCTGTTCATGGCCGGTGTGGTGCCAGGCATTCTGCTGGGCGTCGGGCTGATGATCGCGATCTACATCATCGCAGTGAAGAAAAACCTGCCGGCCATGCCGCGGGCGACCTTCCGTGAGTGGCTGTCATCCGCACGCAAGGCGGTATGGGGCCTTCTGCTGATGGTGATCATCCTCGGCGGAATTTACTCCGGCATGTTCACCCCGACCGAAGCGGCCGCAGTGGCGGCGGTGTACTCAGCCTTCATCGCACTGTTCGTCTACAGGGACATCACCATTCGCGATTGCCCGAAAGTGCTGCTGGAGTCGGGCAAGCTCACCATCATGTTGATGTTCATCATCGCCAACGCGATGCTCTTCGCCCACGTGCTGACCACCGAGCAGATTCCGCAACAGATCACCGCCATGGTGCTCGAGGCCGGACTGCAGCCATGGATGTTCCTGCTGGTCGTCAACATCGTGCTGCTGGTAGCCGGTGCCTTCATGGAGCCGTCGGCGATCATCCTGATTCTGGCGCCCATCCTGTTCCCGATCGCCGTGCAGCTGGGCATCGATCCGATCCACCTGGGCATCATCATGGTGGTTAACATGGAGATCGGCCTGATAACACCGCCGGTGGGATTGAACCTGTTCGTCGCCTCGGCTGTGACCGGTATGCCGGTAACTCAGGTGATCCGCGCCGTACTGCCGTGGCTGGCGCTGATGTTGGCCTTCCTGGTTCTTATCACCTATGTGCCGTGGATTTCCTTGGCGCTGCCGAACCTGCTGGGTATGTAACACGCACCAGCAAGCCAGCTTTTCTTCTGCCCGGCCTTTGTGCCGGGCTTTTTTTGCGCTGCTGTTTCTATCCAGAAATCAAAGCGCCAGCACATCTACCGGGCGACGACGGAACCAACCGGTCAGGGAGAGGCGGTCGGCGCGGGTGACCAGCACCTCATGAGGGAAGTCGGCGGACAGAAACATGAGCAGATCGCCGGCCAGCGGAGGAATATCCAGCTGCGAACCGTCATCGAAATGCATGCGCAACTCGCCGCCATCGGTTGGCTGCCAGTGCGGGTTGAGATAGAGCACCACGCTGATACAGCGGCTGTCGTCGTCGCGGAAACGATCCAGGTGGGTCTGGTAGAAGGCCCCGGGCGGATAGAGAGCAAAGTGGCATTCGAACTCTTCCAGACCGAGGAACAGCTCGCGATTGAGCGTCTGCCGCAGCTCGTCCATCAAGGCCAGGTAGGTATCGCATACCTCGGCCTGCCCCGCTTCCAACCACTGGATATGGTCGCCACGAATGCCTTCACGCACCGCCTGCTCTTCGCCGCGGCCGACTCCGGCGGGTGCCAGTGCGCCCTCGTTGTCTCGTCTGCGGCACTCGTCGGCCAGCTTTCGGGTCACATCACTGGTAAGAAAGGAACTCTGCAGCGACCAGCCGCGCTCGGCCAGGTCGTCGATAATTGTAGAGAACGGCAAGGAAGTGACTCCGATGGGGTCTGATGACGTTTCATTGCAGCCTTGGCGGGCCCGCTCTGGAACAGCGGCGAAGTCTAGCAGCCGCGCTTTCGCTCCTCGACAAGCCCAGGTCGTGGCGCCGAAAATAAACCGCCCGCCAGACAGGAGTTTCCATGCGCGCCCTACTTACATGTGTATTACTCGCCTTCAGCCTGAACAGCCTCGCCGATACCTACGACGAACTCTATGAGACCGCTGGCTGGACCGAACAACGCGCCAACTTTTCCGATGCCCTGACGGCCGCTCAACAACGCTACAAGAACAGCCTGCCACCGGCGGTTTATCAAGCGCTGGTGACCAATAGCAATCGGCGCTTCGCCGTTAACGCCATCGATCAGCGCGCGAAGCAGGCGCTGCGGCAGAATCTACCGGAACCCCAAGCGGCGCTGGAGTTCTTTCAATCGCCGCTGGGCCACAAGGTGGTCGCGTCCGAAACGCTGGCAGGTCGCCGCGAGCAGCTCGCCCGCTACGAGAATGGTCTGCCGCGAATGGAGGCCGGCAGCAACCGGCAATTGCTGATCCGTCACCTGGCCCAGGCCTTGCCAGCCGCTGAGGCCGGGGCCGAGGTCAGCCTTGCGCTGGCCGGAGTCGCAGCAGACAGCCTCAGTCAGATGATTCCCGGGCTGCTCGGCGGCAATCAGGCCCAGGGGCTGCTGGACGGCCAGCGCGAGCGCTTGCAACAGCAGGTCGAAAGCGACCTGGACAACACACTGCTGTACATCTATCGCGACCTTTCCGACGCCGAACTGCAAGAATTCGTCGAGTTCGCCCAATCGCAAGCGGGCCAGAACTACTACCAGGCCGCACTGCAAGCCCTGCGTGCGGGTCTTGCGGTCGGCATGAGCGGCGCCGACATTCAGGCAGCAGGAACTGCAGTTCGAGCGCCTGAAACTACTTCAACTGCTGGCTGATAAACTCGAAGTACTCGCGGCGCAGCGCCTCGCGCTCGTTGACCAGATGGTGGCGCGCGCCCGGCAGGCGGAGAATTTGAGGCGCCGCGAATTTGTACTCGAGAAGCGGCAGGTTGTGCCGCCAGTCGACGGTCATATCCGCTTCACCCTGAATGATGATCGGACTGTGTGAACTGGCGGGCGCGGCTTCGATACGCGGTATCCAGCGCGACAGAGCGCCCACCCAGGCGGTCGGCAAAATAGTCGGTTGCAGCGGATCGCCCGACTGGATGAATTTGAGAAACGCCGGGTCGCCCGAGTTTTCACTAAAGCGCCGAGGGATCTGCTTGACGAAATGGCGCATCACTTCGTAGCTGAACCGTGACCAGCCCCAAGCACACGGACGCACCAGCGGTGCCAGTAAAATGCTGCGCCCCAGCTGCGAATGTTCCGGCTGACTCAGCAGGTAATCGATAACGATCGCTGCCCCGGTGCTTTGCCCCAACAGGTGCCAGGGCCGCGGCAACTTGAGCTTCTCGGCTTCGCCGAGCAGGCCTTGCAGCACCGCCTGATATTCATCGAACTCATTGATGCTCGCCCGCGGGCCGCTGGACAAACCATGCCCAGGTAAATCGCAGGCAAGCACGGCGAAGCCCATCTGCAGCCCCCAATCCACCACGTGCCGGTAAAGCCCCATATGATCGTAGTAGCCATGCAGAATCAGCAACGTCGCCACCGGCTGCTCAGGGCACCACGCCTGCGCGACCACCTCGTAATCGTGCACCGGAAAGCAGCCCAGACGCCGCTGGGCATCGCCTCGGTGAGGCAGGTCCAGGCCGTAGAAGGCTTGATAGAAATGTGCGTCGGGGGTGAGTTCTGCACCGTGGCTGAAAGGGCTCAGCTGGGCACGCAGAGCGTCGGGATCGATTCGCGAGGGCATAGCGGGTTTTCTTGCTCAGGTTGGGTAGGATATTCAGCTCTGTGGCGCAGCATGGCAAGCTGATGCCCCCATCGACGAGCGCCGCCATGTCCTTACGCAGCAAATATCTGATCGCAGCGCTCATTGCCCTGCTTTGGGGCGGCGGCATGCTGGCTGCCTTCTGGTGGTTCGAGGCGCGCTACCTGCGTCCCTTCGAAAGCGAACATGCCGAGCTGTTCTCCGGCGACGCCTTGCAGCTGCCTACGGAACTCCAAGGGCCGGGGCCAGTGCGTTTCGTGCATTTCTGGGATCCGGGCTGCCCATGCAACGTCGGCAACCAGCAACATCTGCAGGAATTGCTCGAGCGTTTCGCCGGCGTCGATGTGGCGTTCTACGTAGTGCAGAAACCGGGCAGCAAAGGTCGACTGCCGCAGCAGCTCGCCGCGCTGAAGCCGCTGAGCGGCCTGGCAGGCTCGGAGCAATTACCCGCCAGCCCGGCGGTTGGAATCTGGGATAGCCATGGTCGGCTTGCCTACATCGGCCCGTATAGCGAGGGTGCTGTCTGCAGCTCGGACAACAGCTTCGTCGAGCCGATTCTCGACGCCTTACTGGCGGGTCGCCAGGTGCGTGCGACTCATTCGCTGGCGGTGGCGTGTTTCTGTGATTGGCAAGAAGACGGATTGTAAGGCGCACCCCGCGGAGGCGCGCCTGACTGGAATCAGCTATGCGCGGCAGGTGGCGCCACGATCGTGTTATCGACTGCCGGGCGCCAGTTCCGATCATTCCCATCGTCCATGGCCTGACGCATCGCGCGAACGCGGCGCTTCTCGGCACGGCGGGTGGTGTACCAGGCGATGAAGGTCGCCAGCGACACCACTAGCAGAATCAGGCTGGCAACCGCGTTGATTTCTGGCTTCACGCCCAGACGTACGGCGGAAAATATCTCCATCGGCAGCGTGGTCGAGCCCGGCCCGGAAACGAAGCTGGCCAGTACCAGATCATCCAGCGACAGGGCGAACGACAGCATGCCGCCAGCGGCCAGTGACGGTGCGATCATCGGCATGGTGATCAGGAAAAACACCTTCCACGGCCGTGCGCCGAGATCCATCGCCGCTTCTTCGATGGACAGGTCGAGCTCGCGCAGTCGCGCCATCACAACCACGGCGACATAGGCCGAGCAGAAGGTCGTGTGGGCGATCCAGATGGTGACGATGCCCCGCTGTGCTGGCCAGCCAATCAGCTGCGCCATGGCGACGAACAGCAGAAGCAAAGACAGACCGGTGATCACCTCAGGCATTACCAGCGGCGCGGTCACCAGGCCACCGAACAGCGTACGGCCACGAAACACCGGTACCCGCGTGAGCACGAAGGCCGCCATGGTTCCCAGCGCCACCGCAGCGATCGCGGTGTAGGTCGCCACTTCCAGCGAGCGCATCACCGCGCCCATCAACTGGCTGTTGTCGAGCAGGCCGGCATACCACTTCAGTGACCAGCCGCCCCACACCGTCACCAGCCGCGAGGCATTGAATGAGTAGATGACCAGCAGCACCATCGGCAGGTAAATGAATAGCAACCCGAGCACCAGGATCACGTTGGAAAAGCTCCAGCGCTTCATAGCTTGCCCTCCAACTCTTTCGCTTGGTTGCGGTTGAACAGGATGATCGGCACCAGCAATATCGCCAGCATCACCACCGCCAGCGCCGAAGCCACGGGCCAGTCGCGGTTGTTGAAGAATTCCTGCCAGAGCACCTTGCCGATCATCAGCGTCTCCGGCCCGCCGAGCAGTTCGGGGATGACGAACTCACCCACTACCGGAATGAATACCAGCATGCAGCCGGCAATGATGCCGTTCTTCGATAGCGGTACGGTGATCTTCCAGAAGCTTGTGAGGTTGCGCGCACCCAGGTCCGAAGCCGCTTCCAGCAGGCTCAGGTCATGTTTTACCAGGTTGGCAAAGAGCGGCAGAATCATGAACGGCAGGTACGAATAGACCACGCCGATGTACACGGCGGTATCGGTATTGAGGATTCGCAGCGGCTGATCGATCAGCCCCATGCCCTGCAACAAACCGTTGAGAATGCCGTTGCTGCTGAGGATCCCCATCCAGGCGTAGACGCGAATCAGGATCGCGGTCCAGGTCGGCATCATGATCAGCAGCAGCAGCACGGTCTGCAGGTCTTTGCGGGCGCGGGCGATGGCGTAGGCCATCGGGTATCCGATCAACAGGCACAGCAGGGTGCTGAAAAAGGCGATCTTCAGCGAGCCCGCATAGGCCGCCCAGTACAGACTGTCCTCGCTGAGAAAGATGTAATTGCCGAGGTTGATCACGACTTGCAGTTGCTGCTCGGCGTAGACGAAAACCTCCGTATAGGGCGGAATCGCCACATCTGCAGCTGCGAAGCTGATCTTCAACACGATGATGAATGGCAGCAGGAAAAACAGCGCCAGCCACAGGAAGGGTACGCCGATGACCAGACGGCGACCCGCATTCAGGCGTGAGCGGCTCATGCCTGCAACACCACGCCGCTGTCGTCCCACCAGTACACGTAAATTTCTTCCTCCCAGGTCGGCCACTTCACGTGACGCTCGGAGTTGGCGAGAAACGCTTGGACCAGATTTCCCGACGGCAGCTTGACGTAATAGACCGAATGCCCGCCGAGGTAGGCGATGTCATGCACGACCCCTTTCGCCCAGTTGTAGCCGGGCCGTTGCAGCTCGGGTAGTTCGGTGCCGATCAGCATCTTTTCCGGGCGCAGGGCGTAGGTGATCTGCTTGTCCTGAGCACGGGTGCTGATGCCATGGCCGACATAGATCGGGTTCTCCAGGCCTGGACAGGCGATCACCGCGTGATCCTCGACGTCTTCGATCAACTCACCATCGAACAAATTAACGTTGCCGATGAATTCGCAGACCAGCCGGCTCGCCGGAGTCTCGTAGATATCCATCGGGCTACCAACCTGGGCGATCCAACCGAGATGCATGATGGCGATGCGCTCGGCCATGGTCATGGCTTCTTCCTGATCGTGTGTGACCATCACGCAGGTCACCCCGACGCGCTCGATGATTTGCACCAATTCCAGCTGCATCTGCGAGCGCAGCTTCTTGTCCAGCGCGCCCATGGGCTCGTCGAGCAACAATAGTTTCGGACGTTTTGCCAGCGAACGGGCCAAGGCCACACGCTGTCGTTGGCCGCCGGAAAGCTGATGCGGCTTGCGCTTGGCGTACTGGCTCATCTGCACCAGGGTCAGCATTTCCTCGACCCGCGTCTGCACCTCGTCCTTGGACAAGCCGTCCTGCTTGAGGCCGAAGGCGATGTTCTGCGCCACGGTCATGTGCGGGAACAGCGCATAGGACTGGAACATCATGTTGATCGGCCGCTCATAGGGCGGCATGTCGGTGATGTCCTGACCGTCGAGGAAAATGCGACCCTCGGTGGGTCGCTCGAATCCCGCGAGCATGCGCAGCAGTGTGGACTTACCCGAGCCAGAACCACCCAGCAGCGCGAAAATCTCGCCCTGGTGGATGCTCAGCGAGACATCATCGACCGCCACCGTTTCGTCGAACTTCTTGGTGACGCGGTCGATCTTCAGCAGCACCTGCTTGTTCTGGCTCTCACCGGTGAGGGCCTTTTTGTAGGCGCTGGAGGCAACGGCCATGCGCGAACTCCCGATTGAAAAAATGGGCCCGGACGGCGCCGGGAAATGGCATTTTGAAAAGGCGAGGCGGCTGGCCGATACCGGCACCGCCTCGCCCGGTGTCGCTATTGACCGGACTTGACCTTCGTCCAGGTGCGGGTCATCAGGCGCATCACCTTCGGCGGCAATTCAGCCGACACGTACAGCCGGTCCAGCACCTCCTGCGGCGGGTAGACCGAAGCGTCGTTACGCACTTCCTGATCCATGAGCTCGCCGGCCTCGAGGTTGGGATTGGCGTAACCGACATAGTCACTGACCGAAGCGATCACCTCCGGCTTCAGTAAGTAGTTGATGAACGTGTGGGCTTCGTCGACATTCTGTGCATCCGCCGGGATGGCCAGCATGTCGAACCAAAGGTTGCCGCCTTCCTTGGGAATCGAATAAGCGATGTCGATGCCCTTACCTGCCTCGTCGGCGCGGGCCGCAGCCTGGAAGATGTCACCGGAGAACCCGGCGGCGATACAGATATTGCCGTTGGCCAGGTCCGAAATGTATTTGGACGAATGGAAATACCGCACGTAAGGGCGCACTTCGAGCAGCTTGGCCTCGGCCTTGGCGTAGTCGTCCGGGTTTTCGCTGTTGGGGTCCAGCCCCAGGTAGTTAAGCACGGCCGGGATCATTTCATCGGCCGAATCGAGAAACGCGATGCCGCAACCGGCGAGCTTCTTGGCGTTTTCCGGCTCGAACAGCACGGCCCAGGAATCGACCTTTTCGATACCCAGCGCAGCGGTCACCTTCTCGACGTTATAGCCGATGCCATTGGTGCCCCAGAGATAAGGCGCGGCGTAGGCATTGCCCGGATCGTTCTTTTCCAGCTGCTTGAGCAACGCCGGATCAAGATTCTTCCAATTCGGCAGTTTGCTCTTGTCCAGCTTCTGAAAGGCGCCGGCGCGGATCTGCTTACCGAGAAAATGGTTGGAAGGCACCACCACGTCGTAGCCGGTGCGGCCAGCGAGCAATTTGCCCTCTAGGGTTTCGTTGGAATCGAAGACATCGTAGACGGGCTTGATGCCGGTCTCCTTCTCGAATTCTTCCAGCGTCGTTTCACCGATGTAATCCGACCAGTTGTAGATATGCACGGTGGCGGCCTGGGCGGTGGCGGCACCGCTGACGGCGGCGGCGATGATGAGCGACTTCAGTGTCGAACGCATGGAATTGTCCTCTTGTTACAGACCGCTCGCGTGCCTGCGGGCAAAGGCGGGCTGTTTATTGGAAAAACCTTTAAAAATCAACTGGCAAGATGCCAATAGCGATGCAGTCATGCTCGAAGGGGACTACAGCGCAACGAAATCGCAGGCCAGAAATGCGTGTCCGTATAAAGCATCCTCGCGTGGCCGACGGCCGTGCCGCCGGCGTCGACTCGCACAGGCCCAAAGGCCTGGCGAGACGGTTTGAGCATCAACGGCCCGACTTGATCTTGGTCCAACTGCGGGTCATGGTCCGCTGGGTTTTGGGGTCCAGGTCCGGGAAGGTGTAGAGCTTTTGCAGCACGGCCTGGCTCGGATAGATGCCTGGGTCGGTGCGGATCGCTTCATCCACCAGCGGGGTGGCCGCCGCGTTGCCATTGGGGAATTGCACGTAGTCGGTAATGGATGCCATCACCTCGGGCTTCATCAGGTAGTTAAGAAATACGTGCGCACTGTCGACATTCTTCGCATCGGCCGGTACGGCCAGCATGTCGAAGAAAGTGCCTGCGCCTTCCTTGGGAATGTTGTATTTGACGGTGACCTGGTTGCCCGCTTCCTCGGCGCGCGCCTTGGCCTGGTAGATATCGCCCGAATAGCCGATGGCGACGCAGACGTTGCCGTTGGCCAGGTCCGAGATGTATTTGGAGGAATGGAAATAAGCGACGTTCGGACGGATCTGCATGAACAGATCTTCGGCCTTCTTCAGCTCGTCCGACTTGGTGGTGTCGGGCTTATAACCGAGATAGTGCAGCGCAGCCGGAAGAATTTCAGTCGGCGAATCGAGGAAGGACACGCCGCACGCCTTCAGCTTTTCCATATTTTCGGGCTTGAACACCAGATCCCAGGAATCGACCGGCGCGTCTTCACCCAAGACTGCCTTGACCTTCTCCGGGTTGTAGCCGATGCCGATGGTGCCCCACATGTAGGGCACGGCGTACTGGTTGCCCGGATCGCTCGGCTGCAACGCCTTGAGCAGGTCCTTGTCGAGATTTTCCCAGTTCGGCAGCTTGCTCTTGTCGAGCTTCTGGAACACACCGGCCTTGATCTGCTTGGCCAGGAAAGGGTTCGACGGAACTACCACGTCATAACCGGAGCTGCCGGCGAGCAATTTGGCTTCCAGCACTTCGTTACTGTCGAAGACGTCGTAGACCACCTTGATGCCGGTTTCCTTGGTGAAGTTTTCCAAGGTGTCTTCGGCGATATAGTCGGACCAGTTGTAAACGTGCAGTACTTTGTCTTCGGCCTGCGCAGCGCCGGCGACCGCGCCAGCCAGCGTCATCGCAAGTAAGGTCTTGGCAAAGGGTTTCATCCGTGCAGCTCCTGTTGTCATCGTTTATGTCGGGGCTAGGGACAGGTCACGCTGAGATGGCGATCGCCATCCCACCGCGCCTGGGCAGCTAAGTGGCTGTGCCGGCATCGACACACCCCTCGGTAAGTCAGGCCAAAGCACGCGCGCAGTCTGGCAAGGTCGATGGCTGTTTTTCAACAACCCGAACGAGCTTCGCACGCACGTTCGTAACATTAGTACATACCGCCCGGAGAGCGCCGCGACCAACACCCTCGCGGGTCAAGCCAAAGCGTCCTTGGCGGTTGCATCCAGGCATTGCCGAACCTTGCCGATCAGCTCGTCGATCTGCTCTTCGTTTATCACCAACGGCGGTGAAATGATCATGGTGTCGCCCACCGCCCTCATCACTAACCCGTTGCGGAAACAGTGCTCGCGACAGAGCATGCCAACGCCCGGATCGGCGAAGCGCTCGCGGGTTTTCTTGTTCTTCACCAATTCCAGCGCGCCGAGCATGCCCACGCCGCGTGCCTCACCCACCAATGGGTGCTCGCCCAGCTCTCGCCAGCGGGATTGCAAATAGGGTGCCGTCTTCGTCTTGACCCGCTCGACCACCTTTTCCTCGCGCAGGATGCGAATATTCTCCAGCGCCACGGCCGCCGCCACCGGATGCCCTGAGTAGGTGAAGCCGTGATAGAACTCGCCGCCTTCGTTGAGTGTGTGCACCACTTCGTCGCGCACCACCACGCCGCCCATGGGTAAATAACCGGAGGTCAGGCCTTTGGCGATGGGCATCAGATCCGGCGCGTTGCCGTAATAGTCGCTGCCGAACCATTCACCGGTACGGCCAAAGCCGCAGATGACTTCGTCGGCGATAAAAAGGATGTCGTAGCGGGCGAGGATCTCGCGAATCTTCGGCCAGTAACTGTCCGGCGGAATGATCACGCCGCCCGCGCCCTGGATCGGTTCGGCGATGAAGGCGGCCACCTTGTCTTCGCCGACTTCGAGAATCTTGCGCTCCAGCTGCTCGGCTACGCGCACGCCGAACTCCTCCGGCTCGAAATTTCCGCCTTCGCCGAACCAGTAGGGCTGGTCGATGTGCTCGATGCCAGGAATGGGGCCGTCGCTCTGCTCGTGCATGGCTTTCATACCGCCCAGGCTGGCACCGGCGATGGTCGAGCCGTGGTAACCGTTCCAGCGGCCAATCACGACCTTCTTCGAAGGCTGGCCCTTGATTGCCCAGTAATGGCGCACCATGCGCAGCACGGTGTCGTTGGCTTCCGATCCCGAGCCCGTGAAGAAGACATGGTTCATGCCGTCCGGTGCGATCTCGGCGATGGCTTTAGCCAGTGCCAGGGCCGGGGGATGCGCAGTCTGGAAGAACAGGTTGTAGTACGGCAGTTCACGCATTTGCCGAGTCGCCGCTTCGACCAGCTCTTCGCGCCCATAGCCAAGGTTGACGCACCAGAGCCCGGCCATCGCGTCGAGGATTTTATGTCCCTCGCTATCCCACAGATAGACGCCCTCGCCGCGGGTGATGATGCGCGTGCCCTTGGCGTTCAGCGCCTTGAAGTCAGTGAACGGCGGCAGATGATGGTCGCGGCTCAGGGCTTGCCAATGCAGGGTTTGCGAATCGCTCATCAGTCACCTCGTTTTGAATGGTTTTATGGTGCCCGCCGTTGCAAACACCCCTCACCCCAACCCTCTCCCCAAAGGGGAGAGGGAGCTTGCTAAGGCGTGCCTTCCAGCTTCCAGCTTCCTGCTCTGCTTCCAGCCTGTAGCCTGTAGCCTGTAGCGCTTTTTCGGCCTTTCCGCCTACACCGACAACATCAGAAATTCGCGCTCCCACGAGCTGATCACCCGATGGTAGTTCTCCTGTTCGGCACGCTTGACCGCGACATAGCCGGTGATGAATTTCGGGCTCAGATACTTCTCCAGCTCCCGGCAATTCTCCATGCGCTCCAGCGCTGCTTCGAGCGTCAACGGTAGGCGGAGGTTGCGTCGTTCATAGCCACGACCCTTGACCGGCTGGCTTGGCGTCAGCTCTTCGATCATGCCGATATAGCCGCATAGCAGGCTCGCAGCGATAGCCAGATAGGGATTGGCATCGGCGCCTGGCAGCCGGTTCTCGACGCGACGGTTCTGCGGGTCGGAGTCCGGCACACGCAGGCCCACGGTACGGTTCTCTTCGCCCCACTCGACGTTCACCGGAGCCGAGGTATCCGGCAGGAATCGGCGGAAGGAGTTCACGTTCGGCGCAAACAGCGGCAGCAGCTCGGGGATGTATTTCTGCAGGCCACCGACGTGGTGCAGGAACAGCTGGCTCATGGTGCCGTCTGGGTTGGAAAAAATGTTGCGCCCGGTTTCGTCGATCACGCTCTGGTGCAGGTGCATGGCGCTGCCCGGCTCTCCCGTCATGGGCTTAGCCATGAAGGTGGCGGCGACGTTGTGCTTGAGTGCAGCCTCACGCATGGTCCGCTTGAACACCAGAATCTGATCGGCCAGATGCAGCGCCTCGCCGTGACGGAAGTTGATTTCCATCTGCGCGGTGCCTTCTTCGTGGATCAACGTATCCAGATCGAGCCCCTGCGCCTCGCACCAGTCGTACATGTCCTCGAACAGCGGATCGAACTCGTTGGCCGCGTCGATGGAAAACGACTGCCGCCCGGTTTCCTGACGGCCCGAACGGCCAATCGGCGGCTGGAACGGCAGGTCCGGGTCTTCGCAGCGCTTGGTCAGGTAGAACTCCATCTCCGGCGCGACGATGGGCTGCCAACCCTTGTCGGCATACATCTTCAGCACACGTTTGAGTATGTTGCGCGGCGAAATCTCGATGGGGTTGCCCATCTTGTCGTAGGTGTCGTGAATCACCTGGGCGGTGGGCTCGATCGCCCAAGGCACGAGAAACACCGCATCGGGATCGGGCCGGCAGAACATGTCGATGTCCGCCGGGTCGAGCAGCTCGTAGTAAATGTCATCCTCGACGTAGTCGCCGGTAACCGTCTGCAACAGCACGCTCTCAGGAAGGCGCATGCCCTTCTCGTCGAGGAACTTGTTGGTAGGAGAAATTTTGCCGCGGGCGATGCCGGTCAGGTCGCTGATCAGGCATTCCACCTCGGTGATCTTGCGTTCTTTCAGCCAGCCGGTGAGCTGGTCGAGCTTGCTGGACATATCGACCTCGGGATTATTGAGACGAGCACCGTGCCGGCTTAGCGCCGCTCGGCGCGTTCCTGGCAAGCTTGGGCAAAGCCCTGAAACAGCGCCAGGTAATGCGGGTATTCATGCACCTTCCACTCTGGATGCCACTGCACGCCAAGCGCGAAGGTGCGCGCGGCCTCGACGGAAAAGGCTTCGATCAGCCCGTCCGGGGCCAGCGCCTCGATGCGCAGCCCGTTACCGAGCCGTTCGACACCTTGGCCGTGCACCGAATTCACCTCGATCTGCGCCGGCAACCCGAGGCGTTCTAGTAACCCGCCAGGCTGTATATGTAGCGGATGGCTGAGACCGTACTGCACATCCAGCGGATCGTCGGCGCGCTCGCGATGATCCGCATAAGGACCAACCTCGTGCACGTTCTGATGCAGGCTGCCGCCGAAGGCCACGTTCATTTCCTGGAAGCCGCGACAGACACCGAATACCGGAATGCCGGCTTCCACCGCCGCACGAATCAGTGGCAGCGTCAGGCGGTCACGCGAAGGATCATGCGGCGTGCCCTCGGCGCTGGCCGGTCCGCCGTAATGATGAGGTTCAACATTGGAGGGCGAGCCAGTAAAGAGCAGGCCGTCTACGCTATCTAGAAGAGCAGCGGGGTCGATCAGATCACCGAGCGCTGGAATGACCAGCGGTATACCTGCGACTGCCGCCGCTCGCAGGTACTTATCGCCGGCAATGTGAAAGTTGTGGTGGCCGATCTGCCTGGTACAGGCGGAAACGCCGATCAATGGCACGCGAGGCATGGGATACTCGTCTTTCCGGATGGGGCTCGTCGGAGATTAGTCTTGTTCGTTTTTATAGACAATAGCCGACGAAATCTTGAACGCAAAGTCGCGGTCGCTCATCTTGGTAACGGCCTCGAATGCCCCAAAAGTGCCCAAAGCGGGCCTTCGTGGCGCTTTTTAAGCGCTATTGACACCGACAAAGGTTTTCGATTGACTCCAAGGCAAGCTGTCTGATGATTGAAATTTTTAACAATTAAGGTGCTTCATCATGCTCCCGCAGCCGCGTGCCGTTCAGCTCAACGAAGCGAACGCATTTCTCAAGGAACACCCGGAGGTCCAGTACGTCGACCTACTGATCGCAGACATGAACGGTGTCGTTCGTGGCAAGCGCATCGAACGCGCCAGTCTGCATAAGGTTTATGAAAAGGGTATCAATCTGCCCGCCTCGTTGTTCGCCCTCGATATCAACGGCATCACCGTGGAAAGCACCGGGCTGGGCATGGACATCGGTGACTCGGACCGGACCTGCTTCCCCATTCCCAACACCCTGAGCAACGAACCCTGGCAGAAGCGCCCCACCGCGCAGTTGCTGATGACCATGCATGAGCGCGACGGCTCGCCGTTCTTCGCCGATCCGCGCGAAGTGCTGCGCCAGGTGGTGAGCAAGTTCGACGAGCTGGATCTGACCATCTGCGCCGCGTTCGAACTGGAGTTCTACCTGATCGACCAGGAGAACGTGAACGGCCGGCCTCAACCGCCGCGCTCACCGATCTCTGGCAAACGCCCGCATTCCACCCAGGTCTATCTGATCGATGACCTCGACGAATATGTCGACTGTCTGCAGGACGTCCTCGAGGGCGCCAAGGAACAGGGCATTCCCGCCGATGCCATCGTCAAGGAAAGCGCCCCGGCGCAGTTCGAGGTCAACCTCCATCACGTCGCCGATCCGATCAAAGCGTGCGACTACGCGGTGCTGCTCAAGCGCCTGATCAAGAACATCGCCTACGACCATGAGATGGATACCACCTTCATGGCCAAGCCCTATCCAGGCCAGGCCGGCAACGGGCTGCACGTGCACATTTCGCTGCTCGACAAGAATGGCAACAATATCTTCGCCACCGACAAACCGCTGGAAAGCGAAACGCTGCGTCATGCCATCGGCGGGATCCAGCAGACAATGGCCGCATCGATGGCCTTCCTCTGCCCCAACGTGAACTCTTATCGCCGTTTCGGCGCGCAATTCTATGTGCCCAACGCGCCGTGTTGGGGCCTGGACAACCGCACCGTAGCGCTGCGAGTGCCGACCGAGAGCTCGGACTCGGTGCGCATCGAACACCGCGTGGCCGGCGCCGACGCTAACCCCTATCTGCTGCTGGCCAGCGTGCTGGCCGGTATCCACCACGGCCTGACCAACAAGATCGCACCGGACGAGCCGATCGAAGGCAACTCCTACGAGCAAGTCGAACAGAGCCTGCCGACCAACCTGCGCGACGCCTTGCGCGAGCTAGATGACAGCGAAATCATGGCGCGCTACATCGACTCCACCTACATCGATATCTTCGTCGCCTGTAAGGAAAGCGAGCTGGCCGAGTTCGAACACTCGATCTCCGACCTCGAATACAACTGGTATCTGCATACGGTTTAACGGCTGGAAAACCGAAAAAAGCGCGGGAGGCGGGACGGTGTGGTGATTGCCTATGTCTTGGGAACGTTGGGCAGCTATGACGCTGAAGGCTGTGAATCGTAGGGTGGGCTTCAGCCCACCAAGTGCGGCAATGGTGGCTGAAGCGGAAAGCCGCCCGACCCCACCCCACGCCCAGCGCAGCTTTTTCGTCCAGCCTTCCTGCCTCCAGCGCTGTCGTCGTCTTTTCCAGGCCTCAGCGAACCCCATCGCGTAAAATCGATCCACTTTTATAAGCCAATCTTTTTCGAGGCCGCCATGTCCCGTATCGTCACCGTCGCCGCCACCCAGATGGCTTGTTCCTGGGATCGCGACGCCAACATCGCCAATGCCGACAAGCTGGTCCGTGAAGCGGCCACCAAGGGTGCACAGATCATCCTGATTCAGGAGCTGTTCGAGACGCCCTACTTCTGCCAGAAGCCGAATCCCGAATACCTGCAACTGGCCACTTCTGTCGAGCAAAATCCGGCCATTCAGCACTTCCAGAAGGTCGCCGCCGAGTTGCAGGTGGTACTGCCGATCAGCTTCTTCGAAGTTGCCGGTCGCGCGCGTTTCAACTCCATCGCCATCATCGATGCCGACGGCAAGATGCTCGGCGTCTACCGCAAAAGCCACATCCCGGACGGTCCCGGCTATCACGAGAAGTATTACTTCAACCCCGGCGACACCGGCTTCAAGGTCTGGAATACCCGCTATGCCAAAATCGGTGTGGCGATCTGCTGGGACCAGTGGTTCCCTGAAACCGCCCGCAGCATGGCGCTGATGGGTGCCGAGCTGCTGTTCTACCCGACCGCGATCGGCAGCGAGCCGCATGACCCGAACATCACCTCGCGCGACCACTGGCAACGCGTCCAACAAGGTCACGCCGGCGCCAACCTGATGCCGCTGATCGCCAGCAATCGCATCGGCACCGAAGAGCAGGACGGCTACGACATCACCTTTTATGGATCTTCGTTCATCGCCGACCAGTTTGGCGCCAAGGTCGAAGAAATGGACGAAACCAGCGAAGGCGTGCTGGTGCACGAATTCGACCTGGACAAGCTAGAGCACATCCGCAGCGCCTGGGGCGTGTTCCGCGATCGCCGACCGAACCTGTACAGCCCGATCAAGACGCTGGATGGCTCGCTGGAGTCCTGACCGAGCATTTTTTTGACATATCCATCGTAGGAGTGAGCTTGCTCGCGAGCGGCGCTGAAGGCCGCATGGCGAGCAAGTTCGCTACAGGCAGCGCACTCTACGGAAAATACCGATGACCACTCTCAAAACTACGCCGCGTGCCGACGACTATCACATGCCTGCCGAATGGGCGCCGCACAGCCAAACCTGGATGGTCTGGCCGCAGCGTCCGGACAACTGGCGCGACCAGGGCACGCCGGCACAGGCAGCGTTTACCGCAGTCGCCAAGGCGATTACCCGCTTCGAGCCGGTTACGGTCTGCGCCACCGCCGAGCAATACCAGATGGCACGCGCTCAGCTGGACGATCCGCGCATTCGCGTGGTGGAAATCAGCACCGATGACGCCTGGGTGCGCGACACCGGCCCCACCTTTGTAATCAACGGCAAAGGCGGGCTGCGCGGTGTCGATTGGACCTTCAACGCCTGGGGCGGGCTGGAAGGCGGGCTCTACAGCGAGTGGCAACGCGACGACGCGGTTGCGCAGAAGATCCTCGAAATCGAGCGCTGTGATCGCTACCGCACCGAAGGCTTCGTGCTCGAAGGCGGCTCGATCCATGCCGACGGCGAAGGTACGCTGATCACCACCGAAGAGTGCCTGCTCAACCGCAACCGCAATCCGCATCTATCTCGCGAACAGATCGAAGCGATCCTTGCCGATTACCTGGCGATCGACAAAGTGATCTGGCTGCCGCACGGCCTGTACAACGATGAGACCGACGGTCACGTCGATAACTTCTGTTGCTTCGTGCGTCCCGGCGAAGTGCTGCTGGCCTGGACCGATGATCGCGACAACCCCAACTACCAACGCTGCCAGGCTGCCATGCAGGTGCTTGAGCAGGCACGCGATGCCTGGGATCGCCAGCTAGTCGTGCACAAGATGCCGATCCCAGGCCCCCTGCACGCCACCGAGGAAGAATGCGCCGGCGTGGTCCCGCTGGTCGGCAGCCAGCCACGCGATCCATCGATCCGCCTGGCCGGCAGCTATGTCAATTTCCTGATCGTAAATGGGGGCATCATCGCGCCGTCTTTCGACGATCCGCTGGATATTGAAGCCGAGGCGATTCTCACCAGACTGTTTCCACAGCATCAGGTGGTGATGGTACCCGGCCGGGAAATTCTCCTGGGTGGCGGCAATATCCATTGCATTACCCAGCAGCAACCGATCGCGACATTGACTCACAAAGGTTGAGTGTCTCAGCCAAACGAAAAACCGCGGCGAGCCTCAGGCTACGCCGCGGTTTTTTTGTAGGTGATGGATAGCGTCAGGCGACGATCACCTGATTCTTGCCCAGACGCTTGGCGGTATACATCGCCGCATCGGCGCGCGCAAAAAGCGAGCTGAGATCCGGATCGCTGGCCCTGAGGTAAGTCACGCCGAGGCTGACGGTGACGCCGAAACGATGTCCGTCCGGGCTGGAGAAGACCAGACGCTGGATCTCTCGCTGCAAGCGTTCGGCGATCTGCTCGGCGAGGTCCGGCTGACAGCCTGGTAGCAGCAGCGCGAATTCCTCGCCACCGATGCGTCCGAACAAGTCGCCGCGGCGCAACACGGACGAGCCGCACTGGGCGACGCGCTGCAGTACCTGGTCGCCCATCTGATGACCGTGGGTATCGTTGATCCGCTTGAAATCATCGATGTCCAGCAGCTGGAACGCCAGCGGCGCGGCGTACTGCCGGGCCAGGTCGAATTCGCGCTGGGCGCATTCGAAGAAGTGCCGGCGATTGCTGCTCTGGGTCAGTACATCAATGGTGGCCAGACGTTGCAACTCACCTTCGAGCTGCTTCTTTTCGGTGATGTCTTCGGCAATGCCGACGATGATCGGCCCGTGCGAGCTGTCTGCGTTGCGCGCGATAAAACACTTGTCGCTGAGCCAACGCAGCTGCCCGTCAGCGCGAATGATGCGGTACTCACGCTCCTCGACCGCACCCTTGTCGAGCACGTCTAGCATGCTCTTCTGCGCGTATTCCAGGTCGTCCGGATAGATGCTGTTGCGCCATTCGCCGAAGTCCGACAGCAGCAGCGCGGCGGAGCGGCCGAAAATCTGCTCGTAGGCGGGACTGACGTAAATCATCTGCTGGGCCTGCCAATCGAAGGCCCAAAGCACCGCATTGACCGCGCCCATCAGTGTGCTGAACAGCTGCTCGCGCTCGCTCAGACGATCGGCCTCGGCGCGGGCATGCATCAACGCCAAAAGGGTCTGCGCCTCGGTCGGAGGAAGAATGCCGACCCCCGTGTCGCTTCGCTGCTTCACCAGATTCATACCTGCGTTCCAAAAAGAGCGTCAGGCACCGGCGGAGACCCGCTGAGCAACTGTCGCCATAGCACTAGATTGCAGTTCAGAGAGTGCCGGTTGAGCAAAGTTCCAGACGGCGCGCCAGCCGATGGTCGCGCCGATAAAAGGTCACGCGTGGGCAATGGCTGGCCTGAGCGAGTAGGTTTTCAGGTGATCGGCGAATTCACGTAGCGACTGAATACCACTGGTTTCGGCGTCCTGCACCCACTGTTTGATCGCGGCGAGCATGTCGTGGCCGTTGGCGCTGGTACGCGTCCAGATTTGCTGCAAGGCCAGGCGCTGCTCGTAGATCACCCGCAGCGAGTGGCTCTGCTCGAGTATCACCGCGATGCGTGCCTGTTGCTCATGCTGCAAAAGGCTCGGTTCTCGCGCCAGCAGGCGCTTAGCACGGCGGAACTGGTGGCGTACCGACGCATCGGCGCGCTGTAATTCCAGGCGTACCAGCGGCTTGATCACCAGCTTGCGGTACTGCGCCATGATCTGGAAACGGTTGTTGAGAATCGCCATGGCGCTGTCCATGTCCAGCTGATGCTTGGGCGTGACTCGGTGCGCGATGGGCGCGGTGCGGCTCACCTTCGCCAGCCCGCACAGGCTGAATAGCTTGATCCAGGCCCAGCCCATGTCGAATTCCCACTTGCGTACCGACAGCTTGGCCGAATTCGGATAGGTATGGTGGTTGTTATGCAGCTCTTCGCCGCCGATGAGGATGCCCCACGGCACCAGATTGGTCGCCGCGTCGCGGCACTCGAAGTTGCGATAGCCCACCGCATGGCCCAACCCGTTGACCACTCCGGCGGCCCAGAACGGGATCCAGATCATCTGCACCGCCCAGACGCTCAGACCGATAATGCCGAACAGCGCCAGGTCGAGGCCCAGCATCAGCACGATGCCGAGATTGGGGAAGCGCGAGTAAAGGTTGCGCTCGATCCAGTCGTCCGGGCAGTTCTTGCCGTAGATGCGCAGCGTTTCGGGATTTTTGGATTCTTCCTGATAGAGCTCGGCGCCTTTACGCAGAACGGTCATCAACCCCTTCTGTACCGGGCTGTGCGGATCATCGGGGGTTTCGCATTTGGCGTGGTGCTTGCGGTGAATCGCAGTCCATTCGCGGGTGTTCATTGCCGTGGTCAGCCACAGCCAGAAACGGAAAAAGTGCTTGAGCCCGGCGTTCAGCTCGAGCGAGCGATGTGCCGAATAACGGTGCAGGTAGACGGTGACGGCGACAATGGTCACGTGCGTCATAAGCAAGGTGACCGCAACCACCTGCCAGGCAGAGAGATCGAGAAAACCGGTGTACCACATAGTGCTGCAGCCTCGCAGTGAGAGGAACCATGGTCGGCAGGTGCCGGCCCAACGACATTATCTTCTCACGGCGACGCATTGCCGCACCCGCCCGTCGCACAGCATGGTTTATCGACGGACGCCACGGAACGTCTGACCGGACGGGTGAATGCAGCTGCACCCTTGTCAGGTTGAGAATTATCGCCTGGGACAAAAGTCGAACTTGAACGACAAACGCCGGAGTCTGTCGCGGCATGTGTCGGTGGGGTATTTTCGTCGAACGATGCGTCAGCAGCCGGACAAGCTGGCAAACTGCCCACTTTCGACCGATTGAAAACACCTGTCGATGGAGGCAACGCATGATCGAGCTGAAACGGATTCTGCATGTCGAGGACGATCCGTCCATCCAGGCCGTTGTAAAAGTCGCGCTGGAGGCAATCGGCGGTTATCAGGTGCTGTCTTGCTCGTCCGGCCTACAGGCGCTGGAAGAGGCCGAACGGTTCGACCCGCATTTCATTCTGCTTGATGTGATGATGCCCGGCATGGGCGGTACGGAAACCCTGACCAGGCTCAGCGAGCGGATCGATCTGGCACAGGTGCCGGTGGCGTTCATGACTGCGAAGGTCCAGCCCGGCGAAATCGAGCACCTGCGTGGCCTGGGCGCGCGTGACGTGATCGTCAAGCCGTTCGATCCGATGCGCCTGGCCAGCCAGATCCAGGCAATCTGGGAAGCCAGCCGCCAGTAGGCCGCAGCAACCAGCCCTTCAACCCAGCGAGATAGGCCAGCCAGATGGATTCACCGAAAGCGATGCGGGCATCCTCCCCTCCGCCAACCCGCGAATTGTCCCGACTCGCCGCGCTGCTGCGCTACGAGATCCTCGACACGCCCGATGAGTCCACTTTCAACGATTTTACCCACCTAGCCTCGCATATTTGCGGCACCCCTATCGCACTCATCTCGCTGGTCGATGAGCGTCGCCAATGGTTCAAAAGCCGCGTCGGCCTGGACGTCAACGAAACCCCGCGGGAGATCTCCTTCTGCACCCACGCCATCGAAGGCCAGGGCGTCTTCGAGGTCACCGACACGCAACAGGACCAGCGCTTTCTCGACAATCCGCTGGTGACTGGCGACCCCGGCATCCGCTTCTATGCCGGTGCTCCACTGACTTCGCCGGATGGCTACAACCTCGGCACCCTCTGCGTAATCGACCGCCAGCCACGGCAACTCAGCGACGCGCAGCGCGAGGCGCTGGTGCGTCTGAGCCGGCAAATCATGCGACTCTTCGAAGGACGACTTCAGGCGCACCGCTACGTGGAACAGGCGGCGCTGCACCAGGCCCTGCTCAACAGCGCCGCGAGCGCCATGCTGGTGACCACCGCTGAAGGACTCATCTCAGGCGTCAACCCGACCGCCGAACGCCTGTTCGGCTACTCCGAGCAGATGCTGGTCGGCCATCCACTGACCTCGGCTCTATTCCCTCCAGAAGCCTTGGCCCGGCGCGCCGCCATCCTCAGCAACGAACTGGGCGAGACCATCGAGCCGGGATTCGCCGTGCTCATCGCGCCGCTGCTCGAGGGGCGACGAGAGATGCGTGAGTGGCGCCTGCTGCATCGAAACGGCGACAGCGTGCCGGTCCTGCTGAACGTCTCGGCGATCCACGATGAATACGAGCTGCTCCGTGGTTATATCGTCAGCGCCTATGATCTGGCCCACCAGGAGCATCTGCAGTTGCGTCTGCAGCAGATCGCCGCACAGGTGCCAGGCCTGCTGTTCCAGTTCTGCTGGCGACCCGACGGCAGCAGTTCCTTTCCCTACCTCAGCGAAGGCGTCGAGGATATCTATGGCCTGAGCGCCGCCGAAATGGCACCGAGCATCGGCCCGATCTACACGCGGGTTCATCTGGATGACCGAGAGCACGTGCTGGCAAGTATCAGACACGCCGCTGCCACCCTGACGCCCTGGCATTTCGAGCATCGCATCGACCATCCGCGCAAAGGGATCATCTGGGTCGAAGCGCGTGCGACGCCGATGCGCCAGGCCGATGGCTCCGTGCTCTGGCATGGTCTGGTGACCGACATCACCGAGCGCAAGGCCGAGCAGCTCGAGCTGGACAAGCAGCAGGAAATCAACCGGCGTTTGCTCGAAGCCTTGTCCGAAGCCGTTGTCGCCTGCGACGCCGAAGGCAATCTGACCCTGTTCAACAACACCGCTCGGCTCTGGCACGGCCTCGATGCCCAACAGCTGCCACCGGAACACTGGCCGGCCGTCTACAACCTCTTCCACGCCGACGGCGTGACGCCGATGCCGCTGGAAGAGGTTCCGCTGATGCGTGCCCTTCGCGGCGAGCACATCCGCAACGCTGAGATGACCATCGTGGCTCACGGCACGACACGGCACGTGCTGGCCAACGCCGATCCGATGTACGCCTCCAAGGGCCAGCAGAGCGGCGCTGTGGTGGTGCTGCATGACATCACCGAACGCAAGAGGATCGAGACTCTCCAGCGCGAATTCGTCTCCACCGTCAGTCATGAGCTGCGCACGCCGTTGACCTCCATTACCGCTTCGCTGGGGCTGATCTGCGGACAGGTGATGGGCGAAGTGCCCAAACACTTGCAGGAGCTGCTGGATATCGCCCACCAGAACAGTAAGCGCCTGAGCGCGCTGATCGACGACCTGCTGGACATCGACAAGCTCTACGCCGGCAAGATGCGCTTCGAGCTGGAGAAGCAGCCGCTGCAGCCGCTGCTCGAACAGGCGCTTCGCAGCAATCAGGGCTACGCCGACAGCTACACTGTCAGCATCGAGCTGGGCGCGTGCCCGGCGGTGTTGATCAACGTCGATACGATGCGTTTGGAACAGGTACTGAGCAATCTGCTGTCCAACGCATCTAAATTTTCACCGTCCGGCGAAATCATCGAGCTGTGGGGCGAAGCGGTGGGCGATCGCCGAGTACGCGTAAGCGTTCGCGACAAGGGGCCGGGGATTACCGAGGCGTTCCGCGAACGGATATTCAGCAAGTTCGCCCAGGCGGACTCGTCGGATACTCGCCAACAAGGCGGCACCGGCCTCGGGCTGGCCATCAGCAAGGAGTTGATCGAGCATATGGACGGACAGATCGGTTTCGATTCGACACCGGGCGAAGGTGCCTGTTTCTGGTTCGAGCTGCCTTGCGAGCCCGCCGACGAGCGGCAACCGTGAGACCCCTGCTGCGCATCCTGCATGTCGAGGATGTGCCATCGATCCAGGTGGTGACCCGCATCGCCCTGGAGAAGCTCGGCGGCTTCCATGTGCTCAGCTGCGCTTCTGGCCAGGATGCGCTGAACCAGGTCCAGCAATTCGCTCCGGACATGATCCTGTTAGACGTGATGTTGCCGCAGATGAGCGGCCTGGAGCTGCTGCGTCAGCTCTCGCTGTTGGTCGACCTTCACCAGACGCCCGTGGTACTGCTGACGGGGCAGCAGGAGCCCGCCGATCTCGCCGAACTGAAACGGCTTGGCGTGCGCAGGCTCTTGCAGAAACCCTTCGACCCCCTACAGTTGGCGGCACAGTTGAATGAAATATGGATAGCCGAGCATGACTAGTGGTGACGGCGACGCGTTGCAGCGTCAGTTGCAAGCACTAACCGATAAATTTGCCGAGCGGCTGCAGCAGGAGCTTCCGGAACTCGAGCAAGTCGCCGAGCAACTGCAGCATACCCGTGAGCGCGAGCAGCGCCGAGCGTTGGTGCTCGACATTCGTGAACGGCTGCATCGCCTGGCCGGTACGGCCGGCACCTTCGGTTTCACCGCACTCGGGCAGCAGTCGCGACTGCTCGAACAGCGGACCGATCACTGGCTGGATGCGGCCAAACCCAGCGGCCAGGCGCTCACCGCATTGGTCCAGGCCATCCGCCAACTGGTCGCCGAAGCGCTAACCGGCGCACCTGAAAGAAGGAACCTGGTTGAGCAACCCGACGAACACGAACAATTGCACGCCGGTTGCCGCGTCTATTTGCTTGAGAGCGACTCCGATGCCGGGCAGGAAATGTGTCAAACCCTGAATAATTTCGGCTATGACGTGCTGCAATTTCCGCAAATTGCGTTGCTGCAAACGGCCCTCGACGGGCAACTGCCGGACGCGTTGATCGTCAGTCAACATGATGGTGAGTTAGCGGCGGTGAGCGCGCTTCAGCAGCGGCTGGAGGCACCCTTGCCTCTGCTGGTGATCAGCCACCGCATCGACTTTGACAGCCAGCTGGCCGCTGTTCGTGCCGGTGCGCAGGGTTATTTCACCCGGCCAGTGAATATCACCCAGCTGGAGAACAGTCTCGAGCACTGTCTCAACCGCCAGCTGAGCGAGCCGTACCGAATCCTGATCATCGACGACGATGCCGACCTCGCCGCGCGTTATAGCTTGGTGCTGCGCAACTCACAGATGCTGGTAGAGACCTTGAGCGATCCCAGCGAGCTGTTCGAGGCCATGCACGCATTCAATCCGGAGGTGCTGCTGCTCGACGTGAACATGCCTGAGTGCTCTGGCCCGGAGCTGGCGCAGATGATCCGCCTGAACGACGAGTGGCTGCGGGTGACCATCATCTATCTGTCTGCCGAAACCGACATCAACCGGCAGATGGCCGCCCTGCTCAAGGCCGGCGACGATTTCATCACCAAACCCATCAGCGACAACGCACTGATCGCCGCGGTGTTTTCCCGCGCACAACGTGCACGCTCGCTGAGCACGGCGCTGTCGCGTGACAGCCTCACCGGCTTGCTCAAGCACGCCGACATCAAAGAACAGGTGGCGCTGGAAGTGCAGCGCTCGCTGCGCAACGGCAAGCCAGCGAGCCTGGTGATGATCGATCTCGATCATTTCAAGCAGGTCAATGACCAGTACGGACACGCAGCCGGGGACAACGTGATTCGCTCGCTAGCCAACCTGCTGCGCCAGCGCCTACGTCGCATCGACAGCCTTGGCCGCTACGGCGGCGAGGAGTTCGTGGCGGTATTGCCTGATTGCACCGCCGAGCAGGCCAGGCAGATCTTCGACGAAATCCGACAACGCTTCTCGGCGCTGCGCTTCCATACCGGGTCGCGCAGCTTCAGCGTGTCGCTGAGTGCCGGCATCAGCGAAACCGATGGCCACTCCAAGCCCAGTGATCTACTGGAGCGCGCCGACCAGGCCCTTTATGTCGCCAAGCACGAGGGGCGTAATCAGGTGCAAGTGGCGCAATAGCTGGAAGCTGGAAGCTGGAAGCTGGAAGCTGGAAGCTGGAAGCTGGAAGCTGG